>JBKPCL010000165.1:0-7197 GCA_046727335.1 Actinomycetota bacterium
ATGGCGACGGCCCGGCTTCGACGGTCACGACACGGGCGCCGACAGGTTTCGCGACCTTGGTTGCGATGTTGCGATGCCGCGGTGAGCAAACGACAAGCGACGACCCACTGTCGACGATGAAGTACTCGAGCTCCGGCTCCGGGTGCGCGGGATGGAGCGGCACCGCAAGCCCGCCCGCTTCCCAGCACGCGAGCAGCGCTGAGACGTAATCGCGGCCCGGTTCGCACAACAGCGCAACCCGCGCACCGTCGAGATCCTCACGCGTACCGCGCAGCACGGCCGCCAGCCGCGCCGCGCCAGCGGCGAGCGCGAGGTACGACGACGTGCCGCTCGGATCGACCACCGCGACCCGGTCGCCGTGTTCCCTCACGCGCGCCCCGAAGCCGCTCATTGAGCACCAGAATGTCAGCACTGGCGACACGCCACCAACAGCGGAGCGTGGCGCAGATCCGCTTGTTCGACGCGCGCGTCACGACTTCACAGAGTTCGTGAGGAGATAGCAGGTCGTCGTTCAGGCCGTCGACGAATCGAGGAAGTCGAGGATCATCGTCGCGAGCCAGTCGACCCGGTCAAGGACGCCGATATGGGTCGTCCCCGGAAGCACCGCAAGGCGGGACGGGGTAAGGCCGGCAAGGTCACCGTTGACGCCGCCGCCCAGCAACCGGAACATCTCGACCGTGTGCTCAGGCCGGACGATGTCGGCGTCGCCGATGACGAGCAGCGTCGGTGCTTGCACGGCGCGCACCTGCTCGGCGGTCCAGCCGTCGAAGGAGCGGTCGAGGTCGAGGTTCTTCGCGACGAGCGTCGACCACTGCGCGGGATCCGGCGCGACCAGGACGTAGGCCTGGTGCCAGGGCGTGCCTGTGAGGTCCGGAACGTCCGAGTCCGAGGTCTGGAGCATGTCGGGATGCAACCCATCACGTCGGTAGGAGGCGCCGCCCGCGAACACAATCCGGCGAGTCAAACTCGGTTCGGTCATCGCGAGCTGGAGTGCGACCCCTCCCCCCAGGCTGTAGCCGACGACGTCCACCGGACCAAGGCCGAGGCTGCGGATGAGGCCGGCGACGTCGTCGGCAAGTTGGCCATAGCTGAGCGGCCGGCCGACGACGTCGGCGGTGTGGCCGTGGCCCTGCAGCTCGACCGCCGCGACGGTGCGGTGCGCGGCGAGCACCGGAAGCAGCCCGGCGAAGCAACTTTCGATGGTGCCCATCGCGCCATGGAGCAGCACCAGCGGCTCGCCGTCGCCGTGAAGCTCGTAGTACATGTCGACGCCGTTGACCGCGACGGTTCCAGTGCGCGCCTCAGCCCGCGCCGCCGCGTTTGCTGGGTGACTCATGACACGCGGTCCTGGGCTGAGCGGGCCGGCTGGTACTCCGCGAGCACGACACCCGTCGAGGTTGGACGCTCGCCAACGAGCTCGAGGTCGACGCGGTCGCCGTCGAAGACGCGCTTCCCCGTGCCGAGCGCGACGGGGTACACGGCGAACCGGTACAAGTCCACGAGGGCGTGACGGGCGAGATCGCGGACCAGCGAGAGACTGCCGCCGACGAGCAAGTCTCGGCCTGGTTGCCCCTTGAGTTCACTCACGGCATCGACGGCGTCGCCGGTTAGTAGCTGTGAGTTGTTCCACTCGAGGTTGTCGACAGTGGACGACACGACGTACTTGGGGATGCTGTTCATGCGGTCGGCGAACCCGTCCTCGTCGGTCATCGATGGCCACGCCGCCGCGAACGCCTCATAGGTCACGCGGCCGAGCAGCAGGGCATCGGCGGCGAAGAGCTCCTTCTTTTTGTCTTCTTCGATCTCCTGGTTGTGCCAGCGGAAGGTCCAACCGGCGTGCTCGTAATCCTCGCCCGGGCCGGGTGCTTCTGCGATCCCGTCCAGTGACACGAACTCTGAAACGACGATACGCATGTGCTCTCTCCTTGCTCTATTGCCGAGGACGACTGCTGCTTCGACGCCGGCGCGCGCTCAGAGACGGAAGATGCTCAGGTAGCTCGAGGGCGCGAGGGCCTCGAAGTCCTCGTGTACCGATCCCGCGGCCGCGGCGTACCCGTCGCCTGTGGTCAGGACCTTGCCTTGACTGCGAATCTTGCCGTCGACGACGAAGAAGAACTCGGCGTGGGTGTGTTCGTGAGCTGTGCCTCGGTAGCCAGCCTCGGCTTCGACGAGCGCGACGGTGTAACCATCCGCCGTGCCAAGCACCTTCGCACGGGCGTTGTCGTCGTTGCCCCAAGGCATCCAGTCGGCATCGGCACCGTGGGTGATGCTCCAGCCATCGAGTGACGGTGTCTTGTCGTTCACGTCGCCTCCCCCTTTCCGAGTTGCGTGCCGCCCTTGTTCAGGCAGGCTTGCCGCTCTCCGCGTCATCCTCGACAGCGACCGCGCCGAGTGTCGGCTTACCTGTCGGAACAAATGACTGCACCGAGACGCCCGCGCTCGTCGTCTTGCTGTCGATCAGCTCGAATGTCGTCGGGATCGATCCATCCCCGAACAACCGATGACCCGTGCCCAACACAACGGGGAAGATCCAGAGCCTGTACTCGTCGATCAGCCCGAGGTCGTGGAGCGATCGTGCCAACTCGCGACTGCCGTGCACCTGGAGCTCGCGTCCCGGCGCGGCCTTCAAGTTCTCGACGGCCGATCTCAGATCGCCGTCGAGCACGTGCGTGTTCGCCCACACTGGCGCGCGGAGCGTGCGCGACACGACGTGCTTCGGCAGTCTGTTCAGCTTCGTCGCGACGATGTCGTCGGGATCCGTCACTCTCGGCCAGTGACTGTGCATGATCTCGTAGGTCCTACGCCCCAGCAGGAACGCGTCGGCCTTGGAAAACCAGTCCGTCACGTAGGTCCCCATATCGATGTCTGCGAAGGGAACCAACCAACCTCCGAGCTCGAACCCGTCCGCGCCATCTTCGGTCGGTCCTCCCGGAGACTGCATCACACCGTCGATCGTGAGGAAGGTGGTCAGCGTGAGCCTCATCGAGCGCTCCTTGGGTCGTGGCGAGGTGCGATTCATCCAGTCGTCGGCGCGCTGAGGATCGCGTGTGCGGTGTCCTCTGGAGCGTCAAGTTGCGGGAAGTGTCCGGCGTCGTGGATCAGTGTCACATCGCTGCGCTTGAACAGCGCCGCGAGCGTGCGCGCCAGCGGTGGGTCGAGGTACTGATCGCGTGCACCGAATGCGAACCGCACCGGCGCAGGGAACGTCGCGAGCTCGGGCGCGCGCTGCGTGTTCGCGAGGACGGCGGAGTTCAGATCGCGGTTCAGTGCGAGGAACGGGCCGAGGGTGCTGGGCTTCGCCGTGAACTGGCGATGCAGGAGCGGCACGAACTTCTTGCGGACGCTCTTGTGCCGGATGAAACCACCAACTTGGAAGTCGTACAGCCAGCGAAACTCACGGGGCGACTCCGCGAAGTGCTCGGTGAGGCGGGCATAGTTCGGATCCGAGAACAACCTGATGGCCTCAGGCGGCTTCACCGGACGATCTGCAGGCAGGCTGTAAAAGGTGTTCAGCGCGACGATGCCCGCCACATTCTCTGGATGGTCGAGCGCCCAGTTGATGCCCGCCGGACCGGACGCGTCGTGCACGACGAGCAGAGGGCGGCTCAGCCCGAGATCCCGGACGACGGAGTCAAGGTCTTCTTCCTGATTCGCGAACGTGTAGTGATGTTTCGCGGGCTTGTCGGATTGTCCCCAACCGAGGAAGTCGAACGTCACGACGTGGCGCCCTAGGAGATGAGGAATCAAGCGATCGTACAAGCGATGGTTGTCGGGAAAACCATGCATCAGCACGATCGGGGGATCGTCGCCGGCGTATTCCGTGACGTGGATTCGGTAGTGACCTCGGCGAACGAAGCTGTCACGCGATGCGGCCGAGTCGTTCGGCGCTGCGGGCAGTGGACGACGCCGTTCGGTGTCTCGCACCTGGTCAGCATGCGCGTGCTTCCACGCGTCGTCTTGAACGCAACGACTACTGCGTTCGCAGTACCTCAGGCGTGACTGGCGGCCGCGGCACTCGCACGCCAACGCGGATTCGGAGCTCGCAGTTCGAGTGAACGCAGTGAGAGCTCAGCAGGCGTGCGACCCAGGAACCGGCGGGCCGTGCGCGTGAGGTGCGCTTGATCGGCAAACCCGGCTGTCGCGGCGGCGTCTGCCGCCGTGGAGCAGGGCAGCAGCGCGATTGCCCGCCCCAAGCGCGACCACAGCCGCAACTGCGTGAGCGGCGCACCCACCCCGTCGTGCACCAAGGCGCGCAACCGCGACGGCGACATCCCGATCTCGGCGGCGAGCACATCGAGCCGATACGCGTCCGGAAGCGCGTCAATCGCAAACGCGAGGCGCGGATCGATCGCTCCGGGATTTCGGAACGAGGGATCGAGGTCGGCGATCGCTGCTTCAAAATCGATGCCGCTGTCCACCGCGAGCGCCTCGAGCATGCGCCGCGCAACCGACGCAGGAACGAGCCGGGGCCGCGTGGTGCTCACGCGAGTGGCCATCACCGCGTGCAGGTATACCGCGACATGCGGACCCTGCGTCGCAACCCGATGCCACGTCTGTGGTGGGACCAAGACGCCATCGTCGTCCACGCGTACCGCGGCACCGGCAACCACCGTCACGCTGCCGCCGTCGACCGGTACCAGCAAGGTCCATGCCGGGCGAGCATGTACAGCCGAGAGCGCGGTAGACGTCGTATCTGTGAACACACTCAGCTGCCGGCACGACGCAAACGTCACCTGACGTTCGTTGCGCTCCAACAGCCACGACACTGGCCCCGTCGGCAGCGAGGGTGTCATTGCACCACGTCACCGATGAGACCGGCGACGGCTTCAGGGTTGTCCCACATTGCCCAATGTGACGCGTCGGCAACGGGGTGGGTCGAAGCGTCCCGGAACAGGGATGCGAGGTGCTCCGCAAGATCCGGCGAGAGGTAGCCGTCGCGCGCACCAAAGAACAGCCTGACCGGCGTGTCGAGTGCTCGCAGCTCACCGCGTGCGATGACTGCGTCCTGCCGGTCGAGAGACGCGAACAGACTTCCTGTCCATGCTCTCACTGCATCCAACGCGTCGGGTTGCTGATCGTCGCCGAAGAACTGCGGCAACACAGAAACGACTCCGACGCCGTTCGGATCGAGCGGGTCGAGGCCCCACCTCCGAGCGGTGTGCTGCAGTAGCCAAAGGCGTTGATTTTGGTCGTCGACCATCGCGTCGGCGAGAGGCGCGAACTCATCGTCGGCAAACAAGCGGATCATCTCGGGAAGGTGCTGAGACGGCGCGTGCCCGTAGTACGTGTTGAGCAGGATCAGGTGCGTGACGCGATCGGGGTTGGCAAGCGCGAACTCGATGGCGTCGGGGCCGGACGCATCGTGGGCGACCAGCACGACTCGATCCAGCTCGAGCGCGTCGAGTACCCGCGCGATCTGCTCCTGGTGCGCGAGCGTGTCGGACCATCTGGCCTCGCCTCTCCCCGACCGGCCGTAGCCGAACCAGTCGAACGCGACTGCTCGCTGCGGCTGCAGCTGTGGAGCAAGCCGGTCGTAGATGCGATGGTCGTCCGGGAAGCCGTGCATCATGACAATCGCGGGCTCGCGCCCGATGCGATCGACGACGAAGAGCGGACCTTCTTCGGATTCCACAAGTCGCTCGAGCGTGTCTGAGCCGGGAGAACTCCGTTGCGCCGTCATCGAAGATCCTCCTGCGCGTTGGAAGCTTCAAAGTAGTGCGTTCACTTGGAAAACCGTCCAGCGACGGGCTCACGTCGACGACCAATCGTCCCATGGTGTTGATTCGTTTCCGCTCGTAGGGTTTCGGCGCCCAGACCCGGGCGCGCTGAAGTGAGGCTCGCGTCACGGTCGAGCATGCTCGGCGCCGTCGGTGCCGTCTTGAACGCAACGACTGGCGTGCGTCCAGCGGCTCGGCACCCGCCGCGGCCGGCGCTACCGAGTCAACCAACGCGCGTCGGCTTGACGCAGTTTCAAAGACCGTAGCGACAGCTCTGCTGGAGTACGACCCAAGAATCGCCGCGCCGTGCGCGTGAAGTGGGACTGATCAGCGAACCCCGCAGCCGCGGCGGCATCCGCGGTCGCGCCGTACGGCAACCGTGCGATCGCCCGAGCCAAACGCGACCAAAGCCGCAACTGCGTCAGCGGTACCCCAATCGCGTCAAGCGCGAGCGCCCGTAGCCGTGATGGTGACACTCCGATTTCGGCGGCGAGGACGTCCAGGCGATACGCGTCCGGCAAGGCATGGATGGCGAACGCCAACCGCGAATCGATCGACCCGATCCGTCCCAGTAGCGGGTCGAGCTCTGCGATCGCAGCCTCGAGGTCGACACCACTGTCAACTGCTAGCGCGTCGAGCATCCGCCGCGCGATCGCCGCGCGAACCAGTCGCGGCCGGCGTCCTTGCGCACGCGCGGCCATCCAGGCGTTCACGTACACGGCAACGTGCGGACCATCGGTGGCGGCGCGATAGCGCTGCTGCGGCGCAACGAGAACGCCGTCGTTGCGTACTCGCACCGTCTCTCCCGCGATCACGGTGACACTTCCGCCGTCAACCGGTACGAGCAACGTCCACGCCGGATGCGCGTGCGGCAGCGAGAGGGAGGCCGATGCCGTCTCCGAAAACACGCTCAGCTCGCGGCACGAGGCGAATGTCACCTGGCGAAGGTTGCGCTCCAGACGCCACGACATCGGCCCGTCTCCATTCGGAACCCCGCCCTCAACCGACCTTCGGTCCATCGGGACTCCCTGTTGACTGCCTGTTGATCAGACCTCGCCGGGCGCCCGACTTAGGCGCCGCTCGGCCTCGTGCCAGAGCGCATTGGCGTTGCTGTGCTGGGAGGGCAACTCGGAGACCGGGCACGTCCATGTCGTGAAGTCAGCGTGCGTGAGCCGTCGACCGAAGCGCTTCATGACGCCGGCATGCGGCTCGGTGCGCACAAACGCGTCGAGCACCTCCTCGTCGGTCCAGGCAGAGAGCGTCCAGAACGTCTTGCTCGCGAGTTGGGCAATCAGCGACACGCCCAACGCACCCGGCGCCGCGCGCACTTGACGGCGCACCTTCATCGCCGCCGACAAGAACGCCGGTACGTGCCGGTACGAGCGGAGCTCGAGGCGAGAACCCAGCACCACTGCATCGGTGCGCGGGTCGGCTCTATCGGCGACCGTCCACGGAAGTGTGGCCATGGAACCTCCTCGTC
>JBKPCL010000166.1:0-22470 GCA_046727335.1 Actinomycetota bacterium
GCGGTGATGCACCAGGTCGTGACCGCGCAGCTCGCGGCCAAGCGTGCCGGGACGCACAACACCAAGACCCGCGCCGAAGTCGCGGGCGGCGGCGCCAAGCCGTGGCGGCAGAAGGGCACCGGCCGCGCCCGTCAAGGCTCCATCCGATCGCCGCATTGGCGGGGCGGCGGCGTCGCCCACGGGCCCAAGCCACGCGACTACAGCCAGCGCACGCCCAAGAAGATGGTCAAGCTCGCGCTCCGCTCGGCGCTCTCGGACCGCGCCGCCGACGGCAAAGTCGTCGTCGTCGACGACTGGGGTATCGACGAGCCGAAGACGAAAGCCGCCAAGCAGCTGCTCGAGGCGCTCGGTCTGCGCGTCAAGGGTGAGCGCGACCAGCGCGTGCTTCTCGTCCTCTTCCGCACCGAAGACGCCGTGTGGAAGTCGTTGCGCAACCTCGGCGAGCGCGTGCAGATCGTGCTGCCCGAAGAGCTCAACACGTACGACGTACTGGTGAACGACTGGCTCGTCTTCTCGCGGGCCTCGTTGGACGCCACGGTGGCGCGGCTGAGCGGCCAGTCCGAGGGTGGTGACGACGAATGAGCGCGAAGGACCCTCGCGACATCATCCTGCGGCCCGTCGTGTCCGAGAAGTCGTACGCGGCCTACGACCTCAACGTCTACACGTTCGTCGTCGCGCCCAATGCCAACAAGATCGAGATCCGCAAGGCCGTGGAAGAACTGTTCGGCAAGCGGGTCGAGAAAGTCCACACCATCAACCGCAAGGGCAAGCGCAAGCGCAATCGCCGCACCGGCACGTGGGGCACGCGCGCAAGCCAGAAGCGGGCCGTCGTCACCCTCGCCGCCGGCGAGGAACGCATCGACATCTTCGGGAGCTGACGATGCCGATTCGCAAGCGCAAGCCCACGAGCGCCGGTCGCCGCTTCCAGACCGCGTCTGACTTCTCCGAAGTGACCTCGTCCAAGCCCGAGAAGTCGCTCACCAAACCCAAGCCGAAGTCAGGTGGCCGCAACACCTACGGCCGCATGACCGCGCGCCATCGGGGCGGCGGGCACAAGCAGCGGTACCGCATCATCGACTTCCGGCGGAACAAGGACGGCGTCCCCGCGAAGGTCGCGACGATCGAATACGACCCCAACCGCAACGCGCGCATCGCGTTGTTGCACTACCGCGACGGCGAGAAGCGCTACATCCTCGCTCCGCAGGGTCTGCAAACCGGCGACATCCTCCAGAGTGGTCATGGCTCTGAGATCCGCGTCGGGAATGCGTTGCCGTTGCGCTATATCCCGGTGGGCACGACCGTGCACAACGTGGAGCTGAAGCCGGGTGCGGGCGGCAAGATGGGCCGCGGCGCGGGCGCCGCGATCCAGCTCATCGCCAAGGAGGGCGCGTTCGCGACGCTGCGGTTGCCGTCCACCGAGATGCGCCGCGTGCCGATCGATTGCCGCGCGACAGTTGGCGCCGTCGGCAACAGCGAGGCGGGCCTGGTGTCGATCGGCAAGGCCGGCCGCGCCCGCTGGCAGGGCAAGCGTCCGCACACCCGCGGCGTTGCTATGAACCCCGTCGACCACCCGCTTGGCGGCGGCGAAGGCAAGAGCTCCGGCGGCCGTCATCCCGTCTCGCCGTGGGGCAAGCCCGAAGGCCGCACGCGCAAGAAGGGCAAGCCGAGCGACAAGCTCATCGTCCGCCGCCGGCGTACGCGCGGCGCCCGGAGGTAACAGCACATGCCGCGCAGTTTGAAGAAGGGCCCCTTCATCGACGACCACCTGCGCGAGAAGGTGGAGGCGATGAACGCGTCGGGCGACCGCAAGGTCGTCAAGACGTGGTCGCGCCGCTCGACGGTCACACCGGACATGGTCGGCCACACGATCGCGGTGCACGACGGTCGCAAGCACGTGCCGGTCTACATCACCGAGGCGATGGTCGGTCACAAGCTCGGGGAGTTCGCGCCGACCCGCACCTTCCGGTTCCACGCCGGACAAGAGCGATCGAGCAGACGCTGATGGCCACGACGACGACCGCGAACCCCGGTGCCCGGGCAACGGCGCGCTACCTGCACGTCTCGCCGTACAAGGTGCGGCAAGTCCTGCAGCTTGTGCGCGGTCTGCCGTACGAGGATGCCGAGCGTGTGCTGCACCTCTGCGAGAAGGATGCCGCCGATCACGTGTTGAAGCTGCTCGGGTCGGCCGCGTCGAACGCCGAGCACAATCACAGCCTGCCGGTCGACGAGCTGTTCGTCGCGGCGGCGTGGGCTGATGAGGGACCGACGCGGAAGTGGGGACAGCCTCGAGCGCGCGGTCGTTACTTCCGCATCCGCAAGCGCACCTCGCACGTGACGATCGTGCTCGAGCGCTTCAGTGCCGACGAGCTCGAGGTCCGGCGGCGCCGCGAGGAGGCGACCGGCCGCGGCGCGGCGGCGGCGCAGCGACGGCGAGCCGAGCGCGTGCGTCGCTCACGCCAGCGCCAGCAACCGGCCGAGGCCGTCACCGATGAGCACGACCACGAGCACGATCACTTGGAAGAGGCCCTCGCCGAAGACCAGACGATGGCGCAAGAGGAAGCGCTGGCGGCGGAGGGCGAGTACCCCGGCGGCGAAACCGAGAGCGACGAGAGCGACGAAGTCGAGGAAACCGCGGAGACCGCGGACGAGCCCCAAGAGGGCGAGGAGTAAGTCATGGGCCAGAAGGTCAACCCGTACGGGTTCCGACTCGGCGTCACCACCGACTGGAAGTCACGGTGGATCGCCGACGGCAAGGAGTACACCGACAGCCTCATCGAGGACTGGAAGGTGCGCGACTACCTGCGCCGCCAGCTCGAGCGGGCCGCGGTGAGCCGCGTCGAGATCGAGCGCACACGCGATCGTCTGCGCGTCGACGTCCACACGGCGCGCCCGGGCATCGTGATCGGCCGCCGCGGCGCCGAGGCCGAGCGGTTGCGGGAAGGGCTGCGCAAGATCACGAGCAACCCGAAGATCCAGTTCAACATCCAAGAGATCAAGCAGCCCGAGATCGACGCCATGTTGCTCGCGCAGGGCGTCGCCGATCAGCTGACCGGACGCGTCTCGTTCCGGCGGGCGATGAAGCGTGCGGTCCAGACTGCGATGAAAGCCGGCGCGCTCGGCGTACGCGTGCAGTGCAGCGGACGGCTCGGCGGCGCCGAGATGAGCCGCAAGGAGTGGTACCGCGAAGGTCGGGTGCCGCTGCACACGTTGCGTGCCGACGTCGACTACGGCCTCGCCGAAGCGCGCACCACGTTCGGTCGCATCGGCGTCAAGGTGTGGATCTACAAGGGCGACATCCTCCCCTACAAGAGCGCGGCCGAGGACAAGATCGCCAAGGAAGCGGCCATGGCGGTCGGCGAGACGGCCGGCCAGGGTCAAGGCCGTCGCGTGGTCAGCGCCGGCGGTGGCCGTCGCCGCGCGCCCGCGGCCGCCGAGGCCGCGCCCGCGGAGACCGGCGAGACCGAGGAGTCGGTCGAAACGCGCGAGCTCGTGCACGAAGCCGATCCCGAGCTCGAGCGCTTGCTGGCCGAAGAGGAAGAGATCGAGCGCCGCACCCGTCAGCACCACGAGACGCCGCACTTCCGCGGCGACGACGACTGAAGAGGCGAGCGACGTTGAGCGGAAATAAGGCGAGTGACCGATGTTGATGCCTCGCAAGGTTCGTCATCGCAAAACCCAACGAGGCCGTCTCAACGGTACGGCCAAGGGCGGCACCAAGCTCGCGTTCGGCGAGTACGGAATCCAGGCCCTCGAGCCGGCATGGCTGACGAACCGGCAGATCGAAGCCGCTCGTATCGCGATGACGCGCTACATCAAGCGTGGCGGCAAGGTGTGGATCAACGTCTTCCCGGACAAGCCGATCACGCAGAAGCCGGCCGAGACGCGCATGGGCTCGGGCAAGGGCAATCCCGAGAAGTGGGTCGCGGTCGTGAAGCCGGGACGCGTGCTGTTCGAGCTCTCGGGCGTGCCGGAAGCGACAGCTCGTGAAGCAATGCGTCTCGCGATCCACAAACTGCCGATGAAGGCGCGCTTCATCGTGCGGGAGGAGGAAGGGTGACCAAGGCTCACGAGCTACGGGAACTCACCGACGACGTGCTTCAGGATCGTCTTGCGCAGGCGAAGGCGGACCTCTGGGGCCGCCGGCTCGCGCTCGCGACCGGGCAACTCGACAACATGGCCGAGGTCAGTCAGTTCAAGCGCGAGATCGCGCGAATCACGACGCTGATGCGCGAGCGCGAGATCGCCGCCCATGAGGCGTCGAAGGAGGCGTGATGGCCGAGGACACGAACGAGCCGCGGCCGAACGCCCGCAAGGTGCGGGAAGGTGTCGCCGTCTCGACGAAGATGGACAAGACCGTCGTGGTCGCGGTCGTCGACCGAGTGCGACACCCGCGCTACCAAAAGACGGTCCAACGGACGAAGCACCTGTATGCGCACGACGAGACCAACGACGTGCGTGAGGGCGACCGCGTCCGGCTCGCCGAGACCCGCCCGCTCTCGAAGGAGAAGCGCTGGCGCGTCGTGGAAGTGCTGGAGCGCGCCCGGTGATACAGCAGGAATCTCGGCTCAAGGTGGCCGACAACTCGGGCGCGCGCGAAGTGCTGTGCATCAAGGTGCTCGGCGGGACCCGACGCCGCTATGCCGGCATCGGGGACATCTTCGTCGCGACGGTCAAGGACGCAGTTCCGGGCGCGTCCGTGAAGAAGGGTGACGTCGTGAAGTGCGTCGTCGTGCGCACGAAGAAGGAGAAGCGTCGTCCGGACGGGAGCTATATCCGCTTCGACGAGAACGCCGCCGTGCTGATCAACGACCAGATGCAACCGCGGGGCACGCGCATCTTCGGTCCCGTCGGGCGTGAGCTCCGCGATCGCCGCTTCATGCGGATCGTGTCGCTCGCGCCGGAGGTGCTGTAACAGTGAAGATGAAGCTCAAGAAGGGTGACGAGGTCGTCGTGTTGGCCGGTAAGGACGTCGGCCGTCGCGGCACCATCACGCGAGTGCTTCCGCGCTCTGACCGTGTGATCGTCGACGGCATGAACATGGTGAAGAAGCACCAGAAGCCGACCCGTGCGACCATGCAGGGCGGCATCATCGACAAGGAGATGCCGCTTCACATCTCGAACGTCGCGCTCTGGTGCCGGCAGTGCGGCGCCACGCGGGTCGGCTACCGGACCAACGAAACTGGCGACCGGGTCCGCGTCTGCCGCAAGTGCGGGAGCGACGTCTGATGGCGACGAACACCGCCGAGCAGCCGCGCCTGAAGGTGCGATTCGAGCAGGAGCTGGTCGCGCAGCTGCGCGAGGAACTCGGGCTCGAGAACGTCATGGAAGTGCCACGGATGGAGAAGATCGTCGTCAACATGGGTGTCGGCCGCGCGACCCAACAGCGGTCGCTGCTCGACGGCGCCGTCAGCGACCTCACGATCATCACCGGGCAGAAGCCGCTCGTCACCAAGGCGAAGAAGTCGATCGCGACTTTCAAGTTGCGCGAAGGCAACGAGATCGGCGCCAAGGTCACCTTGCGCGGCGTGCGCATGTGGGAGTTCTACGACCGGCTGGTGAGCCTCGCGATTCCGCGCATCCGTGACTTCCGAGGCATGCCGCCGAACCAGTTCGACGGCAGTGGCAACTACACCTTCGGGCTCACCGAACAACTGGTGTTCCCGGAGATCGACTACGACAAGATCGACAGCGTTCGCGGCATGAACGTGACAATCGTGACGTCCGCGAAGACCGACGACCAAGGGCGCGCGCTGCTGCGCGCGCTCGGCTTCCCATTCCGCCGCGAAGGCCAGGGGTGACCGATGGCGAAGAAGGCTCTGATCGAAAAGCAGCAGCGCAAGCCGAAGTTCAAGGTGCGCGCGTACACCCGATGCCGTCGCTGCGGCCGGGCGCGCTCCGTATATCGCGATTTCGGTTTGTGCCGGATCTGCTTGCGGGAGATGGGCCATGCCGGCGAGGTCCCGGGCCTGACGAAGAGCTCGTGGTGAGGGGAGGCGACGCGCAGTGACGATGACCGACCCGATCGCCGACATGTTGACCCGTATCCGGAACGCGAACGTCGCGTTCCACGACGACGTCGCGATGCCGTCGTCGAAGTTGAAGGAGGCGGTCGCGGGGATCCTCGAGCGCGAGGGTTACATCACCGGCTTCTCGGTGCAGGACGACCCCAGCCGTCCCGGCAAGCGCTTGACGATCCAGATGAAGTACACGGCTGACCGGCGCCGGACGATCTCGGGTTTGAAGCGCGTCTCACGGCCGGGACTGCGCGTGTACAGCAAGGCCGATTCCGTGCCGCGCGTCCTCGGCGGTATGGGGATCTCGATCCTGTCGACCAACGAAGGTCTGCTGACCGACCGTGAGGCGCGCGAGCGCAAGGTCGGCGGCGAGGTCCTGTGTCAGGTTTGGTAGTGGAGTAGCCATGTCTCGCATCGGCAAGATGCCCATCAACGTGCCGAACGGTGTCGACGTCGTGATCGACGGCGCGCGCGTCACGGTGAAGGGACCGAAGGGCCAGCTCGAGCACGAGATCGTCGGCGAGGTGACAGTCGCGCGCGATGGCGAAGCGTTGGTCGTGACACGTGCCGACGACTCGCGCACCAACCGCTCGCTCCACGGCCTGCAGCGGAGCTTGATCGCGAACATGGTGACCGGCGTCTCGGACGGCTTTGTCAAGGAGCTGGAGATCGTCGGCGTCGGGTACCGGGCCCAGGCGCAGGGCACGAATACGATCGAGCTCGCCCTCGGCTTCTCGCATCCCGTGCGCGTGCAGGCGCCCGAGGGCGTGACGTTCGAGGTGCCGCAGCCGACGCGCTTGGTCGTGCGCGGGTTCGACAAGCAGCTCGTCGGTCAGGTCGCGGCCGACATCCGCAAGATCCGCAAGCCCGAGCCGTACAAGGGCAAGGGCATCCGCTACGCCGGCGAGCGCGTGCAGCGCAAGGCCGGGAAGTCGGCGAAGTAGAGGCGACGCCATGAGCCTGACGAAGTCCGAACACCGGGTCCGCCGGCACCGGCGGGTGCGCAAGAAGATCCTGGGCACGCCGGAACGGCCCCGCCTCGCAGTGTTCCGATCCAACAAGCACATCTACGCACAGATCATCGACGACATCGGCGGCCGCACGCTCGTGAGCTCGTCGACGGTCGAGGCCGATCTGCGCGCCGGCGCGACCGCTACGGTCGACGCGGCCAAGGCCGTCGGCCGCCTTGCCGGCGAGCGCGCCAAGACAGCAGGGATCAACGCGGTCGTGTTCGATCGAGGCGGATTCAAGTACCACGGGCGGGTCGCGGCAGTCGCCGACGGCGCCCGTGAAGCAGGGTTGGAGGTCTGAACCAATGCCCGAAGGCCAGTACGACGAGCGAGTCATCGCGATCAACCGCGTCGCCAAGGTGGTGAAGGGCGGCCGCCGGTTCTCGTTCACCGCGCTCGTGGCCGTCGGCGACGGGACCGGCAACGTCGGCCTCGGCTACGGGAAGGCCAAGGAAGTCCCCGCCGCGATCCAAAAGGGCATGGAGGAGGCGAAGAAGAGCCTCTTCTCGGTGCCGCTCGCGGGCTCGACGATCACCCACACGATCCTCGGTGAGCACGACGCCGCGCGCGTCCTCCTGAAGCCGGCGGCGCCCGGTACCGGCGTCATCGCCGGCGGCGCGGCGCGCGCCATCCTCGAAGCGGCCGGGATCCACGACGTCCTCGCGAAGTCGCTCGGCTCGTCGAATGCAATCAACGTCGCGCGCGCCACGATGGAGGGCCTCCGCAACCTGCGCCGGCCCGAAGATGTCGCGAACCTGCGCGGCAAGTCGGCCGAAGAGGTATCGACGAAGGGCATGCTGGAGGCGTACCGCGAGCGCGGGCGCGCGGCCAAGCACGAGATCACTGAGGTCGCATGACCATGGCCGACGGCAAGGGATCCAGCATCAAGGTCACGCTCGTGCGCTCGCAGATCGGCATCAAGCCCAAACAACGCGGCACTCTGCGTGCGCTCGGCCTCGGCAAGATCGGGTCGACGAATGTGCTGCCCGATCGTCCTGAGGTGCGCGGAATGCTCGCGCGCGTCCCGCATCTCGTTGCGGTGGAGGAACTCTCGTGAAAATCCATGACTTGAAGCCCGCGCCCGGGTCGCGCCGCCCGAAGCGACGCGTCGGCCGTGGCATCGGCGGCAAGGGCGGCAAGACCGCCGGTCGCGGCAGCAAGGGTCAAGGCGCGCGCGACACCGTGCCGGCCGGGTTCGAAGGCGGTCAGACGCCGCTCCACCGGCGCACACCGAAGGCGAAGGGGTTCAAGAACCCGTTCCGCGTCGAGTACCACGTCGTCAACCTGAGCACGCTCGACGCATTCGACCCCGATGCCGAAGTCACTCCCGACACGCTGCGCGCGCACGGCCTCGTCGCCAAGCGAGGCCTGGTCAAAGTGCTCGCGCGCGGCGAGTTGTCCAAGCCGATGACTGTCCGCGCGCACGGCTTTTCCGCCGCCGCCGTTCGGGCGATCGAGGCAGCCGGCGGCACGACCGAGGTCTTGCCGCTTCCCTGGCCGACCGGCCGTCCGCCCGCGCGAGGGAACGCGCTCACGAATCGCTAGAAGGCGACAGCGCAGCGACCGGAGGGGAGCGGAGCGCCGGAGCCGACCAATCCAAATCGATACACTGCCGGTTCCGGCTCGGAGGAGGTCGCGGCCCACGTGTCAGGGCTCTCACGCCTGCGGAACATGTTCCGGGTCCCCGACCTTCGGAACAAGATCCTCTTCACCATCTTCATCATCTTCATCTTCCGGATGGGTTCGCACATCCCGGTCCCGTACGTCGACTTCAAAGCCATCAGTCAGCTGAAGGACGCGGGGAAGAACGGTGCGGGAGGGGTGCTCGGCTTCTTCGACCTCTTCTCCGGAGGCGCGCTCACGAGCGTGTCGGTGTTCTTCCTCGGGATCATGCCGTACATCACGGCCTCGATCATCATGCAGCTCCTCGGTGTGGTGATCCCGAAGCTCGAGGAATGGCAGAACGAAGGCCAGACCGGGCAGAAGAAGATCACGCAGTGGACGCGCTACCTGACGGTTGCGCTCGCCTTGATGCAGTCGACTGCGTTCGTGTTCGTCTTGAAGAGCGGCAAGGGCGGCCTGCTCGGGCAGTCCTACACGAGCCTCCCGCGAGGCCTGAACCTGATCCCGAACTTCACGCCGTTCAAGGCGGCGCTGATCGTGCTCACGTGGACGGCCGGGACCGCGCTCGTCATGTGGCTGGGCGAGCTCATCACCCAGCGAGGAATCGGCAACGGCATGTCGATCCTGATCTTCACGTCGGTGGTGTCGCGCCTGCCGTTCCAGGGCACCACGGTGCTGAAGGAAGCCGGGACGCCGCAGTTCATCACGATCCTCGTGATCGTGGTGCTCATGATCCTCGCGATCGTCACCGTGGAGTCGGGCCAGCGCCGCATACCGGTGCAGTTCGCCAAACGGGTCGTCGGCCGGCGCATGTACGGTGGCCAGAGCACCTACATCCCGCTGAAGGTGAACCAGTCCGGTGTGATTCCGGTGATCTTCGCGAGCTCGTTGCTGTCGTTCCCGGCGTTGATCGCAACCGTCCTGCCGAACGGCCCGCGCAACTGGATCAACAACCACCTCGTCGGCGCCAACACGACGAGCTGGTTCTACATCCTCTCGTACGCGACGCTGATCCTCTTCTTCTCGTACTTCTATACGGCGATCGCGTTCAATCCGCAGCAGCAGGCGGACATCATTCGGAAGCAGGGCGGGTTCATCCCCGGCATTCGGCCCGGTCCGCCCACCGAGCGCTACCTGGCGAAGGTGCTCAACCGGATCACGTTGCCGGGCGCGTTGTTCCTCACGATCATCGCCCTCGTCCCGCTGCTCGTGTTCAAGTGGTGGCGTCTCACCCAGTTCCCATTCGGGGGCACGTCGTTGCTCATCGCCGTCGGCGTCATGCTCGAGACGATGAAGCAGCTCGACAGCCAGCTCATGATGCGGAACTACGAAGGCTTCCTGCGCTGAGCGCGTGAGCGCACACACGGGATCACGCAGAACATGATCAAGCCCCGTCTCGTGTTGCTCGGGAAGCAGGGCGCGGGCAAGGGGACGCAAGCGGCACGGATCGCCGGCCATTACGGCATCAGCCACCTCTCCACGGGCGACATGTTTCGGGAACAGGCCGCGCAGGGAACCGCCTTCGGCCTCGAGGCGAAGCGCTACATGGATGCGGGCGAGCTCGTGCCGGACGAGATCGTCATCGGCGTCATCGAAGAGTGTCTCGCGCCCGGGGGGCCGCTCTCCGACGGTTTCGTGCTCGACGGGTTCCCGCGCACACTGCCGCAGGCTGAGGAGCTCGACCGGGTGCTCGCGCAGCGACCGCTCGACCTTGCGATCAACCTCGAGGTGCCCCGGGAGATCGTCCTCGACCGCATTGCTGGTCGTCGCGTCTGCGAGAACTGTCAGCGTGTGTACCACGTCAACATGCCGCCGACCGTCGACTGGACCTGCGACACCTGCGGCGGACACGTCCGCCAGCGCGACGACGACACCGAGGAGGCCGTCGAGCGCCGCCTCGAGCTCTACGAGCAAGAGACGGTTCCCATCATCGATTACTACGGCCGGCGCGGACTCCTCATCGTGGTGGACGGTATCGGCGAGGGCGACGAGGTGTTCGAGCGGCTCGTCAAAGTCGTCGACGAGCACGTCGCGGAGTAGCAGTCGCCGTGGTGTTGAAGAAGTCGACCGCCCAGATCGCGCTGATGCGCCGGGCCGGCCGAATCGTGGCCGAGATGCACGAGGTGTGCACCCGGGCGGCGAAGCCGGGCGCGACGACCGCGGATCTCGACGCGGCGGCACGAGACGTGCTCGAGCGGCGCCATGCCCGCTCGAACTTCCTCGGCTACCACGGCTTCCCGGCGGTCGCCTGCATTTCGCCGAACGAGGTGATCGTGCACGGCATCCCGAACGGTCGGGTGCTCGAGGACGGCGACATCGTGTCGATCGACTGCGGCGCGATCGTCGAGGGCTGGCACGCGGATGCGGCCGTGACCGTGCCGGTCGGGACGATCGACGACGAGTCCCAGCGGCTGATCGACGTCACCAAGGACTCGCTCGCCGCCGCGATCGGCGCGTTCGCGGTCGGCAATCGGCTCGGCGATGTCGGCGCGGCGGTGCAGCGCACGGTGGAGGCCGCGGGCTTCTCGGTCGTTCGCGAGTACGTCGGTCATGGGATCGGGACCGCGATGCACGAGGAGCCCGACGTGCCGAACTACGGGCCGCCCGGGCGCGGCTTGCGGCTGCGGGAAGGGATGGTTCTGGCCATCGAGCCCATGGTGAACGTCGGCCGGCCCGGCACCCGCACCCTTGCGGACGGCTGGACGGTCGTCACCGCGGATGGCACCCGCTCGGCGCACTTCGAGCACACCGTCGCCCTGACCGACGACGGCCCGGAAGTCCTCACTCTGCCCTGACATTTGTTGCTTCCCGCTCTTTGGCGGCTGCGCCGCCGGGCCGCTTGGGCCCCGGCTCGGGTGGCGCACGATACGTGCGCCACTGATCCTCGCCTCTGGTTGTGAACGGCGTCGACCGTCCGGTATTCTGTTTAGTCGGCTCCCTGCCCGTTTTGCGCGTCTTGGCGCGCTCCAGCCCCTGAGGTGATGCCCCCTGGCCAAGCCCAAGGACGACACGATCCTGGTGGAAGGAACGGTGGTCGAACCGTTACCGAACGCCATGTTTCGCGTCGAGCTGGAGAACGGGCACAAGGTGCTTGCTCATATCTCCGGGAAGATGCGCATGCACTACATCCGCATCGCTCCGGGTGACCGGGTCCAGGTCGAGCTCACGCCGTACGACCTGAGCCGCGGCCGCATCACCTACCGCTACAAGTAGACCCGTCCCGCCGAGTGGCGAGGGACGAAGAAGGAACAGTCATGAAGGTGCGCCCTTCTGTCAAGAAGATGTGCGACAAGTGCAAGGTGATCCGCAGGCATGGATCGGTTCGGGTCATCTGCGTCGACCCGCGACACAAGCAGCGTCAGGGCTGAGAGGCTGAGGAGTTCGGAACATGGCTCGCATCGCCGGCGTGGACATCCCTCGTGAGAAGCGGCTCGAGATCTCGCTGACGTACATCTACGGCGTCGGACGCACCACCTCGCAGCAGGTGGTCGACTCGACCGGTCTCTCGCGCGACACCCGCGTCCGCGATCTCACCGATGAGGAAGTCGCGCGGCTGCGCACCTACATCGACCAGAACCTGAAGGTCGAAGGTGACCTGCGCCGCGCGGTGTCGCAGGACATCAAGCGCAAGATGGAGATCGGTTCGTACCAAGGCCTGCGCCACCGCCGGGGCCTGCCGGTCCACGGTCAGCGCACCCGCACGAACGCACGCACCCGGAAGGGCCCGAAGAAGACGGTCGCCGGGAAGAAGCGCGCCCGCAAGCACTGAGCCGCGCGCCATGATCGAGAACGGAGCACACTGAAGTGGCGAAACCGCCTGCCGGAGGGCGCCGGCCCAAGCGACGCGAGCGCAAGAACGTCGCGTACGGCGTCGCCCACATCAAGTCGTCGTTCAACAACACGATCATCACGTTCACGGACCAGCAAGGAAACGCGCTGTCGTGGGCGTCGTCGGGCAACGTCGGCTTCAAGGGCTCGCGCAAGAGCACGCCGTTCGCTGCGCAGCTCGCGGCCGAGGCCGCGGCGCGGCGCGCGATGGAGCACGGCGTTCGGAAGGTCGACGTGATGGTCAAAGGTCCTGGCTCAGGCCGAGAAACCGCAATCCGTTCCATCCAGAATGCGGGCATCGAGGTCGTCGGTATCAAGGACGTCACGCCCATCCCGCACAACGGTTGCCGCCAGCCGAAGCGGCGGAGGGTCTGATGGCGCGTTACACGGGTCCCGTGTGCCGGCTCTGCCGGCGCGAGCGCATGAAGCTGTTCCTGAAGGGCACCAAGTGCGAGACGATGCGCTGCCCGATCGAGCGCCGGCCCTACCCGCCGGGCCAGCACGGCCGCGGGCGCGTGCGCGAGAGCGAGTACTTGCTCCAGCTCCGTGAGAAGCAGAAAGCGCGCCGCATCTACGGCCTGCTCGAGAAGCAGTTCCGCTCGCTCTACGACAAGGCCAACCGCGCACCGGGGATCACGGGCGAGAACCTCCTGCGACTGCTCGAGCTGCGCATCGACAACCTGGTGTTCCGCGCCGGCTTCGCGTCGAGTCGCAGCCAGGCCCGCCAGTTCGTTCGCCACGGCCACGTCGCGGTGAACGGCAGGCGCGTCACCGTCTCCTCGTACACGGTGCGGAAGGGTGACGTCGTCTCGCTGCGCGACAAGGCGAGGAAGATGATCGTGATCCGCCACAACGTCGACACGCTCGACCGCATCGTGCCGGCCTGGCTCGAGGTCAACGCCGACGAGCTGACCGCGACGGTGCGCGACCTGCCAATCCGCGAGCAGATCGACATTCCGGTGCGCGAGCAGCTCATCGTCGAGCTCTACTCCAAGTAGCCCCGAAACTTCCCGCGTTTAGAACAAGAGGGCAATCGCCATGCTCATCATCCAACGTCCCGAGATCGAGGCGGCCGAGGCCGAAGGCGATCTCCAGCGATTCACGATCTCCCCGCTCGAGCCCGGCTTCGGCCACACGCTCGGTAACAGCCTGCGCCGCACGCTCCTGTCGTCGATTCCCGGCGCCGCGGTGACGCAGGTGCGGTTCGACGACGCGCTCCACGAATTCGACGTGATCAAGGGCGTCAAGGAAGACGTCACCGACGTCATCTTGAACCTCAAGGACCTGGTGCTTCGCGTCGCGTCCGACGAACCGGTCACGCTGCGCCTCGACAAGCGCGGTCCCGGTGAGGTCCACGCCGGCGACATCCAGACGACCGCCGACGTGGAGATCCTCAACCCGGACCTCTACATCGCGACCGTCAACGCGACCGGCCGTCTCGCGCTCGACCTCACCGTCGAGCAGGGCCGCGGTTACCTGTCGGCCGAGCGCAACAAGCGCACGACGACGATCGGTGTGATCCCGGTCGACGCTATCTTCTCGCCCGTCCGCCGGGTCTCGTTCTCGGTCGAGCCGACGCGCGTCGAGCAGGCGACGAACTTCGACAAGTTGACGCTCGAGGTCGAGACCGACGGCTCGATCACACCACGCGACGCACTTGCATCGGCCGGCGACACGCTCCGCAAGCTCGTCGACCTCGTCGCCGAGTTGTCGGAGCAGCCACGCGGTCTCGAGCTCGGCGAGGTGGCGTCGCCCGCGTCGACATCGCCCGATCTCGACCTGCCGATCGAGGAGCTCGACTTGTCCGAGCGGCCGCGCAACTGCCTGAAGCGCGCGCGGGTGGACTCGATCGGGCAGCTCGTGCAGAAGACCGAGGACGACCTCCTGGCGATCACGAACTTCGGTTCGAAGTCGCTGGAAGAGGTCATCCAGAAGCTCGACGAGCGCGGCCTCTCGTTGCGGGTGAAGGAGTAGCGATGCCCGCGCCGAAGAAGGGTGCGCGGTTCGGCGGAGACCCGGCGCATCAGCGTTCCATTCTCGCCAACCTCGCGGCGCACATGATCATCTCCGACGCCGGTGCGATCACGACGACGGAGGCGAAGGCGAAGGCGTTGCGACCCTACGTCGAGAAGCTCGTTTCCAAAGCGAAGCACGGCGGCGTGCACAAAGAGCGCCAGGTCGTCGCCACCATCCACGACAAGGACGCGGCGAAGCGCCTCTTCGACGACATCGGACCGCGCTACGCCGACCGCAACGGTGGTTACACGCGCATCCTGAAGCTCGGGCCGCGTCCGGGCGACAACGCGCCGATGGCGCGCATCGAGTTCGTCTGACGCGAACACGGGGAGGCCCGGATGCTCGACGTGCGCCCGGTCACTCCTGTCATCGGTGCCGAGGTGCGCGGCATCGACCTCTCGCAGCCGCTTGCGTCCGACATCGTCGACGCGCTGCGCGCCGCGTGGCTCGAGCACCTGGTGCTCTTCTTCGTCGATCAGGAGCTGACGCCGGAGCAGCAGCTCGCGTTCGCCGCGCAGTTCGGCGAGGTCACGGCCGCACATCCAATCGAGCCCGCACTCGAAGATCACCCGCAGGTCTTGCCGATCGACAGTGTCAAGGACCGGACCGATTTCTGGCACACCGACGTCACGTTCATGAGCCGCCCGCCCATGGGCTCGATCCTGTATGCGCGCGTGCTGCCGGAGACCGGTGGCGACACCATGTTCGCCAACACGCGAGCTGCCTATGAACGACTTGCTGCGCCGCTGCGAGAATTCTGCGACGGCTTGGTCGCGTATCACTACGCGGCCGACTATGCGCAGCAGGTTGCCGAGGGCGAAGGCAAGGCGTGGGACGGCAAGCCGGTCAAGAAGTTGGTGCCGGTGCGGCATCCCGTCGTGCGTGAGCACCCCGAGACGGGCCGTCGCAACCTCTTCGTGAACCCGAACTTCACGGTCGCGTTGGAAGGCTTCGACGGGCCGCAGGGTCATGCGCTGCTGCAGCTGCTGTACGACGAGATGACGCGGCCCGAGCTGACCTGCCGGCATCGTTGGCGTCCCGGTTCGATTGCGATGTGGGACAACCGCACGACCATGCACTACGGCATCTACGACTACGGAGACGCCCGTCGCCTCATGCACCGCGTCACGTTGCGCGGTGACAAGCCCTACGGACCGGCCCTGCCGTTGGAAGTAGGTCCGGCAGCGCGCGCAGACTGACCGGCGTGACGCTGTTCGACGCTGCTCCTGCGGGCGCGGGTCCGTCCAAGATCAAGCTCGTCGTCGCTTACGACGGCACCGAGTTCAGCGGCTTTGCGACGCAGCCCGGCCAAGCGGGCGTCCGAACGGTGGGTGGCGTGCTCGGGCAGGCGATGGCCAAGACTCTTCGCCACGAAGTGCAGTTGACGTGCGCGGGCCGCACGGACGCGGGCGTGCACGCCTGGGGCCAGGTGGTCAGCTTCGAATCGGAACCGGGCCTCGACACCTGGCGGCTGCAACGCTCGATCAACTCGATGCTCGCGCCCGAGGTGGTTGTGCGCACCGCCGAGCTCGTCGACTCGTCGTTCGATGCCCGGCATTCGGCCCGGTCGCGCCTGTATCGATACACGATCCTCAACCGGCCGGTACCTGACCCGTTTCGCGACCGCTTTTCGTGGTGGGTATCGGATCCCCTCGACGTGCGGGCCCTGCGACTGGCTGCCGATCCATTCGTCGGCGAGCACGACTTCGCGTCGTTCTGTCGTCGCGGCCCGGAAGGGACGTCGACCGTGCGCAGGGTGCTCAACTCCCGCTGGACCGACGAGGGCGACGGCGTCCTGACGTATGAGATCTGCGCCAACGCGTTCTGCTGGCAGATGGTGCGCTCGATCGTCGGCACCTTGGTCGACGTCGGCATCGGCCGGATGCGTCCCGGCGACTTGATGGCGGTGCTCCGCGCCAAGGATCGCGACGTGGCCGGCACGATCGCGCCGCCCCGCGGCTTGTGCCTCTGGGAGGTCGGCTATTAGGGCGACGAGCCCGCCGAGCCGCGCTGTTCCTCTTGGTGCGCGGCTTCCGCGATTCGTTTGATGGCGACCAGCCGGGAGTCCCATCGGGCCGCGGCGGCTGCGATCGCAGCAGCGGCATCTCCGAGTCGCTCCGGTTGCACCGAGTACCGGACCTCGCGGCCCACGCGTCGTTCCTCGACCATGCCCGCGCGCAGCAGGATCGCGAGGTGCTTCGAGACGGCCTGCCGGGTGAAGGGCAACTCCTTGGCGAGCGCGGTCGGCGTGGCCTCGCCGAGCGTCAGCAGCGCGTCGAGCACACGCCGGCGGCTCGGGTCGGCCGCCGCCGCCCACAGCTCGTCATCTTCTGACTGAGTCACGCGCGTCAGTTGGCTGGTTGCCGACCCAAGTACTCCGCGAGCCGATCCAGGTGAATGGTCCAGCCTTCCGTGTGGTCGTCGACATAGCTGTCGTGTTCCTCGGCGGACCAGCCCATGCGCTCCATCCCCGTCTCGACGACGCGCAACCGGGTGCCGTCGCCTTCGGGAGTGAGCGTGAACACGACCACCGTGGAGTTGCCGTCGCGAGGCTCGGCATCTTCGGGATGCATCCATCGATAGGACCAGGACTGCTCGGGCTCGACCGATTGCACGGTGATGTGAACGCTGACGGGCTGCTTCCTCGCGTGCTCCGTGAACGTCAGCCTGCCGTTGTATCCAGGCTTGGCGACCAAGTCGACCTCGTCAGCGAACCAGCGTGACACCTGCGCGGGCTCCGTCACTGCGCGCCACACGACATCGAGTGGCGCGGCGATGACGATCTCTCGTTCGATGCGTGTTTGCATACCGACTCCTCAACCGTTGTTCTTGCGGGCGACCGACTCGTACTCGTCGTGGCGGTGGAACCACATCTCGGGCGGATCGCCCTCGTTCCTCCCCATCGGAGCGCGGTCCAGGAGCCCGTAGTACCCCATCAGCG
The DNA here is from genome assembly GCA_046727335.1 of Actinomycetota bacterium. GTDB lineage: Bacteria > Actinomycetota > Acidimicrobiia > IMCC26256 > PALSA-610 > JBKPCL01. Next base: position 17,433 of record JBKPCL010000166.1, read on the forward strand.
GCTCGAGCCCGCGCGCCGTGGTCGAGTAGGTGTGATAGAGCCCTCCGTCTTCGAGTGCAAAGGCGTCCAGCCCCGGGCGTTGCGTCATGAATCCGGCCGGGTCCGTCCCGCACATGGGAGCGACTTGAGCAATCACGTCCGGTACACCGTTCTCGAGGAGCGATCTCGCCTGATCGTCGGTGTAGGAGAAGCCGAGGTCGAAGTTGAAATCGCTGTTGTACGTCGAGACCCAGTTGAAGCTCCACCCCATGCGCTGCTTGTACGCCAGCAGCTTGTCGAGCGGTGCCTGTGAGACGCAGATCATGGTCACGTCACGCGCGCTGAGGTGGACGACGTTCGGGTTGATGTTGTCGGCGATCGATGAGCACACCGGGCAGCCCGCCGCGTACTTCGGCCCGAACATGAAGTGGTACATGAGGAGCTGAGAGCGCCCGTCGAAGAGTTCGGGAAGAGTCTTGGTTCCGGCGTCGGTCTCGAATATGTACTCCTTCTCGACCGGGACCCAGGGCAGCTCTCGGCGTTGTTGCGCGAGCTCGTCGTTGCGGTGAGTGAGTTCCTTCTCACGCTTCAGTAGAGCATCGCGTTGGGCTTGCCACTCCTCTCGGGTTCCGATCTTGTGATCAGTCATGGTTGTCTCCTTGTCTCTCACATCGGGGGCGTGAGTCCGGGAATCGACGCGGGCGCGACGATGATCAGGATTCCAAGTCCGACGATCGCGAGCGCTAGCGGTACATCGATGACGGCGTTCGCAGGCAGCAGCTTCTGGGCGAGGATGACGACGGCGACCACCGCCATCCAGGTGACGCTCATGACCCCGAGCGCCACCAGCATCACCATCAGCGCGATGCTCGAGCCGACGCAGCAAAGGCCGAACTCGAATCCAGAGCGGACGCGCTCGCGGCAGCGGCGGCGGAACTGCTGTTTGAGCGGCGTGAACTCATAGAGACCTGCCGCGATCACAACCGCGCCGGCGGCGGAGGTCCCGTGCGGTCGGTAGCACGCGTACACCGCCACGCCGATGACTGCCCAGACGGCAAGGTACGACGCGACGAACAGCGGCACCGCGCCCACACGATCGCTGGCTTGAGCGTGTCTCACTGCGGCCGGGGCCGCGCCCGGCAGCATCATCGCGGCCATCATCCACACCCACAGCGCGACGAAGAAGGCGAACGAACCGAGCCCGGTCGCAACCCCCATGTCCATCCCGTGCATCTGCCGGACCGCGACGACCCAGGATGCGGCGGCGACCCCGAGGGTCGCGGTCAGTGCCGCAGTCGTCGCGGCCGTCCGCGCGGCGGCCGGCGTACTGATCGGGCGAGCCATCGTTCCTCCTGTCGCGCAACCGTCGGTTGCGTATCCAGAAGGTACCAACCCGATCGGCCATGTGCAACCAAAAGTTGCACATCGGCGCTGGCGGGGTTTAAGCCGAGGATCAGCGGCGCAGGTACCCTGCGCCGCCCGAGGCGGTGCCCGAGCGGCATGGCGCCGAAGGCGCCGAGAGCGGGAATTAACGCCTCACTCGCTGCGCCAATCGGCGCAGCCTCTAAGGCATCGGCACCCCGAAGTACAGGAACCCGTACGCCTCGTCGCGAACCTTGACGCCCGCCTCCCGCAGCGATGCGTCCCAGTCGCCGCACACCGCCGGGTCGTTCTCTTCCATCCCGTGATCGGCGACGAGCACGAACGCGCAGTCGTCGATGGCGCCGGCTCGCTCGAGCGCGTCCATGATCTCGCCGACGCGGCCGTCGCTGTCGCGCACGGATGCCGCCGCGATCTCCGAATGCGGCCCACCCTCGTGCATCGCGGAGTCCGTGAGCGTGAAGTTGCACCACATGAAGCGCGGCAACGGATAACTCACGTCGCGGTACTGGCCCGACAGGATGCCAACGGCTTGGTCGACGCCCATGTGGTCCACGACCGACGACCACGAGTAGTCCTTCGAGGGGCGTACGAACCGCTCGGTGGTGTGCGGCAGCCCGAACGGATCCTTGGGAATCGGCGGCACCTCACCGCGCCGGAAGAAGTCGAACGTCGAGTAGTCGGCGCCCTTGTCGCACGGCTCGTTGACCGACGCGGTGAACGCGTCCGGCCATGTCCGGTGGACCGCGTCGTGGATCGTTTCGACTCCCGTGCGGAGGTGCTGCATGCACCACGGCCACGTGCTTTGCGAGTTCGTGATGACTTGCGCGTCGCTGGCGCGATCGAACCACGCGTTGTTGAGGATGCCGTGATGCCCCGGAAACGCCCCGGTGAGGATCGACGTGTGGTTGGCGAGCGTGACCGTCGGCAGCGACGACATCGCGCCGTGCTCGAACGCGACTCCCGACCCGATGAGGCGCGCGACGTTGGGTGCCTCCCCGCGCTCGACCATCTCGTAGAGCACATTGGCGTTGGTGCCGTCGAACAGGAAGCCCACGACCAGACGGGGCCGCCCCGAAGCATCGAGGAGGTCTTCGAGAACTCGGCCGTCCTGCCTACCGACGTAGCGGCCGTCCGCACGGGGCGCGCACCCGAGCAGCGCCGAGACGGTCGGCGCGACATCCACGAGCCGAGCCGCTCGCGACACCATTCCGAGCGGCCGCACACCCGTGCCGGCGAGGACGAACGGTGCTCGCGCCTGGACCACGCCGATCGATCCGTGCTCGCCGCGGTGACCACCCTGGTCCTCCCAGTTGTGCGCGGCTGTGTGCAGGACGCACAGATCAGGCGCCGCCGGCGCATCGAACAGCTGGGCGGTCTGCTCGTATGCGAAGGGGTACGCGTTCTGGTCCCGCCGCGGATAGGGATGGGCGAGCTCCTCGGCGAGCGGCGAGAAACGGTCGACGGCCTGACTGCCGAGGGGGTTCCGCCTCTCCACCTCCAGCTCCTCGAACGAGCCGTCCGCGTGGCGACGGAACGCGACCCGGCCATCGGGCGCGAGCGCCTCGTACCGGCCGTCGCGGCGCGTCAGCACCATGTCGACGATCGGCTCGAGCGCGCTGTCGAGCAGCACCTCGAGCGCCGCGTCCAGCTCGTCTCGGTGCTCGTCGGCGACGTGATGTCCTGCAGAAGACGCCGCCGGCACGGAGCGAGCGTACCCCGGTTGTCGTCAATACGGCCTCGGCGCTATCCTTGCTGATTCGTCCGGTGCTGCACGATCGCGCCTGGACGCGCTCCGGAGAAAGCACGTTTGTGATGCGTACGTTCACGCCCAAAGCCGCCGACATCACCCGTCGCTGGCACGTCATTGATGCCGAGGGCGCGATCCTGGGCCGGCTCGCGACCGAGGTCGCAACGTTGCTGCGGGGCAAGCACAAGCCGATCTGGGCGCCGAACATCGACACCGGCGACCACGTCGTCGTCGTCAACGCGGCCAAGCTCGCGGTCTCGCCGAAGAAGGCGACCGACAAGATCTACCACCGTCACACCGGATACCCCGGCGGCGTTCGGAGCGAGTCGCTCGAGCACCTGCTTGCTCGCGATCCCGAGAAGGTCGTGCGGCTCGCGGTGCGGCGCATGCTGCCGAAGGGCCCGCTCGGCCGCCGGCAGTTGAAGAAGCTGAAGGTCTATGCCGGGCCGACGCATCCGCATCACGCCCAGCAACCGATCGAGCGGCCGTTGCCGGCCCGCTCGCGCGCCCGCATCAGCGGCTGAACCGAAGGACGCTCGCGTTGCCCAAGCCCTTGATCCAGACGACCGGCCGACGCAAGGAGGCGGTCGCCCGAGTGCGGCTCCGGCCAGGCACCGGTCAGATCGTCATCAACGGCCGGCCGTTCGCGACGTACTTCCCGATCCTCACGCACCAGGTCATCGCCAAGGAGCCCTTGCGCCTCACGCAGACCGAAGAGGTGTACGACGTCGAGGCGACGCTCGACGGTGGCGGCGTCAGCGGTCAAGCCGGCGCCATCCGCCTGGGTATTGCGCGTGCGCTCGTGGCGCTCGACGGTGACACCCGCGGCGTGCTGAAGAAGGCCGGTCTGCTCACGCGCGACGCGCGCGAGAAAGAGCGCCGCAAGTACGGGCTCAAGAAGGCGCGCAAGGCGCCGCAGTACTCCAAGCGTTAGTACGAGCGGGCCGGCGTCGTGCCCCGATTCGGCACCGACGGCGTTCGCGGCGACGCCGAGACTGATCTCTCGGATTCCTTCGTTGCTGCGCTCGGTCGCGCGGTCGCCCGCGTCCTGCAACCGGGTGAGGTGCTCATCGGCCGCGATACGCGCGCGTCGGGCGTCCGGATCGCAGCCGGTGTCGGCAGCGGTCTCCGTGCGGGCGGCGCAACGCCGGTCGATCTCGGTGTTCTGCCGACGCCGGCGATTGCCTTCGTCGCGCAGCAGCGCGGGTTCCCGGCGGTGGTTGTCTCCGCAAGTCACAACCCCTGGACCGACAACGGCGTGAAGGTCTTGGGCGGCGACGGCCGGAAGCTGCCCGACGATGTCGAACGTGCAATCGAGCGTGAGCTCGAGACTGCGCCGCGCGGGAACGCACACACGTACGGCGAGCTCGGTCTCACGCTCGACGCCGAAGGGCACGCCGCCGAGACGTACGTGCAGCATCTGCTGCACGCGCTCGAAGGCCGCACACTCGCGGGACTGCACGTCGTGCTCGATTGCGCGAACGGTGCCGCGTTCGATGTCGGGCCGCGTGCGCTGAGCGCCGCGGGCGCGCGTGTCGATGTGCTGCACGCGACACCTGACGGTCGGAACATCAATGCCGAATGCGGATCGACGCACACCGCATCGCTGCAGGAAGCGGTTCGGCGAGGTGGTGCGGCGCTCGGTATCGCGCTCGATGGCGACGCCGATCGCGCGCTCGTCGTCGACGAACGCGGCGAGCTCGTCGACGGCGACCAGATCATGGCGATGCTCGCGCTCGACTTCCGCACGCGTGGCCGTCTGCGCAACGACGCGATCGCGGTCACCGTCATGTCCAACCTCGGCCTCCGGCGAGCGTTGTCCGAGGCGGGAGTCGGCGTCATCGAAACGCCGGTCGGAGACCGCCACGTCGTTGCAGCAATGGAGTTGCACGACCTCGCCATGGGCGGCGAGCAATCCGGCCACATCGT
>JBKPCL010000167.1:0-6029 GCA_046727335.1 Actinomycetota bacterium
CGCCACCCGGCTCGACCAAGAGGGAGATGACCAGATGACCGCAAAAGCCCAGACCCGCATGCGGATGGTGTTCCTGCCGATCCGCGTCATACCGGAGTACAAGCGAATCGTCGTGTTCCGCCTCGGCAAGATGGTCGGCACTCGGGGCCCGGGTGTGAAAGTGCTCGTGCCCTTCGTCGACCGGATCAGCACAGTGGACCTGCGCGAGTTCTACCTCGAGATCCCGAAGCAGACCGCGATCACCAAGGACAACGCACCAATCGCGATCGATTTCATCACGTTCTTCAAGGTGGTCGACGCGACAGCGAGCGTCGTGCAGGTCGCCGACTTTGCCGGAGCCGGCCAGAACATCGCGGCCACGACCCTTCGCTCCGTCGTCGGCGACATCACGCTCGACAACATCCTCGCCCAACGCGACGAGATCAACCAGGTGCTGCGCGCAAAGCTCGACGAGGTGACCGAGCGCTGGGGCGTGAAAGTGACCACGGTCGAAATCCGCGAGGTCACGCCGCCGCCCTCGGTGCAGGACGCGATGACGCGCCAGATGTCGGCCGAGCGAACCAGAAGGGCCCTCGTCACGGAGGCCGAGGGCGACAAGCAGGCTGCGATCCTGCGCGCCGAGGGCCACAAGCAGGCCGCCATCCTCCAGGCAGAAGGCGAGAAGCAGGCGAACATCCTCCAGGCCGAGGGCGAAAAGAAGGCCGCCGCGCTGCGCGCCGAAGGCTTTGCGCTCGCGCTCACGACCGTCTTCCAGTCGGCACGCAATGTCGATGACAAGACGATGGGCATCCAGTATCTGGAGGCGCTCAAGGCGCTCGGCGCGTCCAAGAGCACGAAGTTCGTGCTACCGCTCGAGTTGAGCAACCTCCTTCAGGGCGTCGCGGGGTACGCCGGCACCGCCTTCAAGAACGTTCAGCGCCCGAGCGCGAGTGACGGCAGCCGCACCGAGGTCGCGCCGGCATCCGCGCATTAGGGCTACGCCATTAGAGAGCTCAGCGCGATCTTTGCCCTGATGGCGTGTTCGCACTTCCCGCCAAGGTCGTCGGCGCTTGGGTGGTGAATGAGGGTCTCGAGCTTCGACGCGACCGGAGTCTTGAGGCGACTGATCCGCGTCATCCTTTCCACCCACGCCGATGGAGGGCAGACAGACAGCGGACAAGAGCGGACGTCAAGGGACCTCGTCTGGGATGGAAGCGGGATCGGGCCGCAGCGGCTCCGGGCGTCCGCGCGGCGGCGACTCGACCGCCTCCTCCGCGCGTTCCCACGTCGGTCACGCGTTCCCGAATGAGGGAAATCCGTTCCGGGCCCAGCCTGATCGTTCCGTTCTTCTTCGCAGGCTCCTTCTTCCCGATCAGCGCGTTGCCTGCTTGGCTGACCGCTTTCGCCAAGGTGTTGCCGCTCACGCATCTGCTCGCCCTTATGCGCTACGGACTCGTCCGCAACTCGAGCGGTCTGCACGACATCTGGGGCATGAGCAATGCGAGCACCGAAGCTGCGTTGAGCCTGGGCGTCATCGTGTTCTTCGCAGCTCTCCTCAGCGTGGTGTCGACGCGCGTTTTCGTGCAGGCCGCGGTGCAGTAGTCGGTGTTCGAATGTCACAACCAGGAGCCCGATCTCGTCCCTTGTTCAACGAACCATGGAGGCACACGATGAAACTCACCTTGTTTGGAGCGTCCGGGCGCACCGGGCTGCAAGTCGTCGAACGCGGGCTCGCCGCCGGCCACGCCGTGCGCGCGGTTGTTCGCGATCCGACGCGGCTCCCGCAGGACGCGGCCGGCCTGGAAATCGTCGTCGCCGACGTCATGGATCCCGCGGCGATCGTCGATGCCGTCCGAGATCGCGACGCCGTGATCTCCGCCATTGGGACACGTGCAGGACGCGCGCCGACCACGGTCTGCACCGACAGTGCCCGGAGCATCGTCGAAGCAATGCACCAAACCGGCACGAAGCGACTTATCGTCGTCAGCGGCACGGGACCCTTCGACGAGGGTGAAGGGTTCGGCATGCGATATCTCATCAAGCCGATCGGCACGCGATTCCTGAAGCATGTCTTTGCGGACTTCGTCACGATGGAGGCGGTCGTGCGGTCGAGCGGCTTGGACTGGACGATCCTGCGGCCGCCTCAGCTCACCGACCAGCCGTTCACTGGTCGTTACCGCACTCGCCGCGACGAGAACATGCACCGGAACTTCAGAGTGTCCAGGGCTGACCTCGCCGACCTCATTCTCGAGGTCTGCGCCGACAACGACACTCGTGGTGCCGCGATCTACATCGCCAAGTGAGCGAAAGGTGGCCGGATTGCGGAGCGGGACGTTCCGTGACGAAGATGCCTGCTGGCGCGCGCCCGCGGGAGGACGACTTGTGGAACCCATCAAGATCGGCTGGCTCGGTTCGGCCCTCGACGGTCCGGGGGGCGGTTACGACCGCATCCATCGGATGGCGTTCGACGAAGCGGCCGAGCAGGGCCTGCTCGACCGTCCGGTCGAGTTCGTCCTGCACGCCGAGAACGGTCTGCCCCAGGGGTCGGCGAAGAACGCAACCGACGGATTCCGCTCTCTCGTCGACGAAGGTTGCATCGGTGTGGCCGGCGCGTACAGCTCCGACAACGCGATCACTGTCGGTCCGCTTGCCAACGAGCTCGAAGTTCCGCTGATCAGTTGGTGCGGCACCGAGCGCTTCCAGGGCGATTACTGCTTCCGTCTCGGCAACGGCGACTGCGGCGGTGACGCCGCGCTCGTCGTCGGGTGGCTGAAGAAGCACGGGCATACGCGCGTCGCGGTCTTGAGCGAGATCTCTCCAAACGGTGAGGAATACTTTCGCTTCTTCCGGCAAGAGTGCCGGCGCCGCGAGGTGAGCATCGCGGCCGTCGAGACGGTGAGCCAGAGTCCAGACGATCTCGCGACGAATCTCGACAACCTGCGGCAGGTGAATCCGGACGCGCTTGTCTACATGGGCTACGGAATGCTCGCCGCCAAGGGCTTGCTGCGTGGAGCGCTCGACAAGCTCGGCTGGGACCCACCGCGCATCATGGGCACGGCCTTCATGTTCTATTTGATGGGCTTCGACAAGTTCGAGGGTTGGGTCGGAGTCGACCAGTTCGATCCGAGCAACCCGCTGGTGCAGGGATTCCACGACCGCTACGTCGCGCGTTACGGCAGCGAACCACCCTTGTGGCCGAACGCGATCCCTGTACTCGCGTACGACACCGCACGCGTCCTCGTCGAGGGACTCTTTCGAGCGCCGATTCTTTCCGGACCCGGCCTCAAGGACGGCCTCGAGAAGATCCGCTTCCTGCCCAGCACGACGGGCGGGCCGCGCACCCACATTGCGTGCTCGCCGTACGAGCACGGGATGTTCCGGGGCGACTGGCTGTTGTACGGCCGCGTCGCGCAAGGCAAGCTCGAGTTCGAAGGCCTGTTCGACCCGTGGGAGTGAGCACACGATGACGGCGACCGACGCGCTCACGAGCGCTGACCGCTACACGATCATCTCGGTCGACGGTCACGCCGGCGCGGACATGTGGGGGTACAAGCAGTACCTGCCGTCGCGGTGGCACGACGAGTTCGACGCGTGGGCGAACGCGTACCAGAACCCCTACTCCGACCTGCTCGCGTCGACTGCGTACCGCAACTGGGACAGCGACAAGCGGATCGAGGAAACCGAATCGCAAGGCGTCGTCGCCGAGGTGCTGTTCCCGAACACGATCCCGCCGTTCTTCACGCAGAGCAACCTGACCGCGCTCGAACCGACCGACGCGGACTACGAACATCGCTGGGCCGGTATCCAGGCGCACAACCGCTGGCTTGCCGACTTCTGCGCGGCGGCGCCCGGCCGGCGGGCGGGATGCGCGCAGGTCTTTCTCAACGATCTCGATGACACGCTCGGCGAGATCCAGTGGGCGAAGCAGAACATCGACGTATTCGGCGGCGTGCTCCTGCCGAATGTGCCGCCGAACTCGGCGCTCCCGCCATTGTGGGACCCGCACTACGAACCGTTGTGGGAGTTGTGCGAGGAGCTGGACGTCGTCTTGAACGTCCATTCGGGAAGTGGCCTGCCCGACTTCGGTTCCGCGGAGGCGGCGCGGGCGATCATGCTCATCGAGCTCTCGTGGTACGCGCACCGCGCGGTCTGGCACCTCGCCGTCGGAGGCGTGCTCGAACGCCACCCGAGCCTGCGCGTCGCGCTCACCGAGCAGGGCACGAGCTGGATCCCGCGCGGTCTCGAGACGCTCGACTGGTTCCACCGCCGCATGACCCATGGCGGCGCGGCCGAAGCGGTGTTCTTCGGCGCGGTGGCGAAGCAGATGTCGTTGACGCCGAGCGAGTACTTCCAGCGCAACTTCTGGGTCGGCGCGAGTTTCCTGCGTCCCTCGGAAAGCCCGCTGCGCTACGAGGTTGGCGTCGATCGCATCATGTGGGGCGCCGACTACCCGCACTCCGAAGGCAGCTACCCGTACACGACGGAAGCGCTGCGTGCGGCGTTCGCTGACGTCCCGCCCGACGAAACAAAGATGATGCTCGAAACGACGGCGACCCAGGTGTACGGCTTCGACCTCGCAGAGTTGCGCAAGATCGGTGACAAGATCGGGCCGACGGTCGCGGAGGTCGCGGTGCCGCTCGACCCCGCCGACTATCCCAGCGACTCCACCTGCAACGCGTTCGATGCCGAACAAGTGATCAAGGCTTGGTGACCATGACGATTCGCTACGGCGCCCGCCCGCCCGAACAGCGACGCAACCGCGAGGTGGAGGCGACGCAGACGCGCATCTGGTCCACCGCGGTGACAGTCGTCTGGGAAACCGACCCGGATGTGGTGAAGGCGGTGTTGCCGCCGCCGCTCGAACCGTCCCAGCCACTCGCGCGTGTCCGCTTCGCGACCGTCGACATGGGAACAGGCATTCCTGTGTTCGGTGCCGGTTGGTTCGGTGTGCGAGCCCGCCACGGCACCGTCGAGGGCGAGTACCCGCTGTTCATGCCGATGACCACGGAACAGGCGACCGTCGGCGGCCGCGAGACGTACGGCGAGCCGAAGAAGATCGGCGCCGTCTCGATCGCGGTCGGGAGTGCGGACGCAGCGGAGCCAGGGATGGCGCAGCGAGGGAGCCAAGGTGACGGTGACGACATCACCGCGCGAATCGAGCGCCTCGGTTTCACGCTCGCCGAGGTGACCGGCCGGTTGGGCGCAGAGATCGACATCCCGGTGCGCGACAAGGTCGACTTCTACTTCAAGTGCAGCCCGTCGCCCGACGGCAAGGGCTTCGACACGGAGCCCGCGCTCGTGCATGTTCGCCGCCACGAGGAAGCGCGCGCCGGGCGCGCGATCGAGGGCACGCTGACGCTCGGAGACTCCCCGGTCGACCCGATCGCCGACATCCCCGTCGGGCGCATCATCTCGATGGAGTACGCGCAGGTGACGACCGCGCAAGAAGGCGAGGTGGTCGAGCGGGTGCCGGCGGATTGGTTGCTGCCGTACATACACCAGCGCTACGACGATCTTTCCGTACTCGGGAAGAAGTCATGAACGCGAGCGACCACTACACGATCATCTCGGCCGATGCGCATGCCGGGCTGCCGTGCGAGGAGTATCGGCCGTATCTCGATTCGAAGTACTCCCCGCAGTTCGAAGAGTTCCTTGCGGAGCGCAACGCGAACCGCGACGAACAGATGAAGCTCAACTACGACTACATCACGAACTGGGAGACGACCCACGAAGAGGGGCTGCGCGGCGCGTACGACGCGGAGCAGCGCGACAAGGAGATGGACGCCGACGGCGTCGCGGCCGAGGTGATCTTCCCCGACGCTGACGCCATCACCGGCATGGAATCGCCGCCGTTCGGGGCCGGCCTGAGCGCCGGGATGATCGAGGATCCCGAGCTCGCGTTTGCCGGTGCGCGCGCCCACAATCGCTTTCTTGTCGAGCTGTGCGCCTCGAGCCCTGATCGTCGCGCCGGTGTCGGCCTCGTTCCGATCACGCACGGCGTCGAGCGCGCGGTCGCCGAGGTCGAGTGGCTCGCCGAGCACCCCGGGATC
>JBKPCL010000168.1:0-14693 GCA_046727335.1 Actinomycetota bacterium
CGTGGCCCGCTCGTCGGGCCGCGGATCGCCCTGGGCGATCGTGCTCATTGCCGGTACGGCGGCGCTGTTCGCGGTCGCGGTCGTGTTCGGTTTGCGACGACTTCGTCACGCGCGCTGACCGTTTGTGTCGCCGCAGCGATCTGCGATCATCGGACCATGCCTGAAGCCAGTTCCAAGAGCCTCGCCGCAGTGCTCTCGTCGTTCACCGAGTACTGGTCACCACGAACCGTCGCGGTGGTCAACGACTACGACGTCAGGGTCGTCAAGGTGCAGGGAGAGTTCACGCGCCATAGCCACCCTGAGACCGACGAGTTCTTCCTCGTGTTGTCAGGCGCCCTGGTGATCAAGATGGACGAGGGTGACGTCCGGCTCGGCGCCGGCGACTGCTACGTCGTTCCGCGCGGGCGAGATCATCAGCCGTGCGCCGACGAGGAGACGGCCGTGCTCCTCTTCGAGCCCAGCGACACGGTCAACACGGGCGACTCGCCCAGCGACCTCACCGCCGAACGGCGCGTGGTGTGACTGCTTAGCGGGGTGCGTCGCCTCTGCGGTACGGAGCGGTCAACTCGTTGAGCGTGTCGATGAGGTCGGGGTCGAGCTTCGTCTCGGCTGCGGCGAGCGTCGCGTCGAGCTGTTCGGCCTTGCTCGCTCCGACGATCGGCGACGTGATCGCCGGGTGCTGCAGGACCCACGCAACTGCCAGCGTCGGGAGCGGGATGCCTGCACCGTCAGCGATGCGTACGAGCTCGTCGACGGTGTCGAAGACGTTGTCGTGCCAGTAACGGTCCTGGTACATCTTGCCGGCGTTGCCGAGCGTGAACCGAGTGCCTTCCTCGGGCGCCTTCCCCCGGTCGTGCTTGCCCGACAGCATGCCGCCGGCGATCGGGTTGTACGGAATCACGCCGATGCCTTCGTCGAGGCACAACGGGAACAGCTCGCGCTCGAACTCACGGAACAGGAGGTTGTAGCGCGGTTGCACTGAATCGAAGCGCGCCAATCCGAGCACTTCGCTGCGACCGATGGCGCGCGCGAGCCGGAACGCGAGGAAGTTCGAACACCCGATGTAGCGAACCTTCCCGGCCTGCACGAGGTCGTCGAGGGCGCCCAGCGTCTCGTCGAGCGGCACGCCCCGATCGTCGAAGTGCACCTGGTAGAGATCCACGAAATCGGTTTGCAGGCGGCGCAGCGACGCTTCGATCGCGTCCATGATGTGACGGCGGCTGTTGCCGGCGTCCCATGGTCTGGGTCCCGTCGGTCCGAAGCACTTCGTCGCGACGACGAATTGCTCGCGCTTGCCGCGCAGCCAGCGGCCCAGGATCTCCTCGGTGCGGCCGACCGTCGAGAGGTCGCCGCCGAGCGGGTAGACGTCGGCGGTGTCGAGGAACGTGATGCCACCCCCGGCCGCGCGGTCGAGGATGGCGCGTGACCCATCCTCGTCGACCTGCAGGCCAAACGTCATCGTCCCGAGGCAGATCCGCGAGACCGACAAGCCAGTGCGACCGAGCCGAACATGCTCCACGATTGCGGTCCCTTCGTTCGTGAGTCCGAGCGAGCGTTTCAGGCCAACAAGAGAAACAGTGTCGCGCCGGCGATGGCGGCGACGACCACGAGGACGGCCGCGTCGCGCCGGCCGGGGCCGTCCGACTTGTCGGCGACGGCGCCGCCCAAGCCGCCGCGGGCGATCATCGCCTCGCCGAGATCGCGGGCTCGCCGGATGGACACGACGATCGCGGTCGACAGCAGGTCATGGGTGGCGTGAATGAGCTCGATGAGCGTCATGCGCTCCGTCCGTTCCGATACCCGCAGGCGGCGGGCCGCCGCGAGCGTGCGAACCTCGTCAAGGAGCAGCGGAAGGCAGCGGATGGCGACCGCGATGGCGACGATCCACTCGTCGACCGGCACCCGCAGCCGTCGCAACGGCGATGTCAACCGAGCGATCGCAGGTGCGATCTCCCCGAGAGGCGTGGTCCATCCCACGAGTGCACCGGACAAGACGAGGATCGCGGCCAACAACGTGAGGCGCAGCCAGTCGCTGACGCCGCCGAGGCTGAGCGCGATCGAGCCGACGTGCACGATCGGCTTCGTGCTGCCCAGCGCGCTCGTGGCGCCGCCGATCGCGAGTGCGATCCAGAACCAGCGCGGCAATCGCGGAAACGCGCCCATCGGGATGTGGGCGAGCAAGAGGCCTGCGAACACAACGGAGCTCACGACGGCGAGCGACTGCCACGATGGCGAGATCGACACGATGACCGCGAGCACCGCCGCGACGATCAGCTTCGTGCCCGCCCACAGTCGGTGCACGAGTGAGTCACCGGGCACGAGCCGCAGGAACGTGAGCTCGGTCTCGCGGGGCGCGGTCTTCGCGGTCATGCCGGCGTCTCGTCGGTGACGTCGCGTGTCGCAGCCGCGTTCGTGGCCGCCGCGTCGACTGGCTGGTCGCGGGTGATGCGGCCGTCTTCGAGCTCGACGACTCGGTCGATCACGCCGTCGCGCAGATCGCGATCGTGCGAGACGATGACGAGCGCGATCTCGCGTGATGCCCGAACGGCGCCCAACAACGAGGTGAGCTCGGCGCGTCCATCCTCGTCGAGGCCCGCGAAGGGTTCGTCGAGGACGAGCGCGCGCGGTCTGCCCGCGAGGACGCCGGCGAGGACCACACGACGCAGTTGACCGCCGCTCAGTACGTCGATTCGGCGGTCGGCAAACGTTCGCGGCTCGAGGCCGACCGCCAGCAGGGCGCGGCGAGTGTCCTCGCTCGTCGCGCCCGACGCCGACCGCACCTCGTTTTCCACCGTCGGCCGCAGCAACTGCAAACGCGCGTGTTGGAATGCAAGTCCGACGCGCCCGACCTGGTTGTACAGCGGCTCGCCGTCGAGGAGTGCCTCGCCTTCGGTCGGCGCGAGAAGTCCCGCAATGATCCATGCGAGCGTCGACTTGCCGGATCCGTTGTGACCGACGACGAGCACCGATTCGCCGTTGTGGATCGTGAGGTCGACGGCTTCGAGCGCGCGGTGTGCCCACGGTGTCGCGCGTGAGTAGACGTAGCCGACGCCGTCGAGGACGATGACTGGCGATCGAGGAACGCCGGCGACGCGACGGCCGCGCCCCGGTGCACTCGCAGTCCGCGCCGCGCCGAGGTTGAACGTGGCGTCCGCAACCGCCGCGTCGCCCGGACGATGACTGACATGGACGACGCCCATCCCGTCATCGGCGGCAAGCCGGCGCAGCAAGGTCATGAACAGTTCCCGGCCTTCGGGGTCGATCATCGCCGTCGACTCGTCGGAGACGAGCAGACGCGGCGAACGCGCGATCGCCGCAGCGAGCGCGAGCCGCTGCAACTCACCGCCGGAAAGCGTGCCTGTCTCACGGTTGGCGAGCTCGCGCAGCGCGACTCGATCGAGGACCGCCTCGACGTCGACGTGATGATCAGGCGGCAGCCCCCACACGACGTCGTCCCGAACCCGCACACCGAGCACTTGCGCCTCGGGGTGCTGGAACACGATCGCGGCACCGCCGGCGTGGCCGAGCCCGACCGCGCCGGGCCGGGTGATCGCGCCGGTGGTCGGCTGCAGGCGTCCGACGACGAGGCGGGCGAGGGTCGACTTGCCCGAACCGTTCGGGCCGACGACAGCCAGCAGCTCGCGGTCGTTGACCTCGATCGACACGTTCTGCAGCGCGTCCCTGTCGCTTCCCGGATAGCGGTACGAGACGGCGCGCAGCGCAACGGGTAGCGGCGCGGGCGCGCGATCGCCGTCGTCGGCGCTCAGTACCTCTCGGCCGCTTGCTTCAGTACCGAACGCCTGCCGCATGCGATACAGCGTGGGACGCGCGAGGCTCCGCGCGATCCAGATGGCGAACACCACGGCCACGAACATCCCGATCGCGACGGTGATCCACCAGTAGCGCACCGACCAGTTCACGGCCGGCTCGATGATCTTTGCGACGCGGTCGAGGCCGAACCAGCGCAGGATGCGCGCGAACCCTTGCCACGAGTTGCGCACCTGGTCGAGCACCAGCTTGCGGAGGTTGGGCAAGACGAGCAGTGCGATCTCCGCCGCGGCAGTGAGCAAGGGCCAGAGAATGCCGATCCCCGTTGCCCAGGTTCGGATGCGACCCCAGCCTCGGCGCTCGGCGGCACCGACGAGCGCGCCGAAGACGGCGCAGAACGCCATGGCGGTGACCGCCGCAGTTCCGACGACGAGAAACCCGACCGTCGCCGATGCGAGCGCGCCGACGAGGACGGCGCGGAGACGGTGGCGGGCCGCGAGCACCGCCATCGGTACGACGGCCGCCGCGATCAGCACGGTGCCGAGCGGCACGAACTGCCCGACGATCGTCAGCATCAGCGAGAGGTCCGCGAGGACAACCGCTTCGGCGAGTTCGTCAGCAGCGAGCCGCCCGTGCCGGCGGTTCAGGTCCTTCGCCGCGACGGCGTGCGAGGGCCGGCGGCGATGCATGCATTTCAGCCTCGCGCGCGAAGCCCCCGGCGCGCGCATCGCCGTCGGTCTTGCTGTATTGACGCGCCTCGCGGCGCGCCGCTGCGGCGGTCGCTCAGGCCTTGGTCTTCTTGCGGCTCATCACGAGGTAGCCGACGAGCGCGACGATCACGACGATTCCGACGACGATGATCATGGAGGACTCCTGGAGCTGGGAGAAGGGCGCGCCAACGCCCGCGGGCCGTCCTTGGCATCGGCGCGAGCCCAGCCCGACTTGAAGGAGTTGGTTGCTGAATTCCGGAAAGGGTCGAGCGGGACGGCCGTCAGAACGGCCCGCAGGTGCCCGCCCGAGCCTGCCGATGACGACGGTATGTGCCGGTCCGCCGTGCGCGGGAGCGTGTTTCGCGCCTCCTTGTTGACGTTCGCGGTTGGTCCGTGCGCGCTCGTCGCGTTCTGGTGGCTGCACCGCGAGCGTTACATCGCGGCGACGCCCTACTGGCTGCTCGCCCTCTTGCTGGTTGCCTGCAGCCTTTCCAACTTGTTCGCGGTCATCGCCACGGCGAACGCGCGTGCAGACGTTCGGCTCCATGTGCGTCTGGCAGTCGCCGCGTTCAGCACGACGTGGGTCGTGTACGCAACGGGCTGGGGCCCGATCCTGCTCATCGGATACGCCGTCGGCATCGCCGATGTGTTGAGCCAGGAAGGCTCGAAGGCGTGGCGACCCGGAGTGTTGTGGACGCTCGCAGCGATCGCGTGCGGTGAGCTCGCGATCGCGTTGAACATCGCGCCATCGTTGTTGGACGTCGGCGTCTCCCACGCGCTCGCAACCGGCGGATGCTTCTGCCTCCTCGTCGTCGTTCGCACGCTCGGCGTGACGTCCGAGAAGGCCGAGGTTGCGGCGGCGCGCCTCGAAGAGAGTCGCACGTACTTTCACGACCTCGTGCAGCACGCTGCCGATGTGATCGCGCTCCTCGGCCCGGAGCTGAACGTGCGATACATGAGCCCTGCCGTCGTCGCCCTGCTCGGCCGCGAGCCCGACGCGTGCATCGGCCAGGACATCAGGTCGGTGCTGGGAGCACGTGCGCACGACGCCGTCGACGCGCTGGTTGCACGGTTCAGCGTGTCGGCGAGCGCGTTCGGCGAGCTCTACCTCACCCACGAGGGCGGCACGGAGCGGCGAGCCGAAGCGATGCTGACGCGCCGCGCCGACGGCTCGATCGTCCTCAACCTGCACGACGTCACGTGGCAGCAGGCGCTCGAGGAGCAGCTCCGCCATCGCGCAACCTTCGATGCACTGACCGGGCTGCCCAACCGGCACGCGATCGGCGAACAGCTCGAGCAATTGGGCACCGTGCGCCCGATCACGGCGTTGTTCATCGATCTCGACGGGTTCAAAAACGTCAACGACCGCTTCGGCCACGAGCGAGGCGACGAGGTACTCCGCGAGATCGCGACGCGAGTGGCGGCGTGCATGCCGGCCGGCGGGGCCGTCGGTCGCCTTGGTGGTGACGAGTTCCTCGCCGTGCTGCCCACCGTCGAGCTCGACGTCGCGGTCGCGATCGCACGGCTGTGCGTCGAGGCCGTCGAACAGACGAACGTGGGCGTGAGTGCGAGCATCGGCGTGGCGACGGCGGCACGCGGTGAAGCGGTCGATGCGATTCTTCGGCGCGCCGACGAGGCGATGTATTGCGCGAAGGCCGCGGGACGCGGGAACGTCCACGTGTCGGACGGCGTGGAACTCGAAGCCCGTCCGTAGGCCCGCTCAGACCCGGTCGAGCTCCAGCATCTTGATCGCGTTGCCGCGCAGCACCTTGTAGGCGACGGTCTCGTCGAAGTCCGCGAGCATCTTCTCGACGTACGCCCTCGAGTTCGGCCACGTCGTGTCGGTGTGCGGATAGTCCGTCTCGAAGCAGATGTTGTCCTCACCGACCTCTCGCAGCGAGTGCAACCCGTGGTAGTCGGCCGTGAAGCACCCGAAGATCCGACCGTAGTAGTAGGTCGACGGCGGCTCCGGGATGCGCTCCTTCGAGTGCTGCCAGCTGTCGTGCTGGTCCCACACCGTGTCGGCCCGCTCGAGCGCGTACGGGATCCATCCGATCTGGCCCTCCGAGTACGCGAGCTTGAGCTTCGGGAACTGGATGAGCTTGCCGGAGAACAACCAGTCGGCGAGCGAGGCCATCGAGTTGTTGAACGCGAGCGTGCCTCCGACGCCGCCCGGCGCGTCCGGTGACGCGGCCGGATTCGTCGACGACGAGCCGATGTGCATGCACAACGTGACGCCGTTGTCGTTGCACACTCGGAACACGGGATCCCATCCGCCGGAGTGGATCGTCGGCAGCTTGAGGTGGTGCGGGAGCTCACTGAAGCAGAACGCGCGCACACCGCGGTTCGCGTTGCGCTGGATCTCAGCGGCGGCGAGCTCGACGTCCCAGAGCGGCATGATGCACAGCGGGATGTTGACTCCGCCGGAAGGTGCGCACCACTCCTCGACCATCCAGTCGTTGTACGCCTTGACGCACGCGAGCCCGAGCTCTTTGTCGTCGGCTTCGTAGAACGTCTGCCCGCAGAAGCGAGGGAACGTCGGGAAGGGCAGCGATCCGTCCGTCCAGTTGAGCTCGAAGTCCTTGACGCGCGCGTCGCGGTCGTAACAACCGGGTCGCATCTCGTCATAGGTGACGGCGGTCATCACCATCTTCGTGCGGTCGAACTTCGAGAGGTCGCCGTCCGGCGTTGCCTCGAGCGGTATCGCGACGAAGCGCTTGTGGACGTAGATCAGCCGGTCCTCGAAATACCACGCGTCGCCCCACAGCCCGTCGGGGTCCTCGTGCATCTCGTACTTCGCGCCGGGCTTGTGGGTGAAGTCACCCCACTTCTTGCGCTGGATACGCGGCCCGCGCTCGCGGTACTGCTGCGGCAACCAGGTCTGCCACACGTGCGGCGGCTCGACCACGTGATCGTCGACGCTGATGATCTTCGGCAGGTCCATGGGCGCTCCTGGCCTCGACAGCGACGCGATTCCTGACATTAGCGTCAGGTACCGCGGCGCGTCAGCGGCGCAGCCGTCGAGTCGCCACCTTCGCGTAGCCCTTGGCGCCGCCGACCGGTTGGAACCGATCCGACGCCGCGGTCAGGGTCTCGAGCTCGTCGGGCCGGAGCTCGAGATCCGCGGCGCGCGCGTTCGCTTCCAGTTGCTCGACGCTGCTCGCACCCGGGATCGCGACGACGTTGTCGTGATGCACCACCCATGCGAGCGCGACCTCCGATGGTGTCGCGTCATGCGCCTTCGCGATGTCGCGCAGGGTGTTGACCAACTCGTGCATCTGCTCGACGTTCTCCGGCAAGAAGAGCGGATCGTTCCGGCGGGCCGAGTTCCTCGGCAGGTTCGTCGCGTCGTACCGGCCGGAGAGGAGTCCTTTGGCGAGCGGGCTGTACGCGATGACCAGTCGGTCGTTGGCCTGCGCGTAGGGAATGAGGTCTGCATCGGGCTTGCGGACGGCGAGGTTGTACTGCACCTGATTGCTGAGGACGGGCGATCCGAGCGCGCGCTCCGCCGATTGCCAGCGAGACAACGAGAAGTTGCTCACGCCGACGTGCGTGATGACGCCCTCCCGCTGTAGCCGCCGCATGCCATCCATCGTCCAGGAGATCGGAACCGCGGGGTTGGGCCAGTGCACTTGATACAGGTCGATGCGATCGACGCCGAGCCGATCTCGGCTCGCACGCCCGCGCCGCTCGACATCGCCCGCGGTCGGCATGACGGGCAGCACCTTGGTCGCAAGGAAGATCTGCTCGCGGTGTCCTGTGATGGCGCGGCCGACGATTTTTTCTGACTCCCCACGGCCGTAGACCTCGGCCGTGTCGATCAGGTTGATCCCGAGTTCGAGTGCCCGCTGCAGGATGCGGCCGGCCTCATTGTTGGCGTAGTCGGCGCCGTAGCCCCAGTCCTTCGAGCCGAACTGCCACGTTCCCAGCCCGATGGCCGAGAGCCGTACACCGTGCACTTCGACGTACCGCATGGCGCGCGAGCGTAACGAGCGGGGGTTCGGTCTGTCAGCCGCGTGCATCGCGAGCCCGCACGGCGCTAGACAGCCGCCGTGACGATGGTCGACCCCGGTTGGATCCGCCCCGAACCGGGCTGGGTGTGCCCAGAGTGCGGCTTCGACTTCGATGCCTTCCGTGTTGCCGACTCGCCCGGCGTCATGCGGTCGTTCGGGCGCCGGTACCGGATCCCACTCACGAGGGGTCTTCCCGGGGAGGACCTCGATGCGTTGGTGCGGACACGTCCGGCGAGCGGAGGATGGTCCGCGCTCGAGTACACGTGCCACGTGCGCGATGCGCTCGGGTTGTACAACTCGCGGATCGCGACGGTGCTTGCGGAGGATCGCCCGGAGCTCGCGCCAATGCGTCGCGACGAGCTCGCGCTCGAGCAGAACTACAACGGACAAGACTCGGCGCGCGTCGCGGATGAGCTTGCAGGAGCGGCCGAAGGTCTCGCGGCGCGGATCGAGTCGGTGCCCGCGGACGGCTGGGCGCGCGTCGGTCTGCGCGACGGCTGGGAGATGAGCATCGACTGGATGGCACACAACGCGGTGCACGAAGGCGAACACCATCTCGTCGACGTGGCCCGCGCCTTGCGAGCGGCGCGGGGTCGGTGACGCTGCGGAGGAGAGCCGCGAATCACACGGACGTAATCGTCACACCAGGTCGCGACACTGCCGCTCGAGCTGCGCCGCGCTTGGGTGGGGGCGCGGTGCGGCTCGTCGACCGGCGCACGCTCATTGCATGGCGACGGCCGCTCGCTCCTCGGCGTTCGGATCGCGCCAGGGAGTGCCTTCGGGCTCGACGATCACCCGCCGCAACGCTTCCTTCGTGAAGCTGAACGGTGGTTCGTAGTCGGGCGTGATCGCCGACCCCCGCTGGTGGCCGACGCTGAACCCCGCCATGCCGTAGGTGATCGGTGTCGTGCGCGGCACATGGCCTTCTGCGACCTGCTCGTCACCGTAGAAGAGCTTGACATCGCCCTCGAACGCGCCGGTCGGCACGAATTCGCAGCGAACGGTCGTCGTTCCCGACGGCAGCTCCGCGCTCGCGCGCACGGTCGTGAGCGTCGTTCCCACAAAGTTGTTGACGTAGTGCAGTCGGCCGTCGCGAACGTACAGCGCGTAACCGGCTGCCGCACTGCCATGACAGACGATCACGCCTTCGACCGGACGCGTGCCCGCATCGATCTCAGCGGTGATCCGCCAGCCGCGATTGCGCAGGTTCGGCGCGACCGCCTCGGGGATCGAACCGATGCCCGCCGCGAACTCATAGCGCTCGCGTCGATAGCGGCGATCTCGGTGCCGGCCGGGCTGATTCGTGAGCGGCAGCACCTGGTTGCGCTCCGCTTCGTGCCACCACAGCTCGATGAGCGCGGTGAGCTTGTCCGGCTCCTTGGTGGCGAGATCGACGGTCTCGGAGAAGTCGTCGGCGACGTGGTAGAGCTCCCACTCGTCCTCGTCGAACGGCCGGTAGGGATCGCTCCCGTCGTACGCGGCGATCGGCATCGGGTGGAACACGACGGCCTTCCAGCCGTCGTGATACATCGCGCGAGAACCGAGCATCTCGTAGTACTGCGTGAGATGGCGGCTCGCGGCGTCGCCGTCGTCGAAGGTGTGGGCGAAGCTGACGCCGTCGAGCGCACGTTGGGTGACGCCCGCGATCTCCGGCGGTGCGTCGATGCCGACGACGTCGAGCAGCGTCGGCATGAGGTCGATCGCGTGCACGTACTGATGACGGGTGGCACCCGGACGGTCGAAACGGTCGGGCCAGTGGACGATCAGCGGGTCGGCGACCCCTCCTTCGTGCGTCTCGCGCTTCCAACGCTTCAACGGCGCATTGCCGGCCCACGCCCAAGCCCACGGGTAGTGGTTGTGTGCCTTCGGTGTGCCGAGATCGTCCATGCGCCGAAGGTTCTCTTCCAAGCTCTCGGGCACGCCGTTGAAGAAGTACATCTCGTTGAACGACCCGCGCGGTCCTCCTTCGGCGCTGGCACCGTTGTCGCTCATGACGACGACGATGGTGTTGTCGAGTTCGCCGAGCTCTTCGAGCAACGAGATGAGGCGCCCGACCTGCGCGTCGGTGTGTTCGAGGAACCCTGCATACACCTCCATCATCCGGGCATAGAGCCTGCGTTCGTCGTCGGTCAGCGAGTCCCAGGCGGCGACCCACTGCGGCCCGTCGCTGAGCTCGGTGCCCTGCGGCAGCAAGCCGGATTCGAGTTGTCGAGCGAAGACCTCCTCCCGCCAGCGATCCCAGCCGTGGTCGAAGCGACCGCGGTAACGGTCGATGTACTCCCGCGGCGCCTGGTGCGGCGCATGACATGCGCCCGGTGCGAACCACAGGAAGAAGGGCGTCGACGGCCGCGACGCGCGGAGATCTTGCACGTATGCGATGGCGTGGTCGGCGAGGTCTTCGGTGAGGTGATAGCCCTCTGCGGGAGTGCGCGGCGGAAGGATCTGGTGGCTGTCCTCCACGAGATCGGGGTGATACTGGTCGGTCTCTCCGCCCAGGAACCCATAGAACCGTTCGAAGCCACGTCCGAGCGGCCAACGATCACGCGGTCCTCCCATCACCATCTCGCCCGCAGGTGCGAGATGCCACTTGCCGACACAGAACGTCGCGTAGCCGTTGCGAACGAGGATCTCCGACAACATGCCGTTGGCCTTCGGCATCGTCGCGTCGTAGCCGGGGAAGCCGGATGACAGCTCCACGATGCGACCCATCCCGCTCACGTGATGGTTACGGCCGGTGAGCAGGCAGGCGCGCGTCGGTGAGCACAGCGCGGTGGTGTGGAAGTTCGAGTAACGCAAGCCGTCGGCGGCGAGCCGGTCGAAGGTCGGCGTCGCGATGTCGGAGCCATAACAGCCGAACTGGGCGTAGCCGACGTCGTCGAGCAGCACCACGAGGATGTTGGGCGCATTCGGCGGTGCGGCGGGCAGCGGTGGCCACCAGGGCGTCGACTCGTCGAGGGTGCGGCCGGCGACGCCCTTGAACGCATCCGGTTCCATGGAATCCCCTTCCGGCCTGGTGCGCGTCGCGGATCGTAACGCCGCGCCGCGGGCGATCGCCCGGTGACAAACTCGACGCCACGGATGGGAATCCCGGCGCGACCGATGCGGTTGGCGAAATACATGACGACAACTGAGCGCGGACGAGTGCGGGTCGAGGCGTCTCCCAAGCGGGTTCGTGTGTACGTCGCGGGCACGCCGATTGCCGACACGACACATGCGCAGCTCGTGTGGGAGAACCCTGCGTACCCGGCGTACTACTTCCCGGCGAGTGACGTTCGGATGGACTTGCTCGTGCCGACGACGACGGTGACCCACTCGCCGAGTCGCGGCGACGCGCGGCACTTCACGGTGAAGGTCGACGACACCGAGCGAGTGGACGCGGCGTGGCAGTACGCCGATTCTCCGATGGAGGACCTCCGAGATCTCATCCGCTTCGACTGGGAGGCGATGGACGCCTGGTTCGAAGAGGACGAGGAGGTCTACACCCATCCGCGTAGCCCGTACTCGCGCATCGACGTGCTCGAGACATCACGACATGTGCGCGTCGAGATCGACGGCGTCGTC
Organism: Actinomycetota bacterium; assembly: GCA_046727335.1. GTDB lineage: Bacteria > Actinomycetota > Acidimicrobiia > IMCC26256 > PALSA-610 > JBKPCL01. Next base: position 12,053 of record JBKPCL010000168.1, read on the forward strand.
CTCGCGGACTCCGGCCACGCGCACGTGCTGTTCGAGACCGGACTGCCACCGCGCTGGTACCTGCCGAAGGTCGACGTACGGATGGACCTTCTCGAGCCGACGGACAAGGTCACGCATTGTCCGTACAAGGGACAGGCGCAGTACTGGTCGGCGCGCATCGGCGACCGTCTCGAGCCGGACGTTGCGTGGTCGTATCGCACGCCGCTTCCGGAGAGCCAGAAGGTCGCGGGAATGCTCGCGTTCTACAACGAACGCGTCGACCTCTTCATCGACGGCGAGCTCGAGGAGCGTCCGAAGACGGTCTTCAGCTGACGCGGCGCCGGCGGCTCATCGCGAGGGCCGACCCGAAGCCGACCAACGCGACCCCGGCAATCGCGGCCGGCAGGGGAGCGCCGCCCGTGAACGGCAGCTGACCCCTCGCGACGCGTGTGGCGCGCGCAGATCCAGGGTCGGTCGTCGTCGTCGTGCCCTGCGCCGCCTTGGCGCTGCCGACCGTCGTCGATGACGCGGGAACCGTGGTGGATGCGGTGCCTTCTGTGGTCACCGTCGACGGCTTCGTCGTCGAAGTGCTCGTCTCGCCCGCGATCGTGGTCGACGTCGACGGGTCGTTCGGCGCCGTCGTCGACGTGGCCGGGTCGGTCGTGGAGGTCGTCGGCGCAGCGGTGGTCGACGTCGTCGGTGCTTCGGTGGTCGACGTGGTCGGTGCTTCGGTGGTCGACGTGGTGGGTGCTTCCGTCGTGGACGTCGTGGGTGCTTCGGTGGTCGACGTCGTCGGCGCCGTCGTGGTCGTCGTCGTCGGTATCACGACGGTGCAGCCCGCGTTCCAGATCGCCTGGCCCGCGGCCGTCCAGTTCTTGCCGGCGTACGAGCCCGCGGCGCCGTAGTCGAACGGCGGGATGACGTCGCCCCACTGCTCGTGCTTGGGGATCTCGGGGTAGAACACCAGGCCGTTGTGGCCGTCGTGTCCCTCGAACTGCACGCTCGCGACGTCGACGGTCACGGACACGTACGGGTTCGTGTAGCTGTCGGTCGCGTGGCAGAGGGTCACCTGGTGTTCAGGTGAGCCTTGCGTCGCGCCCGCGACGAGCGGCGTCGCCGCGCTGAACAAGCAGAGCACACCGATCGCGACCGCCGACATGCCGACGATGCGCGCCCGCCTCGCGCCGCGCGAATTCCGCCCTGTTGTGTGCATCGCAGGAGCCTCCACCTACAAACCGCTCGGGATGTCATCGCCCGCCTGCAGGCAAGGTAACGAGGCCAACTTCATGGATGCGTACTGGTGTGCCCGCGAATCGGCAGAGGCCGCGAGAAGTACCTGAGCGCGTCACGAGTAGTAGTGCAAACGCGTGGGCGCGGAGGTCAGTCGGTGTCAGTCGCGCGCGACGCCGACGATCGGTGGTTCGAACGGCGACACGAGATGTGTTCCGAAGAACTTCGCGTCACCGAAGGCGAAGATGCCGCCGTCGGACGCGACGAACCGATAGCCGCCACCGTCGCGCGTCGATGCCATGCCGACGATGGGTGCATGCAGGTGCAGAGCACCTGTGGACCCGTAGAAATGCGCGTTGCCGAAGGCGAAGATGCCGCCGTCGGACGCGACGAGCCAGTAACCGGCGCCGTTCGGTGTGCTCGCCATGCCGACCACCGGGCGATTGAGACGCATGGCGCCGGTCGAGCCCGAGAAGTGCGCGTTGCCGAACGCGAAGATGCCGCCGTCGGACGCGACCAGCCAGTAGCCGCCACCGTTCGGTGTGCTCGCCATGCCGACCACGGGGCGGTTGAGGCGCAGCGCGCCGGTCGAGCCGTAGAAGTGCGCGTCACCGAACGCGAAAATGCCACCGTCCGACGCCACCAGCCAGTACCCGTGACCGGACGGCGTCGCGGTCATGCCCACGATCGGGCGTTTCAACGCGATCGCGCCGGTCGAGCCGAAGAACCGCGCATCACCGAAGCTGAAGATGCCGCCGTCGGACGCCACGAGCCAGTAGCCGTGCCCCGTCGGAGTCCCGGTCATCCCGACGATGGGATGGTTCAGCAACAGCCCGCTCGCCGAACCGCAGTACGGCGCGCCGCCGAATGCGAACAACGCGCCATCACGCGCGACGGTCCAGTACCCGTCGTGGTTCGCCGGCGTCTTGCACGACGCCAAGGACGGCGGTGGTGGTGCATGCGGCGGCACACCCGACGGTCCCGCGAGTGCCGTGACACCGTGGTTGGTGCCGATCAACAGCAAGCCGAGGCCTGCGGATGGCGACGTGAAGTGCGGGACGCCGCCGAGTGCCACCGTCGTGCGCACCGCGCCGGTCGCCGGATTGAGCGCGTACAAGACGCCCGTGTCCACGTCGACCGACCACAGCGAGCCGCCCGCGAGGATCGGTGGTCCGGCGGTGGAGGTTGCCGGTCCGCTCCATCCCTTCGTCATCGTTCGGTGCGCGACGTCGATGTTGACGGCCTGCACATGCTCGCTGCAGTTCACGAACAGCCGGCTGCCGTCGAAGGCCGTGCCGCCCCGTGCCATGTTCGTGCAGATCGACAACGACTTGAGCAGCGCGAGGTTGCCGGCATCGAGGAGGTAGCCGACGTTCTGCTTCCCGACCTGAAACACCATGTTGCCCGAGACGAGCGCCGGTGAGGTCGAGCC
>JBKPCL010000169.1:0-8508 GCA_046727335.1 Actinomycetota bacterium
GCTGGTCCTCGCGCCCAACAAGTCGCTGGCCGCCCAGCTCGCGGCCGAGTTCCGGGAGCTCTTCCCGAAGAACCGGGTCGAGTACTTCGTCTCGTACTACGACTACTACCAACCCGAGGCGTACATCCCGTCGACCGACACGTACATCGAGAAGGACTCGTCGATCAACGACGAGATCGACCGCCTGCGCCACTCGGCGACGAGCGCGCTGCTCACTCGGCGTGACGTGCTGATCGTGGCATCGGTGTCGGCCATCTACGGCCTCGGCTCCCCCGAGCAGTACTCGAAGCAGTTGCTGATGCTCGACGTCGGTGACGAACGGGATCAGCGTGAGATCCTCCGCCGGCTCGTCGATCTCCAATACGAGCGCAACGACTTCGGGTTCGCCCGCAACAAGTTCCGGGTGCGGGGCGACACGATCGAGGTCCTCCCGGCGTACGAGGAGAAGGCGGTCCGAATCCAGCTCTTCGGTGACGAGGTCGAGCGCATCTGCACCGTCGATCCGGTGACCGGCGAGATGGTCGAGGAGCTGGGCTCGCTGGCCCTGTTCCCGGCGTCGCACTACGTCACCGACGAAGAGCGCCTCAAGCAAGCGATCGCCGGCATCGAGGCGGAGCTCGCGGAGCGGCTCGCGGAGCTGGAAGGCCAGGGCAAGCTGCTCGAGGCCCAGCGCCTGCGCATGCGGACGAACTACGACCTCGAAATGCTCCGCGAGGTCGGTTCGTGCTCCGGCGTCGAGAACTACTCGATGCACCTCGACGGCCGGCAGCGTCATCAGCCGCCGTACACGCTGCTCGACTACTTCCCCGACGACTGGCTGTGCGTGATCGACGAGTCGCACGTCGCGATCCCGCAGTTGCACGGGCAGTTCGAGGGGGACCGGTCACGTAAAGAGACGCTCGTCGAGCACGGCTTCCGGCTCCCGTCCGCCATGGACAACCGGCCATTGCGGTTCGAGGAGTTCACTCAGCGCGTGAACCAGGTGCTGTTCATGTCGGCGACGCCGAGTGCATACGAGCGCGAGATGTCGACGCAGGTCGTCGAGCAGGTCGTGCGTCCGACCGGGTTGATCGATCCCGAGGTCATCGTGAAGCCGACGAAGGGCCAGATCGACGACTTGGTCGCCGAGATCCGCGGGCGGGTCGACGTCGATGCCCGCGTGCTGGTGACCACGCTGACGAAGAAGATGGCCGAGGACCTCACCGACTATCTGTTGGAGCTCGGCGTTCGCGTTCGGTACCTCCATTCGGAGATCGACACGCTCGAGCGCGTCGAGATCCTGCGGGCGCTGCGGCTCGGTGAGTTCGACGTGCTGGTCGGCATCAACCTGCTGCGAGAGGGCCTCGACCTTCCGGAGGTGTCGCTCGTCGCGATCCTCGACGCGGACAAGGAAGGCTTCCTGCGATCGTCGACGTCGTTGATCCAGACGATCGGCCGGGCGGCGCGCAACGTCGACGGCCAAGTGATCATGTACGCCGACCAGATGACCGACTCGATGCGGCACGCGATCTCCGAGACGATGCGCCGCCGTCAAAAGCAGCTCGCGTACAACCGCGAGCACGGCATCGACCCGCAGACGGTGCGCAAGAAGGTCACCGACATCCTCGAGATGATCCGCGCTCGGGAGGGCGACGAGACCGCCGGGTCCCGCGGGCGAGCCCGGGGCGGTGGGCGAGCACGCGGTCGGGCGGCTGCCGTCGACCGGCTCGATCTCCCGCGTGACGAGTTGGCGCGGCTCATCCAGGACCTCACCGACCAGATGCAGGACGCCGCGCGCGACCTCCGATTCGAGGAAGCGGCCCGGCTCCGCGACGAGATCCACGAGCTCAAGCGCGAGCTTCGTGAGGTCGGGTGACGATCCGAACAGGTGTTCGACTTACCTTGCGCCCACCGATACCCTTTGTAATTACATGAGTGAGAGTCGCGAGGCGGGTATCCCGCCGAGCAGCGAACGGGGCCCAGCGGCCCGGCGCCGAAGGCGCCAGGAGCGGCAAGCATGAGTGAGACCATCGTCGTCCGGGGTGCGCGCGAGCACAACCTCAAGAACGTCGATCTCGTCCTGCCGCGGGAGCAGCTCATCGTCTTCACCGGCCTGTCGGGACCGGGGAAGTCGTCGCTCGCCTTCGACACGATCTACGCCGAGGGCCAGCGCCGCTATGTGGAGTCGCTGTCGGCGTACGCCCGGCAGTTCCTCGGTCAGATGGACAAGCCCGATGTCGACTTCATCGAGGGCTTGTCGCCGGCAATCTCGATCGACCAGAAGTCGGCATCTCGCAACCCGCGGTCGACGGTCGGGACGATCACCGAGATCTACGACTACCTGCGGCTGCTCTACGCGCGGATCGGGATCCCGCACTGCCCGAACTGCGGCCGGCTCATCACGCGGCAGACGCCCCAGCAGATCGTCGACCGGGTGCTTCAGTTGCCCGACGGCACCCGATTCCAAGTGCTCGCGCCCGTCGTGCGGGGACGCAAGGGCGAGTACCACGCGCTGCTCGACGAGCTCGCCGGCCAGGGCTACACGCGGGCGCGCATCGACGACGTGCTGTACGACCTGCCGACCAAGGCGAAGCTCGAGCGTTACGAGCAGCACACCATCGAGGTCGTCGTCGACCGGCTCGTGCGGCGCAGCGGGATCGAGCGCCGTCTCACCGACTCGCTCGAGACCGCGTTGAAGCTCGCCGAAGGCGTGGCCGAAGTCGAGATCGTCCCGCGCGAAGGCGAGGAGGCGAGCGAGCGGCTGACCTTCTCGGAGCACCTCGCGTGCACGCACTGCGGGTTGTCGTTCGAAGAGCTCGCGCCGCGCAACTTCTCCTTCAACTCGCCGTACGGCGCGTGCGAGACGTGTGACGGTCTCGGCACGCGCTTCCAGGTCGATCCCGAGCTCGTCATCCCTGACGAGGAGCTCTCGATCGACGACGGCGCGATCGCGCCGTGGTCCGGATTCCGTGGCGAGTACTTCAGGCGCGTGCTCGCGGCGGTCGGGGACGAGTACGGCTTCTCCACCGCGACGCCGTGGAACAAGCTCAAGGCCGCGCAGAAGAAGGTCGTGCTCTACGGCACGGGCACGAAGCAGGTGACCGTCCGGTACAAGAACCGGTACGGGCGTCAGCGTTCCTACGCCACCCGCTACGAGGGCGTCATCCCGTGGGTGGAGCGTCGCCACACGGAATCGGAATCGGACCGGGTCCGCGAGGTCATCGAGGGCTACATGCGACTCGTGCCGTGCCCGACGTGCGGCGGCGCTCGTCTGCGGCCGGCGTCGCTCGCGGTGACGATCGGCGGCAAGAACATCTTCGAAGTCGGCGAGCTCTCGCTGCGCGACGCGGCCGAGTTCTTCCAGCACGTCGAGCTGTCCGAGCGCGATCGCATGATCGCCGAGCGCGTGTTCAAAGAGGTGCTCGAACGCCTGCAGTTCATGCTCGACGTCGGCCTCGACTACCTGTCGCTCAACCGATCGTCGGGCACGCTCGCCGGTGGGGAAGCGCAACGCATCCGATTGGCGTCGCAGATCGGTTCGGGCTTGGTCGGCGTGCTGTACGTCCTCGACGAGCCGTCGATCGGACTGCACCAGCGCGACAACAAGCGCTTGATCGAAACGCTCATGCGACTGCGCGATCTCGGCAACACCGTCATCGTCGTCGAGCACGACGAAGAGACGATCCGGGTCGCGGACCATGTCGTGGACATCGGACCGGGCGCTGGTGAGCACGGGGGCGAGATCATCGTCTCGGGGCCGGTCGCTGATGTCCTCAAGACCAAGGCGTCGATCACCGGGCAGTACCTCTCCCACAAGCGCTCGATTCCGATGCCGAAGCTGCGGCGCGAGCCCGGCGACGCGTGGCTGACGGTACGGGGCGCGCGGGAACACAACCTGCAGGACATCGACGTCGAGATTCCGCTCGGCTGCTTCGTCGGCGTCACCGGCGTGAGCGGCAGCGGCAAGAGCACACTCGTCGGCGACATCCTGCACCCGGCGTTGATGCAGAAGGTCTACCGGTCGCGCGAGGTGCCCGGCCGGCACAGGCGCATCGAGGGCACCGAGTATCTCGACAAGGTCATCAACATCGACCAGTCACCGATCGGCCGGACGCCGCGATCGAACCCAGCGACGTACACCGGCGTGTTCGACAAGATCCGCACGCTGTTTGCCAGCACGCAGGAAGCCAAGGTGCGCGGCTATCAGCCGGGCCGGTTCTCGTTCAACGTGAAGGGCGGTCGCTGCGAGGCGTGTCAGGGCGACGGCACGATCAAGATCGAGATGCACTTCCTGCCCGATGTGTACGTCCCGTGCGAGGTCTGCAAGGGCGCGCGTTACAACCGCGACACGCTCGACATCACGTGGCGCGGCAAGAACATCGCCGAGGTCCTCGACATGCCGGCCGAGGAAGCGCTCGAGTTCTTCGCGAACCAGCCGCCGATCGCGCGGCAGTTGCAGACGCTCGTCGATGTCGGGCTCGGCTATGTACGGCTGGGGCAGCCGGCGCCGACGTTGTCGGGCGGTGAGGCGCAGCGCGTGAAGCTGTCGACCGAACTGGGGAAGCGCGCGACCGGACGGACGATCTACATCCTCGACGAACCGACGACAGGCTTGCATTTCGAAGACGTGCGCCGGTTGCTGACCGTCCTGCAGCGGCTCGTCGACGCGGGCAACACCGTCCTCGTGATCGAGCACAACCTCGACGTGGTCAAGTCGGCGGACTGGCTCATCGACCTCGGACCCGAAGGTGGTTCGGGCGGCGGGACAGTGATAGCGGAGGGCCCACCCGAGCGGGTGGCGAAGGTGCCGGAGAGCCATACCGGCCGCTTCCTCGCGCCCCTGCTAGGCATTCACACGTGAGTCTGCAATCGCACCACGCAACGAGCCCGTTCACCGTCGACACCTGGGACGAATCGGTGTACGACGACGCCCCCACCGCGAAGCTGGCGCGCACTCGTCTGACGAAGACGTTTACCGGCGACGTCGACGGCACGAGCGTCGTCGAGATCCTCACGGTGCACAACGCCGACGGCCCGGCCGCCTACGTCGGTATCGAGCGCGTCGACGCGAGCGTGCACGGGAAGCGCGGGACGTTCGTCCTCCAGCACAACGCGAGCGTCGTCGACGGAGTGCCGTCGCTCACCATCACCGTCGTCCCCGGCACCGGCAGCGGCGCGCTCGAGGGTCTGCTTGGCAATGCCCGTGTGACGATCGACAGCGAAGGCAAGCACACCTTCGAGCTCGACTACGAGCTGCCGTGACCGACGACCTCTGGGAGCGCAACGCCCAGTGGTGGCAAGACGGGTTCACGGACGGAGCCGATCCCGAGTACGAAGAGCAGATCCTGCCGGTCGCGGCGGAATGCCTGGCGGGCGCGACGCGAGTGCTCGACGTCGGCGCGGGGGAGGGTCAGATCTCGCGCCTGGCTGCCCGCCTCGGCGCGTGGGCCGTGGGAATCGATCCGACGCGTGCGCAGCTGGACGTCGCGCGCGTTCGCGCCGGCGGACCGGTGTACGCGCGTGCCGCAGCCGAGGCCCTGCCGTTCAGAACCGATGCGTTCGACGCCGTCATAGCCTGCCTCGTCTTCGAGCACATCCCCGACCACGTCCCGGCGATCGCCGAGGTGGCGCGCGTCCTCGCGCCCGGCGGACGCTTCGTACTGTTCATGAACCATCCACTGCTGCAGGCGCCGAACAGCGGGTGGGTGATCGATCACGTGCTCGAGGAGTCGTACTGGCGGATCGGCCCGTACCTGGTCGAGGACGTGAGCATGGAAGAGCTCGCGCCCGGCGTCGTGCTGCCGTTCGTGCACCGACCGCTGTCGCAGTACGTGAATGCCATGGCGGCCCACGGACTACTCGTCGAGCGCATGGAAGAGCCGATGCCGCCCGAGGGGTTCCTCGCCAAGGCCAAGGAATACCGCGACGCCGCGACCATCCCGCGCCTCTTACTGTTGTTGGCCCGAAACCTCACCTGATTGCGAGCATCCGCTCCAGCGCGACGCGGGCCCATTCGGCGATGTCGGGCTCGACGACGATCTGATTCACGACGTCGCCGCGCACGAGATGCTCGAGCGTCCACGCGAGATGGGGCGCGTCGATGCGGAACATCGTGGCGCACGGGCACACGAGCGGGTCGAGGGAGACGATCGTCTTGTCCGGATGCTGGGCCGCGAGCCGCTGCACCATGTGGATCTCGGTACCGACGGCCAGCACCGCACCCGCGGGCGCGTCCGCGACCCATTCCTGAATCCGCTCCGTCGACCCGACGCGGTCGGCCAGCACCACGACGTCGTGCGCGCACTCCGGGTGCACGATGACTTCGACGCCCGGATGTTCGGTGCGCGCCGCTTCGACGTGCTCGGGACGGAACCGCTGGTGCACCGAGCAGTGTCCCTTCCAAAGCAGAAGGGTGGCTTCCTTGACGTCGCGGTCTTCGAGTCCGCCGAGGTCGTGACGCGGATCCCACACGCGCATGTCGGCTTCGGTGTAACCCATCGTGTACCCGGTGTTGCGGCCGAGGTGCTGGTCCGGGAAGAACAAGACCTTGTCGCCTTTGTCGAGCGCCCACTCGAGCACTGCACGCGCATTCGACGACGTGCAGACGGCGCCACCGTTCCGACCGACGAACGCTTTCAACGCTGCCGACGAGTTCATGTACGTGATCGGCACGACGCGGTCGATCGCAGCGATCCCCGCGATTTCTTCCCACGCTTCCTCGACCTGGTCGATGTCGGCCATGTCCGCCATCGAGCAACCGGCGTTGAGGTCGGGGAGCAGCACGCGCTGGTGATCGCCCGTCAGCACGTCGGCCGATTCGGCCATGAAGTGCACGCCGCAGAAGACGATGTCGGTCGCGTTGTGGTTGTCCGCGGCGAGACGGGCAAGCTTGAACGAGTCACCGACGGCGTCGGCCCAGCGGATCACCTCGTCACGTTGGTAGTGGTGACCGAGGATCATCAGCCGATCGCCGAGTTGCTGCTTGGCGGCGGCGATTCGAGCCGCGAGCTCGTCGTCCGTCGCGAGGGTGTAGTCGTCCGGCAGCGGGATCTGCAGTCGCAACATGTCGGACCTGCCTTCAGTGAGAGCTCCTCATCGACCGGTGGGTGGCAGCCGGGTCGCCAGCACCACGGGGATGTCGGTCTCAGAGCTCGATGTCTTTGCGCCGGATTCCCGGCCGGCGTTCCAACGACCATAACACTCAGGTCGAGAAAAAGAATCCCGGCTCGCAGCGCGCAGGGGCGGCGAACCCACGGATACCGTCGACCCATGCGGGGTCCGAGGTGCGCAGCACTGGCACTGGCCGGACTGCTGATCGCGGCCGCTGCCGGCTGCGGTGGTGCGGCCCACTCTTCCACGCCGACGACCACGCGACGGGCGAGCCTCGCTCCGGTTCGCGAACCGTCGAAACAGGCCATCGGCACGTGCAATCGCCGGGGTACCGACGAACTGCAAGAAGCTGGGCTGACCGTCCAACAACCGGTTGTCCCGCACTGGTCAGCGGCGGACTCGTTGTATTCGTGCGCTTTGTCGGTCGGGTACGGGACGCTCGTGCTGTCCGTGAAGGAGCTCCCGGACCGCCCGTCCACCGACCGCTACTACGCCGGCCTGTTGCAACACGCGGACGTGGGCCAGCCCAATCTCGGGCTGGAAGACGCCAACGCATCGTTCAGCACGCGCGACGGCAGCGTCGTCGCCCAGCAGGCCACGCATGTGCTCACCGTCGACATGCGACAGGTCGCGCAACGCATCGGCGTGGTGACCCGAGCCCAGGCCGCGGTCACGGTCGCCGACGAGATCCTCCAATTCTGGGTCGGAGATTGAGCGCCGGTCACTCGGTGAGACGCCATCCATCAAGCTCATCGACTGCTGGACAGAGCCTGAGTAGCCCGCGGAACGGCGCCTGACGGTCGCCCCGGGCCGCGACAATGGGGGCGTGGTCTCCCGTCCCGAACCCGGCACGATCCCGGACGCACCGGGCTCGTACCAGTTCATCGACGGGCAAGGCCGGGTCATCTACGTCGGCAAGGCCAAGAGCTTGCGGAGCCGGCTGTCGAACTACTTCGTGCAGCCCGACTTCCTGCCCGAGCGGACCCGGCAGATGGTCGAGCGGGCCGATCATGTCGAATGGATCGTCGCCAAGAACGAGGTCGAGGCCTTCTTCCTCGAGTTCAACCTCATCAAGCAGCACAAGCCTCGCTTCAACATCCGGCTGAAGGACGACAAGTCGTACCCCTTCCTCGCCGTCACGCTCGACGAGGAGTGGCCCCGCGCCATGGTGATGCGCGGACAGAAGCGCAAGGGCGTCCGTTACTTCGGTCCCTACGCCCATGCGTACGCGATCCGCGAGACGCTCGACCTCCTCCTCCGCACGTTCCCGATTCGTACGTGCACGAAGGCGAAGTTCGACCGTCATCACCGTCTCGGACGGCCGTGTCTGTACGCCCACATCGAGAAGTGCGCGGCGCCGTGTGTCGGCGCCGTCGATCACGAGGAGTACGACCGTCTGGTCAAGGAGTTGCTCGACTT
>JBKPCL010000170.1:0-4569 GCA_046727335.1 Actinomycetota bacterium
CTGGGACCTCGGGACGAAGGAAGAACAGGCCAAGAAGGTCGACGAGATGATGCTTGCCGTCGGGCTGGAGCCTGCACTGCAGCGCGGCCGGCGGCCACACCAGTTCTCGGGCGGCCAGTGCCAGCGCATCTCGATTGCGCGGGCCGTCATCACGGATCCGAAGCTGATCATCTGTGACGAGCCGGTCTCGGCACTCGACGTTTCGGTGCAGGCACAGATCCTGAACCTGCTCGAAGACATGAAGGGCCGGTACGGACTCACGCTGATCTTCATCGCCCACGACCTCGCGGTCGTGAAGAACGTGAGCGACCGCGTCGTCGTGATGTATCTCGGCAAGATTTGCGAGGTCGGCCCGCCCGAGGCGATCTACCGTCAGCCCGCGCACCCGTACACCGCGGGTCTGCTGTTGTCGATCCCCGTCCCTGACCCGAGCGTGCGACCCGAAGAGCGGCCGCCACTGAGCGGTGAGATCCCGTCGCCGGTCGCGCCTCCGAGCGGCTGCCGGTTCCGGACGCGCTGCCCGAAGGCGCAGGAGAAGTGCGCAGCGGAATAGCCGCAGATCGAGGAAGTCGGACCCGGCCAATTCGTCGCCTGCCACTTCCCGCTCGCGCCGGGCGAGACGCTACCGACGCGGAACGGCCAAACCGCGCTCGTCTCCTGAACCGCCGTCCGGCCAACTGGCGTGACTGACGGCCCTGTCAGGGCTGCTGCTCACGCCGGTTCCGAAGCCCGTTCCAACTGGCGTGAGTGACGGCCCTGTCAGGGCTTCTGCTCACGCCGGTTCGGGCATCAGGAGCGCGGGAGGCCGAGGATGCGCTGGGCGACGATGTTCTTGTTCACCTGCGTGGTGCCGCCCGCAATGGTCAGCGCCCGGCTGTAGACGCGATCGCGCGCCCACGGACCGGACAGCGCGTCGGGGCCGAGCACGTCGGCGGCGACCTCTGTGACCCGTTGTTCGGTCTCGCTCCACAGCAGCTTGGCGATGCTGCCTTCGGGACCCATGGCCCGGCCTCGTAGCTCGGCCGAGATGGCGCGGTCCGAGATCAGCTTGAGCAGCTCGCCGTCGAGATAGAGGCGAGCGAGGCGATGCCTGAGCACCGGGTCGTCGGTCGCGACGCGGCCGCGACCGATCGGTGTGTGCCGCGCCTCGTCGATGAGCCGCGCGATCTTCGCCCGCGTGCCCAGGTGGAGCTTGGCGACGGTGCCCCGTTCATACGCGAGCGTCGTCATCGCGACCCGCCAGCCGTCGTTCACCGGGCCGAGTGTGCACCCGACCGGGACGCGGACATCGGTGAAGAAGATCTCGTTGAACTCGTTCTCGTTGGTGATGGTGACGAGCGGCCGCACTTCGACGCCGGGCCGCGTCATGTCGACGAGCAGGCACGTGATGCCCTGGTGCTTCGGCGCGGCCGGGTCGGTGCGTACGAGAAGCTCGCACCAGTTGGCGAGGTGCCCGAGCGTGTTCCACGTCTTCTGTCCGTTGACGATCCACGTGTCGCCGTCGCGGACGGCCGACGTCGTGAGCGACGCCAGGTCCGACCCCGCGTTGGGCTCGGAAAACCCCTGGCACCAGATGTCGTCGCCGCGGAGCATTCGTGGAAGGAGCGTCCGCTTTTGCTCCTCGGTGCCGTGCTCGATGATCGCGGGCGCGATGTTCGACAGGCCGATGATGTTGAGCGTCCCCGGCGCCTGCGCGCGGTGCATCTCCTCGGCGTACACGACCTGTTCCATGACGCCCGCGCCACGGCCACCCCACTCCTCGGGCCAAGCGATCGCGGCGTAGCGCGCATCGGCCAACGCCCCGTTCCACGCGCGGAGCCGTTCCAACTGCGCGTCGTCGACACCGCCGCCACCGCCGAACGTCTGACCTCTGAGCTCGGCGGGAAGGTGCGCGTCGAGCCAGGCGCGGAACGCTTTGCGGAACGCCTCCGCCTCGGGCGGATAACTGAAGTCCATTCGCTACCGCCTGATGCCGCCGCGCGCGAGCTGCTCGTCGAGCTCGCGTTGCTTGGCGACGTTCTCGGTGTGCAGCTCATCCGTCGTTCGGACCCGTCCGTCGACCTTGAGCTCGCCCATGATGTGGACCTCACCGAGCGTCTGTTGCATGTAGCCGGGACCGTCGGCGGTCGGCACGAACCAGCCCGTCGGACACATCGTCAGCACCTCGACGAACGAAAAGCCGTCGCCGCGCAGCTGTGACTCGAATGCACGCCTGAACATCTTGCGCGTGCGGGCGACCGAGCCCGCGTTGTGAACCGAGCCGCGGGCGACATAGGCCGCGCCTTCGAGCTGCGCGATGAGATCACCGATGAGGATCGGGTAGCCGTGATATGCCGCGTCGCGGCCCTCGAGTGAGTTCTTCGTGCGCTGGCCGAGCACGCTGGTCGCGGTCATGTGGCCGCCGGTCTCGCCGAAGACGCCGTTGTTGAGCAGGATCGCGGTCACGTTCTCGCCGCGCGCGGCAGTGTGGATGACCTCTTGCAGGCCTTCGTTCACCATGTCGCCGTCGCCCTGCAACGTGAACACCAGCGCGTCCGATTGCATGCGCTTGACACCCGTCGCGACCGACGGCGCCCGCCCGTGCAGTGCCTGAACGAGGTCGACGTCAATGGTGCTCGAGAACGACGTGTAGCAACCGATGCCGACGACCCCGATCGCGCGTTGCACGACGTCGAGGTCCTCGATCGACTCGAGGAACTGGCGCAGGGCAAGTGGCTCCCCGCACCCCGGGCACATGTGATGTTCCTGCGTGAGCAAGAGGTCGGGCTTGAGCGCTTCGACTCGGCGGGCGTGCTCGGGCGCGTGGGACGTGTCGAGGGTCATGCGCTCGCTCCCTCTCGCTGGTGCTCTTGGAGTTGATAGGTGAACGTCTCGTAACCCGGAACTGCGGGAAGCGCCCGATCCTCGTGCAATGCGAGGATCCGTTCGGCGATGACTTCGACGTCGAGCATGCGCCCGACGCCGAATCCGGAATGGTCGGTCGACACGCCGCCGATGAAGGTGACCGGCTGCTGTCCCGCCACGGCCAGGCGCACGTCGTCGATCATCTGGCCCGACGACAGCTCGAACGAGCCGACCCTCCGCACCGCGGCACCACCCGCGGCGCGCACCGCGTCGTACGGGAACGGCCAGAGCGTGATCGGCCGGACCCATCCGATCCGGTGGCCCTCGGCGCGCAGCCGCTTGATCGCGTACTTCACGAACTTCGCCGGCGACCCGTACGCGACGACGACGGTCTCGGCGTCGTCGAGGTCGCCATACTCGACGCGCACCTCGCGCTCCATCAGCGGCATCTTCGTCGCGATGTACTGCGCCTTGCCTTCCTGGCCCAACTCAGGCTGGCCGATCTTGCTCACCCCGAGCGAGGTCACGCTTCGACTCTGGCCGGTGCCGGACCGAGAGCCGTCGATAGCCCAGTCCTTTGGGGGCAATGTTGCGAATTCACAGGTCTCGATCGCGAGCGCTTCCTGCGTGTGCGCCAGCAGGTAGTCGCCGTAGACGAGCACCGGATTGCGCCACTTGTCGGCGAGATGGAACGCGAGCTGCACGAGCTGGACGCCCTCCGAGACGTCCTGCGGTGCGAGGACGATGTGGCGGTAGTCGCCATGGCCGCCACCGCGAGTCGCTTGGAAGTAATCGCCCTGTCCGCGCGCCATGTTGAAGATGACGAGCGGCAGCTCCGCCAGCGTGATCTCCGAGAAGGACTCCTGCATCAAGGACAGGCCTTGACCCGTGGAACCGGTCGCGGCGCGGGCGCCGGTCGCCAGCGCGCCCCACGCCATGCCGACGGCCTCGAGCTCCGATTCGGCGTTGATGCACACGCCGCCTTCGTCGGGCAGCAGCCGCGCGAAGTGCTCGAGCAGCTCGGTGAACGGGGTCATCGGGTACCCGGCGAAGAACCGGCAGCCGGCCGCGATCGAAGCCCGCGCCAACGCCTCGGAGCCCTCCATCAAGACCCGTCCGGGCGCCTTGGCTTGAGTCATGGCGCGGCCTCCACGGTCGTCTCGACCGGATGGTCGAAGCGGAAGACCTCGAACACGAAGTCGGGGCACACGTAGAGGCACGCCGCGCAGCCGGTGCAACCGGGATGCAGCTCCGGATAGCGGTACCCCATGTGGTTGACCGCCGTGGACATCGTGAGCACGCGCGGTGGGCAGGCCGGGATGCAGAGGTCGCAGCCCTTGCAGTGCTCGGTGTCGATGGTGACCGTGCCGCGACTCTTCACGGTCCGCGCCTCAGACATGCGCGACCTCCCAAGCCGGATGTGAGTTGTTCGGGAGCAGCTCCCACCCCGCGTGGAGCGCCCGTTCATTCGCCTCGATGTGCTGGGTGCGGTACGGCGGGATGGAAGCACGCATCGCCGCCACCAGGGCGTCGAGGCCGACGGCAGACGTCGCGCTTGTGTACGCGGCGAGCATGACGAGGGCGCCGCCCAGAGGGTTCCCGATGTCGGCCGCGACGGTCGTCGCGGGTACGCGGTGGACTGTGACGGAAGCCGTGATCTGGTGCGTGAACGTCGTGTCGTTCACGAGGACGAGCCCGCCCGGTCGCAGCTTGGGCTCGATGGGC
>JBKPCL010000171.1:0-6636 GCA_046727335.1 Actinomycetota bacterium
ATCAAGCGGCTCAAGGTCGTCTCCGCGTTCAACCGTCGCAGTGACGACGGCCGGTCGATCAACTCGCCGATGGGCATGATCCTCGACGTCATCCCGGTGATCCCGCCGGACCTGCGTCCGATGGTGCAGCTCGATGGTGGCCGCTTCGCGACCTCCGACCTGAACGACCTGTACCGGCGCGTGATCAACCGCAACAACCGGCTGAAGCGGCTCCTCGACCTCGGCGCGCCCGAGATCATCATCAACAACGAGAAGAGGATGCTCCAGGAGGCCGTCGACGCGCTGTTCGACAACGGCCGCCGCGGTCGTCCCGTCACTGGTCCCGGCAACCGCGCGCTCAAGTCGCTCTCCGACATGTTGAAGGGCAAGCAGGGCCGGTTCCGTCAGAACCTGCTCGGCAAGCGCGTCGACTACTCGGGCCGTTCGGTGATCGTCGTCGGCCCGCAGCTGCAATTGCAGCAATGCGGTCTGCCGAAGCAGATGGCGCTCGAGCTGTTCAAGCCGTTCGTGATGAAGCGGCTCGTCGACCTCGAGTACGCGCAGAACATCAAGTCCGCAAAGCGGATGGTCGAGCGCGCGCGCCCGCAGGTCTGGGACGTGCTCGAAGAGGTCATCAAGGAGCACCCGGTCTTCCTCAACCGGGCGCCAACACTCCACCGACTCGGCATTCAGGCGTTCGAGCCCGTGCTCGTCGAGGGCAAGGCGATCCAGATCCACCCGCTCGTGTGTGCCGCGTTCAACGCGGACTTCGACGGCGACCAGATGGCGGTGCACCTGCCCTTGTCGGCAGAGGCCCAGGCCGAAGCGCGCATGTTGATGCTCGCCGCGCACAACATCTTGTCGCCGGCGTCGGGTCGTCCGAACGCCGAGCCGAGCCAGGACATGATCATCGGCGTCTACTACCTCACCGAGCAGGTCGAGGGGTTGACGGGCTCGGGTCGTGTGTTCGGCTCGCTCGACGAGGCGATGGCCGCGTACGAGGAGCGATACAGCGCGGACGGCGAGACCTTGTCGTTGCACGGCAGGATCAAGGTCCGGATGCCGGCCGGCAAGTTCCCGGCGGACCGGTTCCCGCGTCCGCTCGAGGACGGCACACCGCAGAGCATCGTGCTGCGTGAGTACGGGACCAACGGCCAAACCCAAGTGCTCGTCGAGACGTCGCTGGGCCGGCTCATCTTGAACACCGCGTTCCCGGACGACTTCCCGTTCGTCGATCAGGCGATGAAGAAGCGCGACATCACCGAAGTGGTGAGCGAGCTCGTCGTGCTCTACGACAAGGCGGTCGTCGCCGACAGCCTCGACCGGTTGAAGTCACTCGGCTACGAGTGGTCGACGCGCGCCGGGCTGACGATCTCGATCTCGGACGTCACGACGCCGCCGGCCAAGACCGGACTGCTCGAGCGGTTCGAGTCCGAGGCCGCCAAGGTCGAGAGCCAGTACGAGCGCGGGATCATCACCGACGACGAGCGTCGTCAGCAGGAGATCGAGATCTGGACCGACGCGACCAACCAGGTCACGAAGGCGATGCAGGATCTCATGCAGTCCGAGCCGTTCAACCCGATCGACATGATGGTCGGGTCGGGCGCGCGCGGCAACGTCATGCAGGTGCGCCAGATCGCCGGTATGCGCGGTCTCGTCGCCAACCCGCGCGGCGAGATCATCCCGCGGCCGATCAAGAGCAACTTCCGTGAAGGTCTGTCGGTGCTCGAGTACTTCATCTCGACGCACGGTGCCCGCAAGGGCTTGGCCGACACGGCGCTTCGTACCGCGGACTCCGGCTACCTGACCCGCCGACTGGTCGACGTCGCGCAAGAGCTGATCGTGCGCGAGGACGACTGTGACACGGGCCGAGGCATCTGGGTCGAGGACGTGTTGCCCGGCATCGAGAGCTGGCGGATTCTCGAGACCAGCTTGCTGGGCCGGTGTCTGGCGGAGGACGTCACGCTCTCCGACGGCACGGTCGTGCCGCGCAACACCGAAGTGGACGACGACGTCATGCGCGTGTTGGCGGACGACTCGGCGGTCACGCGCCTGCGTGTTCGTTCGGTGCTCACGTGCGAGACGGTGTCGGGCGTGTGCTCGAAGTGCTATGGCCGCATGCTCGCGACCGGCAAGATCGCCGATCTCGGTGAGGCCATCGGTATCGTCGCCGCCCAGTCGATCGGTGAGCCGGGCACGCAGCTGACCATGCGGACGTTCCACACCGGCGGTGTCGCCGGTGAGGACATCACGCACGGCTTGCCGCGCGTCGTCGAGCTGTTCGAGGCGCGCACGCCGAAGAGCGCGTCGCTCCTCGCCGACATCTCCGGTGTCGTGCGGCTCGGCGAGAACGAGAAGGGTGAGCGCGTCATCACGATCGTGGCCGACGACGCCACCGAGATGGAGTACGCCGTGTCCCGACGCGCTCACATCAGCGTGCGCGACGGCCAGGAGGTCCAGGCCGGCGACCGGCTGGTCGGTGACGAGAAGAGCCCGCTCGATCCGAAGAAGCTGCTCGAGATCAAGGGTGTGCGCGAGACCCAGCAGTACCTCGTCGAGGAAGTGCAGCGCGTGTACCGCGATCAGGGCGTGTCGATCCACGACAAACACATCGAGGTGATCGTCCGGCAGATGCTCCGGCGCGTGACCGTGTCGGAGCCGGGCGACAGCAACTTTCTGCCCGGCGAGAAGGTGGACGCCCGCCGCTACGCGGAGGAGAACCGCCGGCTCGTCGAGGAAGGGCTGCGACCGGCCGAAGGCCGGCCCGAGCTGATGGGCATCACGAAGGCGTCGCTCGCGACGGACTCGTGGTTGTCGGCCGCGTCGTTCCAGGAGACGACGCGGGTGCTCACCGAGGCGGCGATCGAGGGTCGCTCCGACGGGCTCGAGGGCCTGAAGGAGAACGTCATCATCGGCAAGCTGATCCCGGCCGGTACGGGCATGCCGCTGTACCGCGACATCAAGACGGTCGCGCCCGACTACGAGCCGCTGCCGTTCTACACGTCCGAGGTCGAAGAGGACATGGACCTCGCGACGTGGTTGCGGGAAGCGAGCACGAACCGGCAGGCCGAGACCGATCTCGGTGTGCTGGCGGCCGGCGGTGCCGTCGAAGGTCCACCCGAAGCGGAGTTCGAGCCGACTGGTGACGTCGACCTCGGCGCCGACGGACAGGGAGATGTCGCGGCGGGCGACTAGCGCGCACGAACTGGCGTGAGTGACGGCCCTCACCGGGCTGTCGCTCACGCCAGTTCGAGGGACTGCTGCTACGCTTTTCGTTTGGCTTTGGCACCGTTTCGCGCGCCGCAAGCCTGTCCGCTCCACGACCACAACCTTCCGAAGGATTCTGCGTGCCCACGATTGCCCAGCTCGTCCGCAAGGGACGGGAGACGAAGGCAACCAAGACCAAGACGCCCGCGCTGAAGGGCTCACCCCAGCGGCGCGGCGTGTGCACGCGCGTCTTCACGCACACGCCGAAGAAGCCGAACTCCGCGCTGCGCAAGGTCGCCCGCGTTCGACTGACGAGCGGCATCGAGGTGACGGCGTACATCCCGGGCATCGGGCACAACCTGCAGGAGCACTCGATCGTCCTCGTGCGTGGTGGTCGCGTGAAGGACCTGCCCGGCGTTCGCTACAAGATCATCCGCGGCGCGCTCGACGCCTCGGGCGTGTCGGGTCGCAAGCAAGCGCGCAGCCGCTACGGCGCGAAGAAGGAGTCCTAACCCGTGCCGCGCAAAGGTCCTGCTTCGCGTCGGGAGCTGATGCCCGACCCGATCTACCGGTCGGTCGTCGTCACGCAGCTCGTCAACAAGGTGTTGTTGCGCGGCCAGCGCTCGACCGCCGAGCACATCGTCTACAAGGCACTCGACGAGATCGGACGCAAGACCCAGGGCGACCCGGTCGCGGTGTTGAAGCGGGCAGTCGAGAACGTGCGGCCGCAACTCGAAGTGAAGAGCCGCCGGGTGGGTGGTGCGACCTACCAGGTGCCGGTGGAAGTCCGCCCGCGGCGGGCGACGACGCTCGCGATCCGCTGGCTGGTCGGCTACTCACGGCAGCGTCGAGAGAAGACGATGGCGGAGCGGCTCGCCGGGGAACTGCTCGACGCGAGCAACGCGATCGGTGCGGCGGTCAAGCGCCGTGAGGACCTGCAAAAGATGGCGGAGTCGAACAAGGCGTTTGCTCACTACCGCTGGTAAGTGCGTCGGGGGGACCGATAAGGACATGGTGATGAAGACAGTGTCGGAACGGGAGGAGGCGTCAGGGCGCTAGCAGCGACATGACGCCTGCGGGGTTCGACCCCGCGCCTCCCGGCCGGGCCTGTAGGCCCGGCCGGCTGCTGTCCGGATCACGGCACGAAGAGCACAACGACGCAAGACGCAAGAGGAAGACATGGCACGCGCATTCCCCCTCGAGAAGACCCGCAACATCGGGATCATGGCCCACATCGACGCGGGCAAGACCACGACGACCGAGCGCATCCTCTACTACACCGGTCGCACCTACAAGATCGGTGAGGTGCACGAGGGTGCCGCGTTCATGGACCACATGGTCCAAGAGCAAGAACGCGGCATCACGATCACGTCGGCGGCCACGACCGCGCAGTGGCGCGACTGTCAGATCAACATCATCGACACGCCCGGCCATGTCGACTTCACCGTCGAGGTCGAGCGGTCGTTGCGCGTGCTCGACGGTGCGGTCGCGGTGTTCGATGCGGTCGCGGGCGTGGAACCGCAGACGGAGACGGTCTGGCGTCAAGCCAACAAGTACAACGTTCCGCGGTTCTGCTTCGTCAACAAGATGGACCGTGTGGGCGCCGACTTCCGCCGGTGCGTCGAGATGATCCGGGATCGACTCGACGCGGTGCCCGCCGTCGTCCAGATTCCATTCGGCGTCGAGAGCGCGTTCCGCGGCGTGATCGATCTCGTCGAGATGAAGGCGTTGGTGTGGCCGCTCGATGACGACAGCGAGGGCGCCAAGTTCGAGGTCGTCGACATCCCGGCCGAGCTCGAGGAGGAGGCCGAGGCGGCGCGTCTCCAGCTGCTCGAGACCATCGCTCACGTCGACGACCACTTGATGGAGAAGTACCTGAGCGACGAGCCGCTCACCCCGGACGAGATCAAGCACGCGATCCGCATCGGCACGCTCAGCTTCGAGTTCGTCCCCGTGCTCTGCGGCTCGGCGTTCAAGAACAAGGGCGTGCAGCCGATGCTCGATGCCGTCGTCGACTACTTGCCGTCCCCGCTCGACGTCCCGCCGACCGAGGGCACCGACCCGAAGGGCGACCACATCGTCGAACGGAAGGCGAGCGAAGACGAGCCGTTCTCCGCGCTCGCGTTCAAGATCGTCGCCGACCCGTACGGGAAGCTGACGTACTTCCGGATTTACTCCGGCAAGCTCCAGAAGGGCTCCGAGGTCTACAACTCGACGAAGGACCGCAAGGAGCGCGTCGGCCGCATCCTCCGGATGCACGCGAACCAGCGCGAGGACATCGACGTTGCGTACGCGGGCGACATCGTCGCGGGTCTCGGCTTCAAGCAGACGACAACGGGCGACACGCTGACTGAACGCGAGCACCCGATCGTCCTCGAGCGGATGGAATTCCCCGAGCCGGTGATCCGAGTCGCGATCGAGCCCAAGACGAAGCAGGACCAGGACAAGCTCGGCAAGGCATTGGGCTCGCTTTCCGACGAGGATCCGACGTTCCAGGTTCGCACCGACCAGGACACCGGCCAGACGATCATCGGCGGCATGGGCGAGCTGCATCTCGAAGTGCTCGTCGACCGGATGATGCGCGAGTTCAACGTCGAAGCGCACGTCGGCAAGCCGCAAGTCGCGTATCGGGAGACGATCACGGTCCCGGTCGAGAAGGTCGAGCAGCGTTACGTGCGCCAGACCGGCGGTCGCGGCCAGTACGGCCACGTCGTCATCGCGCTGGAGCCGACCGGCGCCGGCGGCGGCTACGAATTCGTCGACGAGATCACCGGCGGCGTGATCCCGCGGGAGTACATCCCGGCCGTCGACGCCGGCATCCAGGACGCAATGGAAGGCGGCGTGCTCGCCGGCTACCCGCTGGTCGACATCCGCGCCCGGCTCACGTACGGCTCGTACCACGACGTCGACTCGTCCGAGATGGCGTTCAAGATCGCCGGTTCCATGGCACTCAAGGAGGCCGCAAGGCGAGCCAAGCCCCAACTGCTCGAGCCGGTCATGGAGGTCGAGGTCGTCACGCCCGAGGACTACATGGGTGACGTCATCGGCGACTTGAACGCACGGCGCGGTCAGGTCGAGGGAATGGAGCAGCGCGGCAACGCGCAGGTGATCCGCGCGAGAGTGCCGTTGGCACAGATGTTCGGCTATGTTGGCGATCTTCGGTCGCGCACGCAGGGTCGCGCGACGTACACGATGCAATTCGACTCTTACCAAGCGGTACCGGAGTCGATCGCCCAAGAGATCATCGCCCGGGTGCGCGGCGAGTGATCGCTCCCACGTCGTTGTTCATCAAGGAGCAGAGGTAGTCCCATGGCCAAGGAGAAGTTCGAGCGGACGAAGCCGCACTTGAACATTGGGACGATCGGTCATATCGATCATGGGAAGACGACGCTGACGGCGGCGATTACGAAGGTGTTGCATGATCGGAATCCGAACGTGCATTTCACGGCG
>JBKPCL010000172.1:0-3997 GCA_046727335.1 Actinomycetota bacterium
CGTGCGGGAGCTGACAGCTGCGATGGGCGGTCAGGCCTGGGCCGACGCCGCGCCCAGCGGCGGGAGCCGTTTCGTCGTCTCGCTGCCGACCCGCGTTGCGACGCCGGAAGCGCTCCACCCCTCCGAACTGGCGTGAGCAGCAGCCCGCACAGGGCCGTCGTTCACGCCAGTTCGCCGTACGCCGGTCCTCCCGCTCGAACTGGCGTGAGCAGCAGCCCTCACAGGGCTGTCAGTCACGCCAGTTCGGAGTGTCACACCGGCCGGGCAACCTACGGCAATGTTCACCGACGCCGACCGCGAGCTTGCCCGATTCGCCGCGCAGCACGACTCCGTCTTCCGCATCGGAGACGCCCGACGCGCCGGCCTCACTGAAAGGCAAATCCGAAGGCGGTGCGCAGCCGTCTGGGAACAACTCTTCGACGGCGTCTACCGAATGCCGGGAGCGCCCGAGAGCTGGCACGGACGGCTCCGAGCCACACAGTGGGCCGCCGGCCCCGATTCGGCCATCTCACATCGCTCGTCGGCCGCCCTGTTCGAGTTGCCCGGTGGTCGAGAAGATCTCGTCGAGCTGACGTGCAAACGGTGGGACCGCACAATCTGCCCGGGGCTCATCGTGCACGAATCGCGCCGGCTCGAATGCGCCGATACGCAGCTTGTCTCCGGTATCGCAGTCACACGCCCCGAACGCACGGTGTTCGACCTCGCGTGGCTCCGTCCGTCACCGAACTATCTAGAAGCGGTGATGCAAGCCGCGCGGCGCCATCGCCTGATCACCTACGACTCCATGTTGGACATGTTCAACCGCCACGCGCGACGCGGCGTGCGTGGCGTCAAAGCGCTGCGGATCGCGCTCGACCGCTGGAACCCGAATCAGCGCGCGACCGAAAGCGAGATGGAGACGACACTCTTCCAGATGTTGCGCGAACGCGGCCTGCCCGAGCCCATCGTTCAGTACGACGTCTGCGACGAGCACGGACGAGTTGTCGCGCGCACCGAATTCGCATGGCCGGGTTTGCGGGCAACGCTCGACTACGACAGCAAGCAGGAACACTCAGATGAGTTTCAGCTCGCCCACGACGCCCGTCGTCGCAATGCCATCATCGCCGCGGGCTACCTCCCGCTCACCGCGCGTCTCGCCGACGTGCGCGGCAGCGCCGAGGAGATCTGCGACGTCCTGCAGTCCCTGCTGCGGAAGAGCGCGTGACAACTGCCCAACTGGCGTGAGCAGCGGCCCGCACAGGGCCGTCAGTCACGCCAGTTCGCCGTACGCCGGTCTCCCCCTCGAACTGGCGTGAGCAGCGGCCCGCACAGGGCTGTCAGTCACGCCAGTTCGAGGGGGGCGACCGCTTCCACGGTCGCGCTTGCGTCGCCGACTGCGACGGTCGCGCCCGGCTCGATCTCGTGCCGCACCATCGCCAGCGCCACATCGCCGACCGAGCTCGTCACTTCGCCGACGGTCTTGTCCCCCGCCATCACCGACTCGCCGCGCGCCAACACCGGCGCGCCCGCACGCAGGCGCCGAAGGAGTCGGTTCACGTGGCCTCGAGTGTCGATACGGCAGACCAGCTCCTGGCCCAGGAAGCAGCCCTTCGTGAACGACACCGCGGTGCGATCGAGGAAGGCCTCCTGCGGGATCGTGCGCTCGTCGATGTCGAGGCCCTGACGGGGGACGCCCGCTTCGATGCGCGCCCGTTCGTAGCCGGCCTCGTCGAGCTCCGGTAGCTCGAGCGTCGCCGCGAACGCGTTGACCTCTGCGTCACCGCCGACGACGTCGAACGCGGGACGGCCGTCCCAGTCGACGGCCACGATCGCAAGCGCTCCCGGTTCGGGCCGCATGCCACGGACCGCGACCGACCTCACTGCGCGCTCTTCCACCTCGGCCTTCACGCGGATCTTGAACCGGCGCAAGCCTTCGGCGAGTGTCGAGCCGAAGCCGCCTTCGCAGATGCACCACCACGCGTCGGGCTCGACGCGCAGCATGTACATGTCGACGAGCAGCTTGCCCTGCGGCTGCAAAAGCAGCGCGTGTGCGCTCGCGCCGACCGAGACGGGCTCGAGATCCTGTGACACGAGGCTCTGCAGGTACGAAGTCGCGTCGGGGCCGGACACGACCACGACGTCGCGCGTTATCGGAGCCCAAAAGTCAGTCGTCATCAGCAGGTTGGCGGTCGAGCAGCCGTTTCGCAGCGGCCGCTGCTGTCAACAACGCCGCCGCCTTGTTGCGGCATTCCAGGTCCTCATCGGCCGGGTCGGAGTCGGCGACGATGCCCGCGCCCGCTTGCAACGTCGCCTGCGTCCCGCGCCAGATCATCGTGCGGATCGCGATCGCGGTGTCCAGGTTGCCCGAGAAGTCGAGGTAGCCGACGACACCCGCGTACGGCCCCCGCTTCGTCGGCTCCAAGTCGTCGATGATCTCCATCGCTCGCACCTTGGGCGCCCCGCTCACAGTCCCGGCCGGGAACGTTGCTCGCAGCACGTCGACCGGTCCCCGACCGTCGGCCAGCTCGCCTGCGACTTGGCTCGTGAGGTGCATGACGTGCGAGTAGCGCTCCAGCGTCATGAGCTCTTCGACGCGCTCGGTCCCGAACCGCACGACGCGGCCGACGTCGTTGCGCGCCAGATCGACGAGCATCACGTGCTCGGCGCGCTCCTTCGGATGTTCCGTCAGCTCCGCGGCCAGTCGCTTGTCGTGCTCAGCCGAACGGCCGCGGCGACGGGTCCCGGCGATCGGCC
Organism: Actinomycetota bacterium; assembly: GCA_046727335.1. Taxonomy (GTDB): domain Bacteria; phylum Actinomycetota; class Acidimicrobiia; order IMCC26256; family PALSA-610; genus JBKPCL01. The sequence goes on from JBKPCL010000172.1 coordinate 2,734, forward strand.
GGCTGATGACGCGACCGTTCAACACTTGCACCATCGGCTCAGGCGACGAACCGACGACCGTCGCTTCCGGATGACGCAGGATGTACATGTAGGGCGAGGGGTTCACGAGCCGGAGCACCCGATACACCGACAGCGGGTCGACGGGCTCGACCAGATCGAACCGCTGCGCGAGCACGACTTGGAAGATGTCGCCGTCGAGGATGTGCTCCTTGGCCGCATCGACCGCACGCGACCACTCGTCGAAGCTCACGTTCCGCCGCACCTCGGGCAGCTCCGTGAGCTCCTCGGCGGGGGGAATCGCGGGTTGGTACGGCAGCGGACAGCCGAGCTCGGTGACGGCCTTGTCCAGGCGATCGACGGCCGCGTCGTACAGCGAGTCGAGCGTGCCATCGTCGGCACGCGCGGGCGGATAGACGTTCTCGATCAGGTAGAGCCGCTGCCGGAAGTGATCGAACGCCGCAACCTGACCGGCGAGCGAGCACACTGCGTCCGGGAGCCCGAGATCGTCGGGCGGAACGTTCGGAAGACGCTCGATCTCGCGCACGGTGTCGTAGCCGATCCAACCAACGATCCCTCCGTGGAACGGAGGCAGCTCCGGCAACGTCGGTGCCCGGTAGTGGCGAAGCAGCGCATCGAGCGCAGCGAGCGTGCCGTCGTGCGACGGAATGCCGACCGGTGGCTCCCCACCGATCCATTCGAGCTCGCGACCGCGCGTCACGAACGTGAACGCCGAATCGCGCCCGAGAAACGAGAAACGACCCCAACGCTCGGCATGCTCGACCGACTCCAAGAGAAAGCCTTCGCGTTCGGCGACCAGCTTCACGAAGGCCGAGAGCGGCGACTCGAGGTCGGCAAGAATCTCCGTCCGCACGGGCACGACCGTGTGCGCTCGAGCCAGCTCGCGGAACTCGGCTCGGGACGGCTTGATCACACGCGCCCGGGTGTCGCGCCGCTGCCGAAGGCTCGGAAGAAGCAGCTGCGCTCCCCCGTGTGGCACGCGCCGCGCCCCTCCTGCTCGACGACGAACAGCAACACGTCCATGTCGCAGTCGTACTTGGCTTCGCGGACGTACTGGCGGTCGCCGGACGTCTCGCCCTTGCACCAGAACTCCTGCCGGCTGCGGCTCCAGAACCACGTGCGCCCGGTGGCGAGCGTGCGCTCGAGCGCCTCGCGGTTCATCCAGCCGACCATCAGGACCTCATGGGTCCGCTCTTCTTGGACGATCGCAGGCACGAGGCCGTCGGCGTCGAAGGCAACAGCGTCG
>JBKPCL010000173.1:0-6115 GCA_046727335.1 Actinomycetota bacterium
GAGATGGTGATGCCGGGCGACAACACCGAGATGATCGTCGAGTTGGGCAAACCCATCGCCATGGACGAAGGCCTCCGCTTCGCGATCCGCGAAGGCGGCCGCACCGTCGGCTCCGGCCGCGTCGTCAAAATCATCAAATAGCCGATCACAACAACGAGCGAGAAACCATGCCTAAGTCGGAGAAGCGCGTGAAGGTGACGCTGGCTTGCGAGGAGTGCAAGCGGCGGAACTACATCACGGTCAAGAGCAAGGTCAACGACCGTGAGCGCATCGAAATGAAGAAGTACTGCCGCTGGGACAAGCGCCACACGCTCCACAAGGAGACGCGCTGACGGCGCGCCGCCTCTGCGGTAGCTCCGACACGCCCTCGGGTTCCCTTCCCGGGGGCGTAACCTTTGTGGTCCCCGTTCGGTCGATACATGACCACACGGCCAGAACACCTGACGGAAGGAACCCGTTGGACGAGGCCGAGCTGATCGGGGCCGCCCAGAGCGGTGACCGAAGAGCGTTCGACGAGCTCGTGCGACGCACGTTCGTCGAGACGTTCACGCTCGCGCGGCGGCTCACGGGGAACGAGGAAGACGCACGCGACGTGGCGCAAGAGTCGTACCTGCGAGCCTGGAAGGGCATCGGCAAGTTCCGCGGCGATGCCGCCTTCTCGACGTGGCTCTACCGCATCACGGCGAACACCGCGGCGACACATGTTCGGCGTCGCCGACGGCATCGGGCCGAGCCGATCGAGTCGTGGAACGAGCCAGTCGAAGATCGCGCCGAAGCACAACCGGCCGCAATGGCCGAGTCATCCGACGCGCTCGACCGGATCGGTGTCGCGCTCGACGATCTGCCCGCGAAGCTCCGTGCCGTCGTCGTGCTGAAGGATGTCTACGGCCTTTCTCACGAGGCAATCGCGGACGAGCTCGGCATCACGGTGGCGGCGGCCAAGGTCCGGCTCCACCGCGGCCGGCGCAAGCTGCGTGACGTGCTGTACGACGAGGGGGTCGAAGCGAATGCGGTGTGATGAGGTGACCTCGCTCATCCCCGGCTTGGTGGACGGCGAGGGGAGCACGAACGTCGCGGTCGAGCGACACCTGCAGACGTGCTTGCGGTGCCAGGCCGAGCTCGCGCGTTATCGCCGGCTGCTGCGGACGCTCGCGATGTTGCGGACCCGCTACGTCGAGCCCAATCCCGGCCTCCTCGGCGAGACACTCGCTGCGCTCACCGACGCCGCGGAACGGAGCGCGACGCGCACGCTGCTCAGCGGCCGGCGTCTCGCCTACGCGGGCGCCATCGGCGGCACCGCCGTCGCCGCCGGTGCCACTGCGGCTTTGCTCATTGCCCGCTCGAGGCGGCGCGCCCTCTCTCTCGCGAGCTGAGCCGAGGATCAGCGGCGCAGGTACCCTTGCCGCCCGAGGCAGTGCCGAGCGGCATGGCGCCGAGGAGACGAAGGCGGAGCCGACCGGAGGGGAGGCGGAGCCGAGAGTCGACCAGTGAGCGAGGAGACGAAGGCGGAGCCGACCGGAGGGGAGGCGGAGCCGAGAGTCGACCAGTGAGCGAGGCGCCGAGAGCGGGAAGCAGGGCTCCCTCGCCGCGCCAATCGGCGCAGCCGCCTAGCGTTTCGGCGGACGCGGGCCCCGCCGTGGACGCCACTGATTCATGGCGTCAGGGGCCCGCCCGTTTCCGAGCGCGCCGCTGACGGCGTCCTTCCCGCTGCACGCGCAGCCGCTCGATCACGTTGCTGGCCCGGCGCGCACGGCGGGCAACGGCCCGGTCGGCAGACGCGAGTTGCTCGCGGAGCACCCCGTCGGGCCAGAACCGTTCGACCTCGAGCGCGAGCGTCGGGGACGGGCCCTGCGGTGTGGTCGAGTCGAGGAGCACGCGGACTCGTTCGAGCTCCCCGGGGGGGTGAGACGCGGATTGCGTACCCGCAACAGCACGCGCATCGCGCGTCGCGCCGTAGCGTCGTCGCGCGCGTCGAGGCGGGCACGCAGCGCGCGACGCGTCGCGTTGTCTGCGAACCGCCGTGCGAGCTTGCCCCACTCGCGTCCGGCGCCGAAGGTGCCGCGATCGACGGCGCGCAGGATGAGCGCGTTCGCGCGAGACCGCTGCACAGGCGAGAGGTGCTGGCCGGCCAACCGGCGCAGGAGCCGCTGCTTCGCATAACCCGACCGAAACGACCACGGATCGGCCGCGAGATACGCGAGCGCGGCATCGACCGCCGAGGTCTCGCGACGGGCGAGGCCCTCCTCGATGGGAGCGACCTCTCGGTCGGCATCGCTGCGCATCCGAACAGCCAACCACGACGTGCGATGACGCGCCTTCGCCCCGACGACCGTCTCGGACGCCCGCTGCTATCCTGTCCAGTTGGCCCCCGCGGCCGGAGGGCAGTAGCTCAACTGGCAGAGCACCGGTCTCCAAAACCGGCGGTTGGGGGTTCGAGTCCCTCCTGCCCTGCTCGGCAGCCGTCCCGCCCGAGGCGACCATGAACCGACAAACCAAGCGACAGATGGCTCGTCAGGGCGCTGATCGCCCGCGCGCGCCGGAACGTCGCCAGCCTCCGGCGCCGCACGTCGAGCGCACGGGACCGCGCCAGTATCTGCAAGAAGTCCGCGGGGAGATGAAGAAGGTCGCCTGGCCGCCGCGGGAAGAGATCATCCAGTCGACCATCGTCGTCATCATCGGTCTGATCGTCATGACGTCGCTGATCTTCGCCTTCGACTACTTCGCCACCAATGCTGTCGACTTCATCTTCAAGTAATGGCTAGCTACTTCGACCCCGAAGCACCTGACGACGTCGAACGCGACACCAGCGAGGACACACCCGCTGACGACGCGCCGGCGGCCGACACACTCGCCGGCGACGCGCCGGCCGAGCCCGAGATCTCCGAGCTCGACGCGACCCCGCTCGAGTCGCTCGAGACCGAGCCCACGCTCGGCGATGCCGAGCTCGTCGACGTCGAGGAGATGGAAGAGACGGTCGAGCCCGAGCCCGGTCCGTTCGACCGGCCAGGACGCTGGTACGTCGTGCACACGTATGCCGGTTACGAGAACAAGGTGAAGTCGAACCTCGCGAGCCGCGTCCGCTCGATGGCTGTCGAGGACCGGATCTTCGAGGTCGTCATCCCGATGGAAGACGTCATCGAGTTCAAGAACGGCCGCAAAGTCGTCGTGCAGAAGAAGGTCTTTCCGGGCTACCTGCTCGTGCGGATGGGTCTCGACGATCACGCGTGGTACGTCGTGCGCAACACGCCGGGCGTCACGGGCTTCGTCGGCAGCGGCGCCAAGCCGACCCCACTGTCACGGCGGGAGGTCGAGGACATCCTCGGCACCGGCGTCAAGCAAGAGGGTCCGCAGGGCGAGAAGAAGGTCCGCCCGCGCCTCGAGTACGAAGTCAGCGAGCAGGTCCGTGTGGTGACGGGACCGTTCGCCGACTTCCCCGGGATGATCAGCGAGATCGACGTCGACCGTTCGAAGCTCAAGGTCCTCGTGAACATCTTCGGTCGCGAGACCCCCGTCGAGCTCGAGTTCGGCGACGTCGCAAAGTTGTAACAGCGCGGTGAGCGAGCGAATGCGAGCGAACTCGCCAGCGAACGAACGCCCGCGGGCCGGGTATCCCGGCCCGCAGAGAGTGAGCAAATACACATGGCAAAACGGCGTGTTGCCGCGGTCGTGAAGATCCAGATCCAGGCGGGCGCGGCCACTCCCGCGCCGCCGGTCGGGACTGCGCTCGGCCCGCACGGCATCAACATCATGGACTTCTGCAAGGCGTACAACGCCGCGACGGAAGCGCAGCGCGGGACGGTGATCCCGGCCGAGATCACGATCTACGAGGACCGCACGTTCACGTTTGTCACGAAGACGCCGCCGACGCCGGTGCTTCTGCGCCAAGCGGCCGGCGTCGAGAAAGGCGCGACGAACCCCAAGCGCGAAACCGTTGCGCGTGTCTCGCGCGATCAGATCCGTCAGATCGCCGAGACGAAGATGCCCGACCTGAACGCGATCGATCTCGACGGCGCCATGGCGCAGGTCGCGGGCACGGCGCGGTCGATGGGCATCGAAGTCGCCGACTAGACAGAGCATTCACCCCCCCGGACGACCTCACCGGGAGCACAACGGGAACCCCGAGGGAGCTTCGAAGGAGCGAACAATGGCCAAGCCCGGCAAGAAGTACGTCGACGCATCGAGGCGTTTCGACAAGGCGGCGCTGTATCCGCCGCACGAGGCGCTCGAACTGGTCAAGAACCTCTCGACGCGCAAGTTCGACGAGACCGTTGAAGCCGCGTTCCGCCTCGGCGTCGATCCCCGCAAGGCCGATCAAATGCTGCGCGGCACCGTCTCGTTGCCCGCCGGCACGGGCAAGGATGTGCGTGTTGCGGTGTTCGCCGCGGGCGACGCGGCGCAGGAGGCGCGTGACGCCGGTGCCGACGTCATCGGCGCCGACGACTTGGTGAAGCGCGTGCAGGACGGGTTCTTGGACTTCGACGTCGCCATCGCGACGCCCGACTTGATGGGCCAGGTCGGCCGCCTCGGTCGGGTGCTCGGACCGCGCGGCCTCATGCCGAACCCGAAGACGGGGACGGTCACCAACGACGTCGGCCGGACCGTGACGGAGTTCAAGGGCGGAAAAGTCGAATACCGCACCGACCGTCACGGCAACGTGCACGTGCCAATCGGCAAGGTGAGCTTCCCCGTCGAGAACCTCGTCAGGAACTACGGCGCGGTGCTCGACGAGTTGCTGCGCGCCAAGCCCGCGGCTGCCAAAGGGCGATACATCAAGGGGATCGCGACGTCCTCGACGATGGGACCCGGCGTCAAGATCTCGCCGGAAGCACGGGTCGAGGCCTAAGGGCCTGAGAGGCCGAAGCCGACCAGCGTCCGTTCCGTACGGGGGCGAAGTGAGGGGACCGGCATGCGGGTGGTCAGGAACGGCCGCGGGTTGCCGTCGAGGTAGCTGCGCGTCGTACGCCACAGCGGACCGTGCCGGACCTCGATCTCGACCCGGCCGGTCAGCAGCGCCTCGATGAACTGCAACGCGAACGCGCGCCCGTGGAGGTGCAACGGTTCGCCGCCGTAGCTCACGACGACGCGACGATCGTCGACCTGCAGCTCGACGTCGCGAGACCGCTCACCGAGGTGAGGGAGACGCACGAGGGCGATCGCGTCGGCCGACGTCATGGTGACGTGCTCGCGATCCAGGCCGGGTGCAGGCGTGCGGTCGAGCAGGTCCTCGAGCGCGACCAAGAACTCACGAATCGCGGGCGTCAGCGCCACGCTGCTATCTTGGTTGACCGTCAAATTGCACGCCGAAGACCTCCGGTCTCGGATCCTGCCGGTCAGGACGAGGTAATGGGCCAGTGGCCCGCCGGACGAGGCGACCCTCGGAGCCGCGGCTGTCGCCGCGTGGTCAGTGGGCGCCTTCGATGCCCACCGAGGGGAACGACATGCCGACCAAGGCCGACGCCGACAGCGCCCAGATCCAGCGCAAGTCCGCGGTGATCGATGAGATCAAAGAGCGCCTCCAGGCTGCCGACGCCGCGGTCCTGACCGAGTACCGCGGCCTGACGGTCACCGCTATCGCGAACCTGCGTGCGGCGCTGCGCCCCGCGTCGACCGACTACAAGATCTTCAAGAACACGCTCGCCAGGCGGGCAGCTGCGGACGCCGGTCTCGACGAGTTGGTGGACCGCTTGGAAGGTCCGGTCGCGATCGCGTTCGTGCGCAGCGACGGCGGCGACGCGGTGACGGCCGCGAAGGCGCTGCGGGAGTTCGCACGTGCGAACCCGAACCTGGTCGTGAAGGGCGGTGTCCTCGGCGCCCGGATCCTGAGCATCGCCGAGATCGACGCGCTGGCGGATGTGCCGCCCCGGCCCGAGCTGTTGGCGCGGCTGGCGGGCGGATTCCAGGCGCCGCTGACCAAGGCCGCCGGCCTGTTCCAGGCGTTCACGCGGAACTTCGCGTACGGGCTGAAGGCGTATGCCGACCAGCGCGCCGCTGAGGAGTCGCCGCCGGGCACGACGGCAGCCGCCGCCCAGGACGGTGGCGAATCCGACGATGTCGTCGTCGCTGCCGGCGAGTCACCCGCTCCGGAAGCCGTCGGAGCGAGTACCGAACCGGCCGC
>JBKPCL010000174.1:0-9646 GCA_046727335.1 Actinomycetota bacterium
CGCGCCTGCCGGTGGTACCGAGACGAGACGCGGAGGCCGCGGGGCGACGTCGAACGTGGCACTGGCCTCGTGTACGCGCGTCGTTGCTCGGTCTCGTCGCGCTCTCCGCGCTGCTCGTCGGGGCACTGCTCGCGACGCACCACTCGTCGTCGGCGCAACGCCGCTCGCCGGTCGCGCAGACGCCGACGACGGTCGCCGTGCCCGCGCCTCTGCGCGGGCCGTTCGACGCGCTCGACAAGTCGGTACGACCATGATCCGGGTGCGAGTGCTCGGGGTGGTCCTCTTGAGTGCCGCGCTCTTGTGCAGCGCGTGCGGCTCGAGCCAACCGATCTCGCCCGACGCCGCCAAACTTCTGCAATCACAGGTCGCGTCGGCCCGCCTCGCGGTCGCGCAAGGCGACTCCGGCCGTGCCGCCCTGGTGTTGCAAGGCATCGAGAACACGGTCGGCAACCTGCGCGCGCAACACATGATCACTGATCGGCGTGCCGCCGCAGTACTCGCCGCGCTCGGCGATACGCAAGACGCGCTGCGGAGCTGGGTCGCGACCAGCACGACGACGACATCGACCACGACGACAACCGCGCCGCCGCCGGAGTCACCCGGGCGCGGCGAGCACGGTCACGACAAGAAGCACGGTGAAGGGGGCGGCGACTGACGGCGCTACCCGAGATGACCAGCGAACCAGGCCCTTGCGCGTGACCATGCGTCCGCGGCTTCGTCGGGGCGATGGGCATCTCGCACGTCGTTGTAAAAGCCATGCCCGGCTTCCGAGTACCGGACCACCTCAGTTTCGACGGGAGCGCCGGCGAGTGCCTTGCGTAACTGCTCGACATCCTCGACGGGGATCGATGGGTCCTGATCACCGAACAGGCCGAGCCAGGGCGTCTGCAACGACTCGACCTCGTCGGCCAGCGCGGGGAACTGCGGAGACCGCGCCGTCACGATGCCGCCGCCGTAGAAGCCGACGCCGGCGCCGAGCGCGCGCCGGAGAGCGACGAGGAAACTCACCCGGCCGCCGAAGCAGAAGCCGACGATGCCGATGCGCTGCGGATCCCCGAAGCCTTCACCGTGGAGATGCGCGAGCGTGGCATCAACGTCGCGGAGGATCGCGTCGTCGCCGCCGAGATCCTTGAAGAACTCCATGACCTGGCTGAAGGCGTCGTACTCGACGACCGATCCCGGGCCCGACCGGTGGAACAGGTCCGGCGCGACCGCGTAGTACCCCTCGGCGGCCACACGGCGCGTGACGTCTTGGATATGGGCGTTCACGCCGAACGCCTCCTGGATGACAATGATCGCTCCGCGCTCCTCGCCGTCCGGAGCAGCCTCGTAGACGAGCATCTCGCCGTCGGGGGTGGAAATCATCGTTTCGCTCGTGCGCATGCCGGCCGAGGCTAACGGCCGGGCTGATTTGGGGCACCGGTCGGGTCGGCGCGCTTGCAAGACTGCAGTCTGTGAATCGTCTGCGAGTCGTCACGGCCGCGTTCATCGCCGGCGCCATTCCGTTCTCGAACCTGGCCGCGCGCCGCAAGGCGGGCGTCGACCTCCGTTCCGTCGGCACGGGGACCGTGTCGGGCACGAGCCTGTACCGGGTGACCGGCTTCAGCACGCTCGCGGTCGCGGGGGTGTGTGACGTCGCCAAGGGCGCGGTCGGGCCGCTCCTCGCCGGGCCCGACCGGCCCGGGCTCGCCGCGATCGCCGGCGGTGCCGCCGTCGCCGGCCACAACTGGTCGCCGTTCCTCCGCGGCGCGGGCGGACGCGGGCTCTCGCCTGCCATCGGGGCGCTGGGTGCGACGGCCTGGCCGGGACCGGTGGTGATCCTGAGCGGCATGGTTCTCGGCAAGTTCGTGAAACAGACCGGGCTGGGTGCGTTCGTCGCCCAAGTGGTGCTCGTGCCGGTGCTCGCGCGCACACACGGGAAGCGTGGGGCGCTGGCGGCGTTGTGCGTGGTCGTGCCGATGTGGCTGAAGCGCATTGCCGGCAACGCCGCGCCCGACCAGCCGAGCCTCCGCGTCTACGCGCACCGGCTCCTCTTCGACACGGATGTGCCGCAGGTGAGCACGGCGACATGAGCATCCCGTCCCTGCTCCGGCCGAGTCGGTTCCGCACGCTCCTGGTCGGTCAGACCGTCTCCGCGCTCGGAGACTGGATGGGCACGTTCGCCTTCATGGCGCTCGTGTATCAGCAAACGGGCTCCTCTACGGCGGTTGGGGGCATCCTGGCCGTGCGCCTCCTTCCTGCGGCGCTCGGTGGGCCGCTCGCCGCCCGCGCCGCCTCCCGTTGGGACCGGCGCCGGACCATGGTTTCGATGGATGTGGTGCGGGCAGGGATGGCCGCTGCCGTGCCGCTCGTGCGCGGCTTGTGGTGGATCTACCTGTGGGCGTTCATGATCGAGGTCGGCAGCCTCGTCTTCCTGCCGGCGCGTGACGCGTCGATCCCGGACCTTGTCGGCGAGGAAGACCTTCCGGTCGCGAACGGACTGGTGCTCGCGTCGTCATACGGCACGATCCCGCTGGGCGCGGCTGCATTCAGCATTGTCGCCGCGCTACCCGGTAACCACCTGTTCGGGCGGCCGCTCGGATTGGTGTTCTGGCTCGACGGTGCCAGCTTCGTCGTGTCGGCCGTCCTCATCGGCCGCCTCACGATTCTCGGGCGGAGGATGTCGCGCAGCTCTGACACCGCGGTCGACGTCGCGGAGCAATCAACGGTGCGCTTCCGGGACGCGTTCTCGATACCGCTCGTGCGCGCGGTGATGCCCGCCACCGTCGCGGTCGCGGTCGGCCTCGGCGCGCTCTTCTCGCTCGGCATCGTGTTCGTGCGGCAGGTGCTCGGCGCGAGCAACGCCGAGTTCGGCGTCCTCGTTGCCCTGTTCGGCATCGGCGCCGCGGTCGGCCTCGGGCTCTTGCAATCGCGCCGAGGGCTCGACCAGCTGCTCGCCACGCGGCTCGGGGTCGCCGCGCTCGGGATCATCGTCGGCGCCTTCAGCCTCTCGCCGGCCATCGGATTCGCGTTCTTGGGCGCGGTCGCGTTCGGCGCCGGCGCCGCGTGGACGCTCGCGTCCGGCATGGGGGCACTGCAGTCGGCGCTGGACGGTCAGCTCCGGATCGTCGCCTTCGCTGCCTTCCACACCGTGATTCGATTCGGCCTCGCCCTGTCCGCCATCGGCGCCGGGGCGGCGGCCGAGTTCGTGGGCCGCGTCCGCTGGCCCGTCGTCGGGACGCTCGAGCCGACCCGCCTCGTGCTCCTGTGCTCAGGCGTGGTGGTCTTCCTGAGCGCGAGCCGGGTGCGGATACGGTCGGGGACGGCGGAGAGCTGAGCCGACCGACCCAGGGGTGCACATGCCGGTTGCGATCGTCACCGACAGCGCGGCGGCATTGCCTCCGGAGCTCGCCGGTGCGCATGGCATCGCAGTCGTGCCGATGTGGTTGACGATCGACGGACGGTCCGTGCGCGAGGGCGAGATCCCGTTCGAGGACTTGCTGAGCCGCACCGATGTCAAGACCTCCGGTCCGGCGCCCGGCGAGTTCGAGACCGTCGTCAGGGACCGGCTCGCCGCGGACGACGTCGACAGCGTGGTCGTGCTCACCATCGCGTCCACGATGAGCAGCACGTACGAAGCGGCGGTGGTCGGGGCACGCGCGGCAGGCGGTCCGGTACGAGTCATCGATACGAGGACGGCCGCCGGCGCGCAGGCGTTGGTGGTGCTCGCGGCGGCTGCGGCCGCCGACGCCGGCGGCTCCGTCGACGAAGTCGAAGCCGCGGCGCGACGCGCGATTGGAGAGGTCCGTCTCGTCGCGATGGTCCCCAACCTCGACCATCTGGTCCGTAGTGGACGCGTGCCCAACATCGCGGGATGGGCCGGTCGTCGCCTCGGCATCGCGCCACTCTTCGAATTCCGCGACGGCGGGGCGCATCCGTTGCGCCCGGCTCGCGGCGCGCAGGCGGCACTCGACCGCATCGTTGCGCGATGGCGACGCGATCGCGTCGAGGGCGCGCGCCTGCACGTCGCGGCGCTGCACGCGTACGCCGAGGCGGACGCCACGGCGCTGCTCGCACGTGTCCGCAGCGAATCGGAACCGGCGACGGCCTTCGTCGGCCCGTTCGGGAGTGTGATGGTCGCCCACACCGGACCCGGCCTGGTCGGCCTGGCGTGGCGGTGGGAACCGGCGCGGGACTGACCTCGGGACTCGGAGATCAGCCAGCCGTCGACGCGTCGACTCGATGCGCGACGGCCCAGGCGACCGCGTCGCGCAGCGGCTCGATCGCCAACGGCTCGAACGCGTGTCCCATGTCGCGGACCACGAGGAGCTGACGCGGCTCGGGCGCGCGGCCGTACAGCTCGACGGCATCGCGCGTCGGGATGAACCGATCGACCGTCCCGTGCACGAAGACGACCGGCGCCCTGAGGTGAGCAACGAGATCGATCGGCGGCAGAGGGGCGGTCCAGCGCGACGCGACGCGCACACCGCTGAGACGCGCGGTCAACCGTCGGCCCACGGGCGTGCGCGTCATCGCGGCCGCGACGACGCCGCGCACATTGCGGGGAAGACGCCAGCGAGCCGGGCATGACACCGAGATGACACCGGCGAGCTCGGGATCGGTGGTCGCGTAGCGCAGCGTCGCGATCGCTCCCATCGAGGCGCCCACGAGCACGACGTGCGGAGTCCGGGCTCGGGCCAACTCCACCGCGGCCGCGACATCGTGCTGCTCGTGATCACCGAGCGTCGATTCGCCGGGGGAGCGGCCGTGCCCGCGCGCGTCGTACGTGACGACATCGAAGCCGTCGGCGAGCAGGGCCTCGGCGAGCGCCTCGACGTTCGGGCACTCGGAGGAGGCGTTGAAGCCGTGGACGATCACCACGGAAGCGACGGGAGTCGACGGCGCCAACCAACGGCGGGCCGCCAGCTCCAGCCCATCGGATGTCGTCAACATCGGACTCGGCATCAAGGAGATGCTAGGCCGGGTTGCGGCGCCAGGCAGCCCAGCTCACGGTGATGCCGTGGCGGGCCATGCTGCGCTTGAACCACAACGTGGACGCCACGATCGCCCCGATCGTCACGCCGGTGGAGACGACGAACTTCAGCATGACGAACGTGCTCAACGACTGCGAGAACAACAGCCACACCGTCAGAGCGGAGTTTGCCATCTGCGCGGCGGCCCAGAGCAGCGAGATCTGACGGAAGAACCGACGCACGTGCGCATTCGCGTGCACCTCGCGCGGCAACGGGCAGAAGTCGGCTGCGAGTCGTCCGGCCAGCGGACGATTGAGGGGTACCGACGCCAGGAACGCGAACGCGACCAGGGCGGTGGCGAGCGATGGCTGCAGGAAGTACACGATCACGCTGCCCGAGACGAGCGCGAGCACCGTGCGCGCCGTCAGCGTCAACGCGCCGATCACGAGAATGCCAGGGACGCGCCGGCCGAGCGCGACGCGCACCGTGATCACCGAATACACCCACAACAAGCCCGCGGTCATCGCGCCCCACACGCCGAGCAGCCGCAACCCGCCGAGGAACAACACCAACGGGATGAGCGTGCTCTCGATGAATCGTGGTGCGACGTGGCGCGCAAGGGTTCGCACGTCGGGGATCTCCATGTGAACGGAGCTCATCGCTCCCTCATCGGCGCACCCGAGGCGAGACTCAAGGAAGACTCAAGCGAGGACTCAAGACCGCTGGACACAATCTGCCTTCTACGGCGACGCGTGCAACTCGAGCTGACCTCGGGAGAAGTCGTGGCGCCGTGCTTGGGTTGATCATGGCACGGGCCGACCATCGCATGGGGATCGGGTCCCGCGGCCTTTTCTCACGAAATGAGCAATCCGCCGACCGCGCGAGAAAGCGTGGAGTGGGGTCCGAGGGCTACCGTGCGGGGTTGCGCAACGGCGAGCGGACACCGTGCGTGTCAAAGCCTGTTGCACCTGTGGAAGAGGTAAGGAAGGGGTTCGGATGAGCTTCCGAGTCGTCGTCGACTTCGATCGCTGCGAGAGCAACGCGCTGTGCATGGGCGTCGCGCCCGAGGTCTTCGAAGTGCGCGACGACGACTTCCTCTACATCCTCCAAGAGGAACCTTCGGACGACCTGAGAGCGAAGTGTGACGAGGCGGCGCGCGTCTGCCCCAAGCAGGCGATCACGATCGTCGACCTCTAGCACGTTCATGCCGGTTATCGCGGGATTCGCCACCCTCGTCACCGGTGGCGGCAGTGGGATCGGATTGGGAACCGCCAAGCGGTTCGCGTCCGAGGGCGCGCACGTGACGATCGCCGGCCGCACCGAATCACGCCTGGTCACGGCCGTCGACGAGATCCGCTCGGTGGCGCAGCCGGGCGTGACTGTTCAGTACGCGGTGTGTGACGTCACGGCGGAAGACGACGTGCGCCGGGCGGTCGCGACCGCGGCGCGGCACACTGGTGGTCTCGACGTGCTGTTCGCTTGCGCGGGCGGATCGACCCACTTGGGCGCGCTCGTCGACGCCGATGCGAGTGCGTGGAGGGACACGATCGACCTCAACATCGTCGGGACGTTTCTGTGCATGAAGCACGCGGCGCCGCGCATGGCCGCGAGCGGCGGCGGCTCGATCATCGGCATGTCGTCGATCGCCGGCCACCGCACGCACCGGCTGATGAGCGCGTACTGCGTCGGCAAGGCCGGCATCGAGATGCTCGTGAAGGTCGCGGCGGACGAGCTCGGAGAACAGAACATTCGCGTCAACGCAGTGCAACCCGGCCTGGTCGACACCGAGCTGGTCGGATTCATCACCGGCGGCGGCAAGCTCTACGAGGACTACCTCGAGCAGATGCCAGTCGCGCGCGTCGGCACCGTCGACGACATCGCGGCCGCCGTCGTGTACCTCGCGGGCCCGGAGTCGTCGTGGGTCACGGGCCAGACGCTCGGCATCGATGGTGGGCACCACCTGCGGCGCGGTCCCAACTACCACCTCCTGTTCGAAGGCTGAGCCACCGTGGACTTCGAGGAGACCGAAGAGGAACAGCAGTTCCGCGTCGAGGTCCGCGCCTGGCTCGAGCAGCACGCCAAGCGACGCGCCGCCGGGACGGACGCCGAGCACTTCTACAGCTCGGCCGACTCGTCACCCGAGGCCGACGCCGCTCACGTGCGCGCCTGCAAGGAGTGGCAGCGCACGTTGTTCGACGCGGGCTGGGCGGGCATCACGTGGCCGAAGGAGTGGGGTGGCCGCGGTGGTACCGGATGGCAGCAGCGCATCTTCAACGAGGAGCAGAGTCGCTTCGACGTGGCCGCCGGCGTGTTCGCCGTCGGTATCGGCATGGCAGGCCCCACGATCATCGCCTGGGGTGCCGAGGAGCAGCAGCACCGCTTCTTGCAGCCCATGCTCACGGGAGAGCACGTGTGGTGCCAGCTCTTCTCCGAGCCGGGCGCCGGGTCAGACCTCGCCGGACTCCGGACCCGCGCCGAACGCGACGGTGACGAATGGGTCGTCAACGGCCAGAAGGTCTGGACCTCGGGCGCACACCACAGCGATTGGGGACTGTTGCTCGCGCGCACGGATCCCGACGCGCCGAAGCACAAGGGAATCAGCGCGTTCCTCGTTGACATGACGACGCCGGGGATCGACGTGCGGCCACTCCGCCAGATCAACGGCATGGCGCACTTCAACGAGGTCTTCTTCACCGACGTGCGCGTTCCCGACGTCTGCCGGCTCGGTCCCGTCGACGAGGGTTGGCGCGTCGCCAACACGATGCTGTCGAACGAACGGGCGCTCATCGGAAGCGGGGGACGTCTCGGCTTCCGCGACATCATGCAGCTCGCCGCGCGCACAGGCGCCACGACGGATCCGTTGCTGCGGCAACAGCTCGCGCAGTGCTACACGCGCTTGCAGGTGATCAAGTGGCTCGGCTGGCGGGCGCGGAGTCGCAAGGACAACGGCCTCGGTCCCGAAGCGTCGGTGCTCAAGCTCGCGGCGTCACGCCGGCAAGAGCTCGACGGCAATCTCGTGATGGCGCTCCAGGGTACGAGCGCGTTGCTCTACGACCGCGACGCGATGCAGAACGGCTTTTGGCAGCAGCAGTTCCTCATGCAGTGGAGTAGCCGGATCGGCGGCGGCACCGAGCAGATCCAACGCAACGTCATCGGCGACCGCGTGCTCGGCCTGCCGGGGGAACCACGTGTCGACAAGGACGTCGCCTTCCGCGATCTCCCGAAGAGTTGACGCCTCGCGCGCGTTGTTACGCGAGCGTGTGGTCGCGGTCCTTGGATGATGGCGAGCCGTCGAGGAGGCGGTCGGTCTGCGCCTTCTGCTCGTAGATGAGTCGGGCCAGCCAGAACCGCAGGAACGCGGCGACCGAGTAGCGCACGAAGAGCGCGCCACCGACGACGGCTGACACGACGCCGCCGAGCGCGAGCGTGATCGCGTCCCGCTGCTGCAACGGGTTCGTCGTGCCGTGCGACATCGGATACGCGACGACGGCGAGCACGATGCCGAGGACCATCAACGCGCTGCCGATGCCGAGCCATAGGCGGTCCCGAGACGTCGCCGGATCACGCAGCTTCATGTCTGCGACCTCCTGACGGAATTGCTCCACTCGATCCTGGCGCTCGATCATCGCGATTTCCCTCGGCTATCCGCCCAGATAGGCGGTCGACAGCACTTCTTCCAACTCGTCGGGACGGCCCGCCTTCGCGATCCGACCGTGCACCATGATGGCCGCGTAGTCGGCAACACCCAACACGGTGCTCGCGAATTGCTCGACGACGAGGATCGAGGTGCCTTGGCCTGCGACCTGCGCAACGATCTCGTACAGCTCCTCGATGACGATGGGGGCGAGCCCCATCGAGAGCTCGTCGAGCAACAGGAGGGCAGGATCGGTTGCCAGCCCCCGGGCCATTGCCAGCATCTGCTGCTCTCCGCCCGAAAGCGTGCCGGCGATTTGCGCGCGGCGGTCCCGCAGCCGTGGAAACCGCGCATAGGCGACCTCCTCGATCGCGGGCAGCGGACTGCCCGCATAGGTCATCATCCGGAGGTTCTCCCGCACGCTGAGGTTCGGGAAGATGCCGCGCCCTTCGGGGATGAGGCACAGCCCGCGGCGCGCGAGCTCCTCGGGTCGCACTCCGTTGACGCGGCGACCGGCGATGACGACGTCCCCGGCCGACGCGGGATGCAGTCCGGCCGCGACCCGCAGCGTCGTCGTCTTTCCGGCGCCGTTCGGTCCGAGCAGCGCCACGACGGATCCACGCGGGACCGCAAGATCGACGCCGTACAGGACGTCGATGCGTTCGTACGCCGCGTGGACGTCGCGCAACTCCAGCAGGTTGTCGCGGTCGACGAGGTCGCCGACGGCGGTCACGATCGGTCCCGCATCATCGGATTGCCTTTGTTCCGAGATACGCCGCGAGCACGGCCTCGTCGCGCTGCACCTGCTCGGCGGTGCCGCTCGCGATCACGCGCCCGAAGTCGAGCACGTGGATGACTTCGCAGACTTGCATCACCAAGTGCACGTCATGCTCGACGAGCACAACCGCGATGCCTTCAGCGGCGAGGTCGCGCAGCAACCGGCCGAACGCTTCCGTCTCGATCTCGTCTTGTCCGGACGCCGGCTCGTCGAGCAACAACACCTTCGGCTTGGTGGCGAGCGCCCGGCCCAACTCGACCAACCGCGCTTGGCCGGTCGGAA
>JBKPCL010000175.1:0-4406 GCA_046727335.1 Actinomycetota bacterium
CTCGAGCCGCGACGGCTGCGCCTGCTCGCGGGCAAGGTCGCCGCGCTCCTGGTGTTCGTCGCGCTCGGATTCGTCGTCGCGGAGGCAGTCTCGATCGCGAGCGCCTACGCGCTCGCAGCGATTCGCGGCGTACCGACTCACGAGTGGCTCACCGGCTCCGGCGTCAGCTCGTCGATGTCGGTGCTCGGCGACGCGGTACTCGCGGGCGCGGGATGGGCCTTGCTGGGCGCCGCCGTCGGCGTGATCGTGCGGAGCGTGCCGGCTGCCCTTGCCGTTGCCCTCGTCTGGGTCATGCCGTTCGAGAACATCGTCTACCGGGCGTGGTCGGGCGCGGCGCACTGGTTCCCGGGCCTGCTCCTGCAAGGGCTCGGCGCGGGGACCGGCGGGTCACTCGGATGGTCGCGTACCGCGGTGACGCTCGCCGTCTACCTCATGGTGCTCAGTGCGGTCGCGGCCGCGTCGTTCGTGCGACGCGACGTCACCGCCTGAGTCAGTGCGTGTGCGCGTGCTCGGCGTGCTCGGCGTGTGCCTCGGCGACAAGTCGGTGCACTTCCTCCATGTCGAGCGCGCGCACCTTCTCGATGAGGTCGTCGAGCACATGCTCCGGCAAGGCGCCGGGCTGCGAGAACACGAGCACGTTCTCGCGGAAGATCATCAACGTCGGAATCGACTGAATACCGAAGGCGGCCGCGAGCTCCTGCTCGGCCTCAGTGTCGACCTTGCCGAACACGATGTCGGGGTTCTCCTCGGAGGCCTTCTCGAAGATCGGGGCGAACATGCGGCACGGGCCGCACCACGAGGCCCAGAAGTCGACCAGCACGATGTCGTTGCCGGTGACGGTCGATTCGAAGGTGTCTTTCGTGAGCGCGACGGCGGCCATGACTACTCCTGATCGGGTCGGTTCCGGGTCCAACGCCAGCCGTCGTCGGCTCATTCCCGATGACCGTCGTCGCCGTCGGCTTCGAGGATGATCCGCACCGGACGGTCGAGCCGCACGTAGTACCAGGCGAACCGCAGGAAGACTCGGGTCCGGTTGCCGAAGCCGATCAAGTAGTAGAGGTGGACGAACAGCCACGCGATCCAGCCGAGGAAGCCGGTGAAGCCGACCGGTCCGATCTTCCCGACACCGGCGCGACGGCCGATCGTCGCGAGGATGCCCTTGTCGAAGTAGTGGAAGCCACGACGGCTCGGGCCGTGCAAGATCTGGCGGGCGACGTACCGGCCTTCCTGCATCGCCGGCGGTGCGACCATCGGCAGCTCGGTGTCGTGTTTTCCGCGCGCCGCGGCAGCGTCGCCGATGGCGAAGGCGCCCGGCGCGCCCACGATCCGCAAGTGGTCGTCGACGATGTACCGATGTTGCCGGTCGCGCAGCGCTTGGGGTCGGACAGAGAGATCTTCGGCAAGCACTCCCGCGGTCCACACGATGGTGGCCGTCTTGATCGCAATGCCGGTACGTGTCACCGCGCCGTTGTCGTCGGCGGACGCGATGAACGTATGCATGCGGACCTCGACGCCCATTCCCTCCAGCTGATGCTTCGCGTACGCGGACAGGCGCGGCGGGAACGTCGACAACAGGCGAGCACCGCCCTCGAGCAGCACGATCTGGACGTCCCCCGGCGGGATCTCGGGATATTCGTGCGGTAGCACGAGCCGGACGAGTTCGGCGAGCGCGCCGGCGTACTCGACCCCGGTCGGTCCGCCTCCGACAATGCAGAACGTCAGCAGGCGTTTGCGCTCGTCGGGATCCGACGCCATTGCCGCGCGCTCGAGACACTCGAGCACGTGGTTGCGAAGTTGCAACGCTTCGGGGAGATCGTTCAGACCGAGCGAGTGCTTCTCGACATCACTGTTGCCGTAGTAGTTGGTCTCGCTCCCGGTGGCGATGACGACGTAGTCGTAGTCGAGAATGTGGCCGTCGGCGAGATGGACCTGCTGGTTGACCAGATCCACCTCGACGACTTCACCCTCGCGGTACCGGACGTTGCGCACGCCGCGGAAGATCTTGCGGAGGGGTACCGCGATCTCCGAGGGGTTCAGCAGGCAGCTCGCGACCTGATAGATGAGCGGCGTGAACAGGTGATAGTTACGCCGGTCGACGAGCGTGACATCGACGGGCTCGTTCCGGAGTTTGCGTGCGCACTGGAGGCCCCCGAACCCACCGCCGATGATGACCACTCGCGGGAGAGGTCGCACGGCCCGACGGTATCCCGGGAATGATCGGGCTCGTCAGCTTGTAGAATCATTACTCCGCTGATGGGCCATCCGACACGCGTCCGGCCGGTCAGCGCTTGACATGGGGGTGCGTGGCTTCGATCTCGAGGATCGAGGTGGGAGAAGCGAGCCGACGTCGCCGGAACGTCGTGAAAGAGCCGGCACACTTATACACGCCAACGACAACGTGGCACTGGCTGCCTGACAGAGTCAGCAGCACGCCCGCATCGGGTTCGTCATTCGCCTGAGCGGTGCGACATCCAGGATGGCTTACCGGTAGGCCGGGCCTCGAGGCCCACCGGGACATCTTTCTGAGGCTGGCTCGCCGGCAGGGTGCCGTTGACCTGTCGGTGGGTGACATCTCCTAACGGCTGCGCTCGGAGAAGTCCCACCAACAACTCGGGAGACGCGGGTTCGACTCCCGCCACCTCCACTACACCACCCACGAGGCGTTCACGGTTCGAGCACAATTCGTTCACCGCTTGACCGCGCTCAGATCGGCTGCCGGTTCAAAGGGTCATCGCAACTCTTCGTCGAGTGCTTGCGATGGTGTCTTTGGTCACCTCGAACGATGTCCGAACTCCGGCCGCTCTCGCGCATAAGAAGATAGCGACCGCGAACGACACCGGCGTAGCCTCAGGAGATGGGCAGCAAGGGCAGCAAGCCACGGAAGCCGTCGCACTCGCAGCACCTTCCGAAGGTCGGGACGCCGCAAGAGAACGAACGTGAACAGCGAGCCGCACGCCACGCTGTCGCCGAGAACATGAGCTTCGGAGGCCGGCCCGACAAGAGCCGGACGAACGCCGTCGTTGGTGTTGTCGCGATTGCGGTAGTCATCGTCGCGATTGGCGCGCTCACACTGGTCGTCGTGTGGCGCTAGTTCGCCGTCGGTTGCGTCCGCCGAGCCTCCTTCGGCTCTAACGTTCCGCGAAGACCATAGAACTCACTCGACAACGTCAAGCGCAAAACACGCGGAAGACCGCCGCCACGGACGCATGGTGCCCGACCCAGAGCACATTCAGGCAGCACCGAGCGGCACTCTCGGGTACGGCTACCGCCGTGCGATGTTGAGAATGAGACCGATCAAGAACGTCGCCGTGCTGACGGCGTTGGAGGATCACGCGCCGTCGCGTGGGCGCGTGCCGCTCGCGTGCTACTTCGTTCCCACGCTGCACCGCGCCACGCCCGGAACCCGGACCTTGCCGTCCTTCTCGAACGCGCTCACCTTCGCAATGGCGTTTGCTCGAATCCGCTCCCGCGCCGGTTCGTCGATCTGCTGAAGCGCCGCAACCGCGAGCGAGACATGCTCGCTGATCATCTCCCAATATTGCGCGGGCGATCGCGTCACGAGTTCGACGTCGATGTCCCACTCGGCAATGTCGCGCAGCCCCGCGCCCTCGTACAGGGCACTGACATATCCCGGGGCAGCGCACCGAAACATATTCGGCCCGTCCGGGTCGGGTGACGCCACCACCGCCTCGGTCGCGATTGCCTGCATGGCGATCGTCGTCCACGGGTTTTCCTCGGGCTTGACCCATACCGACGAGCACAGACGTCCGCCCGGCTTGAGCACGCGTGCAAACTCGGCCGTCGCCTTGGCCACGTCGGGGAAGAACATGTACCCAAAGCGCACCGAGACGCTATCGAATGTGGCGTCGTTGAACGGCAGATCATCGGCGTTGCACACCTTCGTCTCGATATTGGCGACCCCTTGCGCGCTGGCTCGTCGCGCGGCTACGTCCAACATCTCCGCTACGAGGTCGGTCAGCACGACGCGTCCCTTCGGCGACAGTCGCGCGATGCTCAGACCCGGCTCACCCGTGCCCGCGGCAATGTCGAGATGCTGCTGATCTTCAGCGATGTCGAGACGCTCGATCATCGCTGCGCCGACCGGGCCCAGCTGATCCATGATGACCGAGTCCCACCTCTCCCAGCCCGCAGAGAGTCCGGCCCACGTCGCCCGCTGAACGTCTCGGATCTCATCGGCGCTCGGCATCGGCCCTCCTGCTATCGATGCATCCAACCAAACACGAAGGCACTCGTTGGCGGGATCGCATATTCATCATGGAACGGCCGGCTCCGCAAGCCGCATGTTCGTGGGTCGTCCACGATGTGGTGAACGGAGCCACATACGGAGAGGAGCCGGCCGTGTCCAGTGTGTCGCATCGTGGGTTCACGCATCTAGGGATGGACGT
>JBKPCL010000176.1:0-12670 GCA_046727335.1 Actinomycetota bacterium
TCGAGGACGCGGCACGCGTCTACGGGCCGCAGAAGGGTGCAACCGACGCCCAGGTGAGCCTGCTCACGCGCCGGCTCGCGCGCCTTGCCGACGAGTACCGCGCTCGCACCGGCGTCGACGTCACGTCACTCGTCGGTGCCGGCGCGGCGGGAGGACTGGCCGGCGGCCTGGCCGCGATCGGTGCCCGACTCGTGCCCGGCTTCGAGGCTGTCGCGGAAACGGTCGGGCTCGAAACCGCCCTGGAGGGGGCCACGCTGGCGGTCACGGGCGAAGGCAAGCTCGACGGTTCGAGCATCGCGGGCAAGGTCGTCGGCGGCGTGCTGGCGTGGGCTGAAGACCTCGGGGTGCCCAGGGTCGCAGTCGTGGCCGGTCAGGTCACCGACGAAGGTCGTGATGCTCTCGCCGCGCACGACGGCGTGATGGTCTTGGCGCTCACCGATCGTGTGTGGCAAGCGAGCGAAGCCTTCACGCGCGCGGCGTTACTGGTCGAAGAAGCGGCGGTGGAAGCCGGACGCGCGGCCCTCGACGGCCGCTAACACACCTTCGAACTTGCGTGACTTGTGCACGTCACGTGTGCAGAAGTGACGCAGGCTCGGTGGGGTTAGTTCCCGAAGCGCTCGCGGTACTCGGGCACGGTGATGATCGGCGGACGCTCGCGCACCTCGACCGGCTCGGCATCGAGCGCGCCGTCGGCGCGGTAGCGGAGCAGCTCGACGAACGGCACATCGACATCGACGAGACCGGCGCGGCGCAACGCCGTCGTGATGACTGCGAGCGCCTGGGGACCGAGCTGCTCGAGCGGCCGGTTGCGATGCTCGCGTACACCGAGGTCGGCCTGCGCGACCGCGTCGCGGCCGAAGCGTTCCACGATGTCGATGAGCAGCCCGAGCTCGACACCCCATCCCTCGACGAACGGCAGCACCTCGAGCGCCTCGCGGCGGCCGGCGTACTCGCCGCCCAGTGGTTGCACGACGTCGGCGAGCTTCGGGAACAGCAGTGACAGCAGCGGGCGGGCGACGAGCTCCGTGACGCGGCCGCCACCTGTCGGCGCGCCTTCGAAGGAACGCTCGTAGTACGCCTTGACGAACATCACGAGCGGGTTCGTCAGTAGCGGCGAGACGAGTCGGTTGACGTACTCGCCCGAGAAGTTGCGCAAGTCCGCGTCCAGCCAACAGATGACGTCGCCGCGGCAGGCGAAGAGCGACTTCCACAACACGTTGCCTTTGCCCGAACCGAGCCCGGCGTCAGGCAGCAGCGTCGATTCCGCAACGACGTCTGCGCCGGCCTCTCGCGCGATCGCGGCCGTGTCGTCGGTGGACCCGTCGTCGACGACCACGATGTCGTCCACGACCGGAACCGCGGCGAGTTCGCGCACGATCGCGCCAATGGTGCGGGCCTCGTCGCGTGCGGGTAAGCAGACCGAGACGCGGGTGCCGCCCGCGGGACTCGCGGCGCGGGAATCCATGAGAAGGCAGGGTAGGGGACCGTGCTAGCCTCCCCGACGCACGCGCTCATCCAGAGCGGCTGAGGGACAGGCCCATTGACGCCGCGGCAACCAGCACTCCGGGGAAGCCAAGCCTCGGAACGCAAGGTGCCAATGCCTGACCGATGAGTGGCCGAAGAGCGGTCCTTCCGCTCGAGGCGCTCGAGAGCGCGTCGAGACGGAAGGAGACGCGCAGCGATGGTGCATGTGAACGGATTGCGCTGTCGGGAATGTGGCCGGGAGTACCCGTCCGATCCCATCTATACGTGTGAATGGTGCTTCGGTCCGCTCGAAGTCGCGTACGACTACGACGCGATCCGAGCAGCCACGTCGCGAGAGAAGATCGCGGCCGGCCCGGCGACGCTGTGGCGTTACGCCGACCTCTTGCCGGTCGCGGGCGCGGCGGCCGTCGACCTCGGCACCGGCTTCACGCCCCTCGTACGCGCCGACCGGCTGGCTGCCGAGCTCGGCCTCAACGAGGTGTGGGTCAAGAACGACACCCGCAACCCGACGAACTCGTTCAAGGATCGTGTCGTCTCGATCGCGCTGAGCAAAGCGCTCGAATTCGGGTTCAAGGTCGCCGCGTGCGCGTCCACCGGCAATCTTGCGAACTCGGTCGCGGCGCACGCGGCGCGTGCGGGCTTGCGCAGCTACGTGTTCATCCCGTCGAACCTCGAGCAGGGCAAGGTCGTGACGACCGCGGTGTACGGCGGCAACCTCGTCGCGATCAACGGTAACTACGACGACGTCAACCGGCTGTGCGCCGAGCTCGCCGGTGTGTACCAGTGGGCGTTCGTGAACGTGAACATGCGCCCGTATTACGCGGAAGGGTCGAAGACACTCGCGTTCGAGACGGCCGAGCAACTCGAATGGCAGGCGCCCGACCACGTCGTGGTCCCGGCCGCGAGTGGCTCGCTGCTGACGAAGATCCACAAGGGATTCCACGAGCTGTACGAGGTCGGGCTGCTCGACGACGAACCGGCCGTGCGGGTGTCGGGTGCCCAGGCGCTGGGTTGTTCGCCGATCGCGCGGGCGTGGCTGGACGAGTCGGACACCATCCGGCCGGTGAAGCCGGACACGATCGCCAAGTCGCTCGCGATCGGGAATCCGGCGGACGGCTACTTCGCGCTCGACGTCGTGCGGACGACCGAGGGTGGCTTCGCGGCCGTCACCGATGGAGAGATCGTCGAAGGCATGCAGCTGTTGGCGCGCACCGAAGGGATCTTCGCCGAGACCGCGGGCGGGGTGACCGTCGCGACGTTGAAGAAGCTGGCCGCCGACGGTGTCATTCGCGCAGACGAGCGCGTCGTCGTGTACATCACCGGTCACGGGCTGAAGACGCTGGAGGCGGTGGCGCCGACGACGGGACCGACGGCGACGATCGCGCCGACGCTCGACGCCTTCCACGAAGCCTTTGATCTAGATGAGGAGACGCAGGCGTAGCCGACCGGAGGGGAGGCGGAGCCGGAGTCGACCAATGAATGAGGAGACGCAGGCGTAGCCGACCGGAGGGGAGGCGGAGCCGGAGTCGACCAATGAATAGGGAGCGCTGAGAGCGATGGTGACGGTTCGCATTCCGACGCAGCTGCGGACGCTGTCGGGCAACGCTGCGGAAGTGAAGGTCGACGGCGCGACGGTGGCCGATGTCCTGAAGGCGCTCGACGCCCAGCACCCCGGCTTCGGTGAGCGGCTGTTCGACGAGCAAGGTGCCCTGCGCCGCTTCGTCAACGTGTTCGTCGCCGACGAGGACATCCGCTTCCTGCAAGGCCTCGACACGACCGTCGAGAGCGGCTCGGTCGTGAGCATCGTCCCCGCCGTCGCCGGCGGCTGATTCTGTTTGGAGCAAGGACGGTCAATTACGGTCGTGTTCGCTCCAATCACATGAGCCGCTGTCCGACGATCGAGACGGAACGGTTGATCATGCGGCCGTTTCGCGAGTCGGACCTCGACGCGTACACGGCCGTCCTGCAGACGTGTCAAGTGCGCGCCGCGCTGCACCTGCCCGACGACGTCGGCCGCGAGCAGGCGTGGGCCGGGATGGCGGCGTGGCTCGGTCAGTGGGAGTTGCGCGGCACGGGGCAATGGGCGCTCGAGGAGCGCGCCAGCGGCAACTTCATCGGTCGCGCGGGGTCGCACTGGCCCGAGCGCGCCGACTGGCCCGGCATCGAGATCGGCTGGACGCTCCATCCCGACCACTGGGGCAAGGGCTACGCGACCGAAGCAGGCGAAGCCGCGACCGCGCACACGTTCGCACACCACGACGTCGACGCGGTCTACAGCGTCATCCTCCCCGACAACGAGCCGTCGCAGCGCGTCGCGAAACGGCTCGGCTTCACGCTGTACGACGAGCGAGTGCTCTCGACGTTTCCCGAGATGCCGCACGGCATCTGGCGTCTGACGCGCGCCGACTACCTCAGCCGGGGGTGACGTACAGGTGATCGGCGACCCGAGCCGGCACGAGATGTTCGCCGCTGACGGTCTTCACGAGCACGCCGCCGTCGCGGTGTTCGATCACCGTCGCCTCTGAGCCCGGGACGAGGCGGGCGTCGACCACGACGCGCAGTCCTTCGTCGTTCATCTCTAGCCGTTCGCTCACCCGGACGACGATGGCGTCGCCGAGGGGAGCATCCGAGAGCCGGACCGTCGGCTTCCCGTCGACCCCGTGCTTCGACCCCGGGATCGGGTTGCCGTGCGGGCACGTGGCGGGGTCGCCGAGCAGCTCGACGAGCTTCTCCTCGACGTCGGCTGAGATCGCATGCTCCCAGCGGTCGGCTTCCCGGTGCACCTTCTCCCACTCGAGCCCGATCACGTCGACGAGGAGCCGCTCGGCGAGCCGGTGGCGGCGCACGATGGTCGTGGCCAGGCGCCGCCCCTTGTCGGTGAGGTGAAGAGTGCGGTCGCCGTGGAGCTCGACGTAGCCCTGGTCGGTGAGCCGCCCGACCGTCTCGGAGACGGCGGCGGCCGAGAGCCCGAGCCGCTCGACCAGGCGGGCCCGCATGGGGACGATGCCCTCCTCTTCGATGGCGAGGATGGTCTCGAGGTACTCCTCGGTGGTGTCGTGCATCTCCGCCACGAACCCAAAGTACCCCTGGTTCGGGACACGCCGATCGTGCGGCGAGGGGGCCGGGCGGGCTTGCACTCTCCGATCGTGAGTGCCAACATGGTTTAGCACTCGATCAGCTAGAGTGCTAACGAATACCCAACCACCGAAGCACCTCTGGAACCACGATCTCGGCAGCACCGGTGCTGCCTCGAGGGGGTTACGCAATGCCGAAGCAGATCGCCTACGACGAGCACGCCCGCCGCTCGCTCGAGTCGGGCATGAACAAGCTCGCCGACGCCGTGCGCGTCACGCTCGGGCCCAAGGGCCGCAATGTCGTGCTCGAGAAGAAGTGGGGCGCGCCCACGATCACGAACGACGGCGTCTCCATCGCCAAGGAGATCGAGCTCGAAGACCCCTACGAGAAGATCGGGGCCGAGCTCGTCAAGGAAGTCGCCAAGAAGACCGACGACGTCGCCGGCGACGGCACCACCACCGCCACTGTGCTCGCCTGGGCCATGGTGCGTGAGGGCCTGCGCAACGTCGCGGCCGGCGCCAACCCGATGGTGCTCAAGCAGGGCATCCAGGAGGCGGTCGAAGCCGCGGTCGACGGCATCAAGGCCCTGTCGAAGAAGGTCGAGACCGACCCGGCCGCCATCGCCAACGTCGCCGCGATCTCCGCGGCCGACAAGGAGATCGGCCAGATGATCGCCGAGGCGCTCGAGAAGGTCGGCAAGGACGGCGTCATCACCGTCGAGGAGAGCCAGACCTTCGGCATGGAGCTCGACCTCGTCGAGGGCATGCGCTTCGACAAGGGCTACATCTCGCCGTACTTCGTCACCGACCCCGAGCGCATGGAGGGCGTCCTCGACGACGCCTACCTCTTGTACGTGTCCTCGAAGATCTCTGCGGTCAAGGACCTGCTCCCCGTGCTTGAGAAGGTCATGCAGAGCGCCCGTCCGCTCGTGATCATCGCCGAGGACGTCGAGGGCGAGGCGCTCGCCACCCTCGTCGTGAACAAGATCCGCGGCACGTTCAAGTCGGTCGCCATCAAGGCGCCCGGCTTCGGTGAGCGGCGCAAGGCGATGCTCCAGGACATGGCCATCCTGACGGGCGGCCAGGTGGTCTCCGAGGAAGTCGGCCTGAAGCTCGAGGGCATCGGCCTCGACCTGCTCGGCCGGGCCCGCAAGGTCGTCGTGACCAAGGACGAGACGACGATCGTCGAAGGCGCCGGCTCGAAGTCCGAGGTCCAGGGCCGGATCAACCAGATCCGCAACGAGATCGAGAACACCGACTCCGACTACGACCGCGAGAAGCTGCAGGAGCGGCTCGCCAAGCTGTCGGGCGGCGTTGCGATCATCAAGGTCGGTGCCGCGACCGAGGTGGAGCTCAAGGAGAAGAAGCACCGCATCGAGGACGCGGTGCAGACCACCAAGGCTGCGGTCGAAGAGGGCGTCGTACCGGGCGGCGGTGTTGCGCTGCTGCGTGCGCAGGCGAAGGTGATCGACCTCGCCAACACGCTCGACGGTGACGTGTCGACGGGCGCCAAGATCGTTGCTCGGTCGCTCGAGGAGCCGCTCAAGCAGATTGCCGTGAACGCCGGCCTCGAGGGCGGTGTGATCGTCGAGAAGGTGAAGAACCTGAAGGGCGCCAACGGCCTCAACGCCGCGACGGGTGAGTACGAGGACCTCGTGAAGGCCGGCGTCATCGACGCCGCCAAGGTCACCCGGTCGGCGCTCCAGAACGCGGCCTCGATCGCCGCGCTGTTCCTCACCACCGAGGCGGTCGTCGCCGACAAGCCCGAAGAGTCCAAGGGCGGCGGCATGCCTGGCGGTATGCCCGGTGGCGGAATGGGCGACATGGACTTCTGATCCCGCTTCGGGATCGCACATGCTCGACGGGGCGCCCTCAGGGGCGCCCCGTTCGCGTCCGAGAATTGATGCATGTGCAACACGTGGAAGGTCGTCGCCGGCGTGGCGACAGTCGTGCTGCTCGCCGCCTGCGGCGGGACGCCGTTCCCCAGGGAAGACCTCGGCGTCGGCGCGCCGAACGTGCGCGTCGACGCGGCGCATCTCGCCGCCGCCCTGCGGGCGACGACCGCGGCGCGAACCGCAAAGGTCGCAATGGACGTCGAGATGACTGGTCTCGGCCCGGCCGGAGACGTCGCGGAGACGGGCGACGGCGTGATTGATCTCGCCAACCAGGCGATGGACCTCACCGTCCGTATCAAGAGCGGCCGGGTTGCCATGACGATGCAGATGCGCATCGTCGACGACGCGGTGTACCTCCGCATCTCGGGTGTGCCGGGCGCGTCCGATAAGTGGTCGAAGGTCTCCGTGAAGGATCTCGGAGGCAGCAAGAGTGCCCTCGGCGGGTCTGACCCGTCCCAGCTGCTGCAGACGCTGCATGGTCTCGGAGCGGGCGTGACGGTTGTGGGCCACGAGAAGGTGCGCGGCGTCCCGACGACGAAATATCACGCGACGATCGATCTCTTGAAGGCCGCCGACACCAAGGGCGTGCCGCCCGCGACGCGCGACGGGCTGCACAAGCTCCTCGACGGCCTTGCCGGCTCGTTGGCGAAGGTACCGACCGACATCTGGATCGATGCCCAAGGACGGCTCCGCAAGATGCGCATGGAGATCGACTTCGGGTCGATGTTCGGGAGCTCTCCGCAGAACAGCCTCGAGATGGTCATGACCATGGAGCTGTACGACTACGGCACGCCGGTGCACGTGGAGGCCCCGCCCGCCGATCAGCTGGCGCCGTTCAACCCGAGCGTGCTCGGCGGCGGCGCGCAAGCTGCGTGAGAGGCCCGATACCCTCGACAGCGTGGAGTCGGTGACGCCGAGCGTCGGCTGGGGTGTGCTGCACCTGTATTACCGGGTCGACCGCGCCCGCGCCGAGCACGAAGCAGGCGCCGGCAAGCGCATCGTCGACGCCGTCAGTTCGCTCGAGGCCGACGGCCACCAGGCGCTCACGCTCGCGATGCTCGGTCACAAGGCCGACCTCGGAGTCGTGGCGCTCGGCCCGGATCTTGCCCGGTTGCAGGCGTTCCAGCAGGAACTGCTCGGCGCGCCCGTCGAACCGGTCTGGTCGTATGTCTCGTTGACCGAGCTCTCCGAATACACGTCAACCGAAGACGACGAACGGGCGCGCTTGGCGCGCGAAGAGCACGTCAATGGTGACGAGCTCGAGCAGCGCCTCTCGGTGTGGCGCGAGCGCATGGCGCACTACCACGAACACCGACTGCATCCGAAGCTCCCGGCGAAGCGCGTCTGCTGCTTCTACCCGATGGCAAAACGCCGGACCGCGGACGCGAATTGGTATGAGCTGCCGTTCGACGCGCGCAAAGAGTTGATGGGCGGCCACGCCCGCGTCGGCCGTCAGTACGCCGGACGAGTGCTGCAGCTGATCACCGGCTCGACGGGCATCGATGACTGGGAGTGGGGTGTCACCCTGCTCGCCGACGATCCCGACGCGCTCAAGGACATCGTGTACGAGATGCGATTCGATCCGGTCTCGGCGCGCTATGCCGAGTTCGGCCCCTTCTTCACCGGTCTCGTCCTTCCCCCGGAAGAAGCGTGCGCACGTGTCGGCCTGCGATCCGATCAAGCATGAGCGAACATGTCGACGCGCTGCGACTGTTCGTCTCGTATCCGGAGACGTTGGTCGAGCGGCCGATCATCTACGAGCTCGTGAAGCGGTTCGACGTCGTGCCGAACATCCGGCGCGCCAACGTCGAGAGCCACTCCGGTTGGATCATCTTGGAGCTGTCGGGACCCCACGACGTCTGCGACGCCGCAATTACATATTTGCGGGACCTCGGCTGCACCGTGAACCCGATGGAAGGCGACGTCGTCGCGGGCTAGTCCGATGCCCGAGACCGATGACGACCCGACCGGGACCGAAGCCCGAGGCCGGCAACTCATGGCCGATGCCGAGGATGCGATCGTGCGCGGCGTGGAGCGGCTCGGTCCACAATGGGTCGACCGGACGGTCCGATCCGTCCTCGACGGAGCGGACGACCTCGATGACGAAGCTCGATCAACCGTGCTCGCGGAAACTCCCGCAGCGGGCCGTGCCGGCACGGAGCGGGTCCTCGCCGCGCTGCGCGCCCTGTTCGCCCTCGATCCGACCGACCAACGCGCCACCCCGCTGGAGATCGTCCGCACGCTGCGGCGCGAGCCCACGGAGCTGCTCGCGCGGGCGGGCGTACCTGCGGTCGAGCGGGATCAGTACGAGACACGGTCCTTCCCGGACGACGTCTACGGGATCGTCCCTCGGTCCATCGCCGAGCTGGGCGACGACGAGCTCGGTCACCAGATGCTGGCCTGGGGCATCGGCAAGACCGCCGTCCTCCGGGCGCGATCAGCGCTTCCCGGCGACAGGAGCTGATGTTCGTGCTTCGCCCTTGTCGCCGACGCGCCGAAAAGACAGCATGGGCGCTCTCACGTCGCGAGTCATGTAGGGGACGATGACGACGGATCGCGCCCAACGCGCCGAGCGGACGTCGGCCGTCCAAGGTGATCAGGGGGACGGCGGTGAGGCACCGTTCCGGTCCCTTGTGCAGCACACGCCGGGACTCGTCGCCGTTATGGGCGCCGATGGTGTCATCTCCTACGTCGGCCCATCGGTAACCCGCCTGCTCGGCTATACGCCGGACGAGCTGCTCGGCCGGCGATTCGCCGAGCGCGTTGTCTATGAGGATCAGCCGCGGTTGGAGCGGATGCGAGCACAGCTCCTCGAACGGCCCGGCGAGCCCGTCTCGATCCAAGTGCGCGTGCGTCATCGCGACGGCTCGGTGCATGTGTTCGAGGGGAGCGTCATCAATCTCCTCGACGACCCCGAGGTCAAAGGGGCGGTCGTGCATGCCCACGACGTGACCGACCGCTACGCCGCGGAGTCCGCACGCGCGCGGAGCGAGGAGGCGTTGCGCGCCATCGTGCAGTCGTCCCCGCTCGCGATTCTCGCCCTCGACCGTCGCGGTGTCGTCCACGTGTGGAGCCGGGCGTGCGAGGACATGTTCGGCTTCTCGTCCGCGGACGTGATCGGGAAGCAGCCGCTGATGCTCGACGACGAATCGTCGGTCGAGTTCATGGCGCTGGTGGATCGAGTGTTCGCGGGCGAGACGATCCGCGGCCATGACGCGCGGTATCTGCGTCACGACGGCACGGCCGTCGACGCCGAGGTCGCGATCGCGCCGCTCCGCGATCGATCGGGCCGGGTCGTCACGGCCGTCGCAGTGCTGGCAGACGTCAGCGAGCAGAAGCGCGCGATTCAGTCGCTCGCCGAGCGCGAGGTTCGCTTCCGGTCACTCGTCCAGCACTCGAGCGACATGATCACCGTCCTCGACGGCAACGGCGACACCTCGTACATGAGCCCGAGCGCGTGGCGGTTCCTCGGCATCGACCCGTCCGACGACCCGCGCGTGCCGGTCACGCGGCCGTCCCCCGCGCCCGAGGACGCCCAGCGACTCACGACCATGTTCGACGCGTTGCGATCGCAGCCGGGTGCGACGCAATCGATGACCTTCCGGCTGCAGCGCGCCGACGGCGAATATCGCTGGATCGATCTGGTCTCGACCAACCTGCTCGATGACCCTGCGGTCGCGGGCATCGTCAACAACGCGCGCGACATCACCGAACGATTCGAGGCACAAGCGGCGGTGGCGGCGTCGGAGGAGCGGCTCCGCGCCATGGTGGAGAGCCTTCGCGAGAGTGAAGGGCGGGTCCGCGAGAGCGAGGCGCGCTACCGGGCAGTCGTCGACGACCAGACCGAGCTCGTGTGCCGGTACCTGCCCGACACGACGCTGACCTTCGTGAACCGCGCGTTTGCCGACTTCTACGGCCGAACTCCCCAAGAACTCATGGGGACACCACTGATCGAGGTGTTCCCTCCGGATGAACGCGACCGCGAGATGGAGCGGCTCCGCTCGTTCGGTCCGGGATCGGACGTCCAGACATACGACGACTGGGAGATCGCGGCCAACGGCTCCAAGCATTGGTACCGCTGGGTGGACCGCGCCTTCCTCGACGACGACGGCACGGTCGCCGAGTTCCAGTCGGTCGGTCACGACATCAGCGAAGAGCGCCGCGCCACGGCGTTGACGGAGCACCAGGCGGAGATCCTCGAGCAGGTCGCCCGCGGTGTCCCCCTGCGCGAGACGCTGCAGACCATCGCGGCAACGGTGGAGGACCACTTCCCGTGGCTGTCGTGCGCGATGTTCCTCGTCGGTCCCGAGGGCACGTCGATGCGGCTGGCAGTCGCGCCGAGTCTCTCGCCGCGCTTCGTGGACTCGCTCGACGGAACCGCGATCGGCCCGGCCGACGGGTCGTGCGGCACCGCCGCATTCCGACGCTCGCCGGTGATCGTGGCCGACATCACGACCGATCCGTTGTGGGCGCACCGTCGCGACCTCGCGCTCGAGCACGGGCTGCGCTCGAGTTGGTCCACGCCGGTCCTGGCCAGCGACGGCGACACTGTGCTGGGCACCCTCGACGTGTTCGGCCGCGAGCCGCGCACGCCCGACGATGAACACCAGCGCATCGTCGGACTCCTCGCGCACCTTGCCTCGATCGCGATCGAGCGCAAGGCGTTCGAGGATCGCCTGGCGCATCAATCGATGCACGACCCGTTGACGGGACTGCCGAACCGGCTCCTGTTCCTCGACCGTCTCGGCCTGGCGGTCGCCCGCTGCCGTCGCACGCGCTCCCAGGTCGCGGTCCTGTTCCTCGACCTCGACCGCTTCAAGAACGTGAACGACGGACTCGGTCATGACGCCGGTGACGAGCTCCTGGTCGCGGTGGCACGACGGCTCGAAGCGATGCTGCGGCCCGGCGACACGGTGGCGCGCTTCGGCGGCGACGAGTTCACGATCTTGTGCGAGGACCTTCCGGCCGAGTCCGCGGCCGAGCGTTCGATGGAGATCGCGCATCGCTTGCTCGGCGTCGTGTCTCAGCCGTTCGTGGTGCGCGGGACCGACACGTTCGTCGGCGCCAGCATCGGTATCGCGCACGCGTCGAACGGCGACGAGCGCCCCGAGGAACTCCTGCGCAACGCCGACGCCGCGATGTATCACGCCAAAGAGGGCGGGCGAGGGCGAGTCGACGTCTTCGACGAGACGATGCGCGCCCGCGCGCTCGCCCGGCACGCGACCGAGAATGCCTTGCACCGCGCGTTGGAGCGCGGTGAGCTCCGCGTCTTCTTCCAACCGGTCGTGGCGCTCGCCGACGCGCGCTGCGTCGGCGCGGAAGCGCTCGTGCGTTGGCAGCACCCGGAGCGCGGGCTCATCGCGCCGGCAGAGTTCGTCCCGCTCGCCGAAGAGACCGGTCTCGTGGGCGAGCTCGGCGCGTGGGTGCTCGCCGAGGCCGCCAGTCACGCTGCGAAGTGGCAAATCGGCCGCGACAGGGGCTTCCTGGTGTCGGTCAACCTGTCCGCGCGTCAGCTTGCCCAGCCCGATCTCGCCGAGCGCGCCGCCGAAGTCATCGATCGCACGGGTGTCGACCCGTCGAACCTGTGCTTCGAGATCACCGAGAGCGTGCTCATGGACGATGCCGACTCCGTGATCTCCGTCATCGAACGTGTTCGCGACCTCGGTGTTCGTCTCGCGATCGATGATTTCGGAACCGGCTACTCGTCGCTCGGATACCTGAAGCGGTTCCCGATCGACATCGTGAAGATCGACCGATCGTTCGTCGCCGGACTCGGCACCGACGCCGGCGACGTGGCCATCGTCTCCGCGGTCATCGGCCTCGCACACGCGCTCGGACTGCGGGTGGTTGCTGAAGGCGTCGAGACGGAGGAGCAGCTGAGCGAGCTCGTGATGCTCGGCTGCGACGAGGCGCAGGGCTACTTCTTCGCGCCACCGCAGCCGGTACAGGACTTGCAGGATCTCCTCCGCAAGACGCGCAGGTGGCGTCCTCCGGGGACTCGGGTCATTCAGCGCTGATCGCGAGCGTTCGAGGGTGCGCGATTCGCTAATCACGCACCAGTAGCGTTCCCGCTCAATGTCGTCGCTGCTCACCAAGGTGTGGAAGACCCGCCACGACGACACTCCGATCGTCGACGACCCGATTTCGCCACCCCGCGAGCAACCCGACGGTGGTGTGCAAGCGTCGAGCGACCGATTGATCTCGTGGCCGTCGGTT
>JBKPCL010000177.1:0-5849 GCA_046727335.1 Actinomycetota bacterium
AGCACGAACGCGACGATCACAAAGTTGATCACCGCGTTCAGGAACGCGCCAACGGCGATGAACGACTTGTTGACGTGGAATCCAATGGCCTTGAAGTTCGGCTTGCCGAAGATGGCGGCCACGAACGCGAGCACGATCCCATTCGTGAAGGAGTCGACGACGTCCTTGAAATAGAGACCCAGGATGAACGCGACGGCGATCTCGACCAAGTTGCCGCGCATGACGAACTTGCGGAAGTCGTTCAGGAACTCGCGCACCAACAATCCTCCTCGCTCCGCCAGTGGGAACGACTGGCCGTCAGCGAGTGAAGCCGTATTGCGACCAGTCCTCGGGGTTGGCCTCTGTGTACTCGCCGAGGACGTGGCCGTCGACTGCGTCGAGCTCGACGAGGCCACGGATACTCGGCGGCTCGTCGGCGCTGTAGAGGAGAATCCTCCACGTCGGGCGGCTCAACAACCCGCGCCACGCCAGTTGGGCGGAGGCGTGGCCCACCGGGAACCCAACCGTCCGGCTGGCGACGGAGAGCGCTTCGGTTTGGTCGATGCGCAGCGGCCAGGCGGCGGCGAAGTGGTACGCGGCGATCACGAGCAGCAGCACCGCCGCGAAGAGCAAGCCGCCGTTGTGGTTCGCGAGCCCGGCCCAGAGCGAGAGCAGCCCGATGACTGCGTAGATCACCCCGGGGATGCGGCGGCGCCGAATGTCGGGGAAGACGTACGGCCCGACATACGCCGTGACGTCGAGATCCTCGGGGAGATGGTCCACGGCGCCACGCTACCGAGGCCACGCCGCTTTCAGCTTGTCGTAGCCGACTCGCAGGCTTTCGGGGAGCACCCGGGTCTCGGCCACGCTCGTCATGAAGTTGGTGTCACCACTCCAGCGCGGCAAGACGTGCACGTGCAGGTGGCCGGGTATGCCGGCGCCCGCGGCGTTACCGAGATTGGCGCCGACATTGGCGCCGTCGGGAGAATACGCGGCGCGCACGGCTTGCAGCGCGCGCACCTGTGCCCGCGCCAGCGCGCCGACGTCGTCGTCGCTCAGGTCTTCGAACGAGGGCACGTGCCGAATCGGTGCCACCATCAGATGTCCGGAGCCGTACGGGTACAGGTTCATCACCGTGATCGTCTGCGGTGTCCGCTCGAGGACGAGCGCTTCGGCGTCGTCTTTCGCGGCAATGAGGTTGCAGAAGACGCATCCGCGGTCTTCCTGGCCAAAGTCGGGACTCGAGACGTACTCCGATCGCCAGTCGGCCCACAGCCGTTCGAGCGCCATCGGGTGCGTTACCGGTGCTCGGCGACGTCGGCGGCCAAGCGCTCGATGAAGTCGTCGACCTTGACGTCGTGCTCGACCGCTTCCGCGCCGCGCGCGTTCACCGCGACCGTGCCGTGCTCGACCTCGTCGTCACCGACGACGAGCACGTACGGAACCTTCTCGGTCTTGGCTCTCCGAATGCGGGCACCGAGCGCGCCGGCGCTGCCGTCGACCATGTCCGCGCGAAAGCCCTCGGCTTTGAGCCGATCAACGACGCGGAAGGCGTAGGCGTCGTGACGATCGCTGATCGGGAGCACGGTCGCCTGCACGGGCGCGAGCCAGGCCGGAAACGCGCCCGCGTAATGCTCGACGAGAATCGCGAAGAACCGCTCGATCGATCCGAACAGTGCGCGGTGGATCATGATCGGTCGGTGGCGCTCGTTGTCGGCGCCGACGTAGTGCAAGTCGAAGCGCTGCGGCTCTTGGAAGTCGAGCTGAATCGTCGACATCTGCCAGGTCCGGCCGATCGCGTCCTTCGCCTGCACGGAGATCTTCGGGCCGTAGAACGCGCCGCCGCCCTCGTCGAGCACGAGTTCGAGGCCCTTGCCCGACGCGGCGTCACGAAGTGCTTCGGTCGCCTCTTCCCACTCCTCGTCGGCCCCGACCGCCTTCTCCTCGGGCTTGGTCGAGAGTTCCAAGTCGAAGTCTTCGAGGCCGAAGTCGCGTAGCAGGTCGATCACGAAGTCGAGCAGCGACGAGAGCTCACCCCGAATCTGCTCCTTGGTACAGAAGATGTGCGCGTCGTCCTGCGTCATACCGCGGACGCGTGTCAGCCCGTGGACGACGCCCGACTTCTCGTACCGGTACACGCTCCCGAACTCGAAGTACCGCAGCGGCAGCTCGCGATACGAGCGCGTGCGATCGGCGTAGATCAAGATGTGGAACGGGCAGTTCATCGGCTTGAGGTAGTAGTTCGTGCCCTCGCCGTGCTGACCGCCTTCCTCGATGTGGATCGGCGGGAACATTCCTTCCGCGAACCATTGCAAGTGACCCGACGTCTGGAAGAGCTCCTCTTTCGAGATGTGCGGCGAGTTCACGAAGAGGTAGCCGGACTCCTCGTGTCGCTTGCGCGAGTACTCCTCCATGATGCGGCGGACGAGCCCGCCTTTCGGGTGGAAGACCGCGAGACCTGAACCGATCTCCGGCGGGAACGAGAACAGGTCGAGCTCGGCACCGAGCTTGCGGTGATCGCGCCGGGCCGCTTCCTCGATTCGGTGGAGATGTTCCTCGAGCGCCTGCTTCGACTCCCACGCGGTGCCGTAGATGC
Organism: Actinomycetota bacterium; assembly: GCA_046727335.1. Lineage (GTDB taxonomy): Bacteria > Actinomycetota > Acidimicrobiia > IMCC26256 > PALSA-610 > JBKPCL01. The sequence goes on from JBKPCL010000177.1 coordinate 2,576, forward strand.
GCTGGAGCATCGGGCCTTTCTCGTTGCCGCGCCAGTACGCGCCGGCGACCTTCGTGAGCTTGAACGCGCCGAGCTTCCCGGTCGACGGCACGTGCGGTCCACGACACAGGTCGGTGAAGACGACCGCGCCGTCGCGCACATTCTCGTACACCGAGACGCCGCCGTCGCCTCCGACCTCGCCGGCATCTTCCGCGTTGGCGTCGCCGGTGCGCACCTTCTCGATGATCTCGCGTTTGAACGGTTGATCGGCGAACAGCTGCAGCGCGTCGTCGTACGAGACTTCGGCGCGCACGAACGGCTCGTCCTCGCGCACGATGGCGCGCATCTCGTTCTCGATGCGGCCGAGGTCGTCCTCACTGAACGTCTGGCCGCCCGGCAACGCGAAGTCGTAGTAGAAGCCGTCCTCGATCGCAGGACCGATCGCGTACTCCGCGCCCGGGAAGAGTCGAACCACCGCCTGCGCCATCACATGCGCAGTCGAGTGGCGGAGCACCTCACGGCCTTCGGCGCTCGCCGGGACAACGATCGAGACCGCGGCGTCGTGAGTGATCGGATGGTCGAGGTCGACCCACTCGCCGTCGACGATCGCGGCGAGCGCGGCCTTGGCCAAGCCCTTGCCGATCGACGCCGCGATCTTGCCCGCGGTGGTGCCGCGCGCGTACTCGTCGCGCGAGCCGTCCGGCAGGGTGACGGTGATGCGGTCGCTCATGCACCGACTCCGATCGGCCGTTCGAGATCGATGCCGAGGAGCTGCGCCAGCTCGCAGAGCACGTCATGCGCGGACGGATCCTCGCCGCCCGAGAGGATCGCGCTCGCCAGGTCGTCGAGCGCGTCGAGCGCGCGCGGCGTGTCGAGGTCGTCATCGATCGCGTCGCGGATTCGTTGGGCAAAGGGCCGAGGGTCAGGTCCGGCCGGCCGCTCCGCGGCGGCAAGGAGGCGGTGCAGCAATGCCGTGCCTTCTTCGAGGTCGGTGTCGAACCACTCGAACCCGTGGCGGTAGTGATGTCGCAGCAGGACCAGCCGAATGGCTCGCGGGTCCGCGACCTTGAGCAGATCGCTCACGAACACGAGGTTGCCGAGCGACTTCGACATCTTCTCGCCCTCGTAGTTGACCATCGCCGAGTGCAGCCAGTGCCGCGCGAACGGCTCCCCCGTCAGCGACTCGCTCTGGGCGATCTCGGCCTCGTGATGCGGGAAGATGAGGTCGGTGCCGCCGCCGTGGAGATCGAGGGTCGGGCCGTGTTCGTGCATCGCCATCGCCGAGCATTCGATGTGCCAACCGGGGCGGCCGACGCCGAACGGTGCCCGCCACGCCGGTTCATCCGCGAGCGACGGCTGCCACAGCACGAAATCTAGAGGCGCACGACGGTGCGGGTCGTCGGGATTTCCGCCACGCGCGCGCGCCAAGCGGACCATCTGTTCTTCCGAATAGTGCGACAGCCGGCCGAACTCGGGAAACGTCGACACATCGAAGTACGCGGTCCCGGCGGTGAGATAGGCGTGACCCGATTCGAGCAGCCGGGCGACGAGATCGATGATGCGCGGTATCGATTCGGTCGCGCGCGGCTCGGCCACCGGCGGCCGCATCTCCAGCGCGCTCATGTCCGAGTGAAATCGCGCCATCTCCGCCTCGGCGAGCTCGAGATACGGGATCCCGAGATCGCGGGCCTTCGGGAGGATCGAGTCGTCGACGTCGGTGATGTTGCGGACCATGCGCACGTCATGGCCCAACTCCTCGAGCCGCCGGATCAGGATGTCGTACGTCAGGTACGTGGCGGCATGGCCGAGGTGGGTCGAGTCGTAGGGCGTGATGCCGCACACGTACATGCGGACGGTCTTGGGCGGATCGAACGGCACGACAGCCCGCCGCGCGGTGTCGTAGAGACGCATGGTCATTCTTGCCGCTCCTGGCGCCTTCGGCGCCGGGCCGCTGGGCCCCGCTCACTGCTCGGCGGGATACCCGCCTCGCGACGTTCGCTCATGCGGTCACGACCCTAGACCGAGGTCAGGCGGAGGCTTGCCCGCATTCGATGGCGGACGTTGATCGTCAGGAGCACCGCCGCGAACGTCTCCATGCCGACCGCGTTGCGCAACGAGCCGCCGTCGAGCGCCCGCAGGTTCGGGATGCTCGTGGTGATCTCCATGAGCGTGGCCTTGGCCTCGTCCTCGTCGCCGAGCACGACGACGTCGCTCTGCATCGGTCGGTCCAGCGCCGCGAACTCCGCCGCCGGCACGAGATGGAACGCCGTGCAGACGCGCGAACGCCAGAGCAGCGCCTGGATCTCCGACGCGACCGAGCCGTGCGGCGGCAGCACCGCGTTGAACTCGTTGCCGTGCTTCACGAGGTTGTTCGCCATCGAGACGACGATCTTGCCGGGAAGCCGTTCGGCATGTTCGTGCACCGTCGGGATCGCAGCCTCTGCTTGGACCGCAAGGATCACGACGGGCGCATCGCACGCCCAGGCGTTGTCGCAGGGGTGAAGATCAGGGACGCGGTCGCCCCACTGCTCGACGATCTCGTCGACGGCGCGCTTGGCTTTGTCGACCGAGCGCGAACCGAACAACACCTCATGGCCGACACTCGCGAGACGCGCCGCGAGTCCGCTGCCCGCGGGACCCGTTGCGCCGAGGATTCCGATGCGCATCGGGCGGAGACTAGTGGGGCTACGCGATGCAGTCGCCGCCGAACACGACGCGTAGTTCTGCGAACAACCCATTGCGAGCGTCACAACAGAATTCGTCGCCGAGTCGAAGCACTGTTTCCTTGTCCGCTCCCTGCAGGTGCACGAAGACCGGACTGTCGCCCGGATGCGCGGCGATGATTCGGCGCAGCTGCGCGACGCGCTCTTGGGTCAAGGCTCCGACGCGGACGCGCAATCGCACGGGAGGACCACTGTCGACGTGGAGCTCGGGTCGCATGATCTCGGTCGCGATCAGCTTGGGCGACTCGTCGCGACAGTCGACCCGACCCTTCACAGTGACGATCGCATCGCCGGCGAGCAACTCGCCGTACGACAGCATGGTCTTGGGGAAGACCATCACCTCGATCGCGGCGGCCAGATCCTCGAGGACGAACGTCGCCATGAGGTCGCCGCGCTTCGTGTACTTCCGTTGGAGCGCGGTGATGACACCTGCCGCCGTGCGTACCGCGCCGTCTTCCATCTCGTGGAGATCGGCGACGGAACAGTCGACGAAGCGTCGGAGTGCGCGCTCTGCGCCCATCAGCGGATGGTCACTCACGTACAGGCCGAGCATCTCCTTCTCGGCCCGCAGT
>JBKPCL010000178.1:0-11099 GCA_046727335.1 Actinomycetota bacterium
TTGCGGGAGTTCGGTCTCGACCACGGCGTGAATTACTCGCACGACGGTTGGGTCGACGTCGTGCGCAGTCATACCGGCGGACGCGGCGTCGATCTCGTCGTCGACTCGGTCGGTGGGCCGACGCTCGTGCGGAGCGTGCAGTGCCTTGCGTATCGAGGCCGTTGCATCACCGTCGGCAATGCCGGGCGCCAGCATCAGCCGATGGACGTGTCGGTGCTCGCGATGGGCAACCAGTCGTTGACCGGCGTCTTCCTCGGCGCCGAAATGGTCCACGAACGGACGCGCTCGATGATCGCCCGAAACATCGATGACGTCGCGAACGGTCGCTTGCGCGTGGTCGTCGACCGCACGTACCCGCTGTCGGAAGCGGCCGCGGCGCACGCATACATCGAGAGCCGCCAGGCGTTCGGTCGCGTCGTCCTGGTGCCGTGACGTCGGCGGCCTCGCAGAACGATGCGGTGACCGGACGGCTCGCACGCGACGACGAAGTTGCGGCGTGGTGCGACGACGGCTGGGTGTTGCTGGAGGGCCTCGTCGGCATCGACGACATCGACGCGGCCGTGTCCGAGCTCTGGGAGACGTTTCCGACACCTGGCCAGTACCACGACGATCCCGAACGCCAGACCGAGCAGTGGATCGGGACGCCGCCGACGCGTTCCCCCGGTTATGTGTGGCCGGCGACCGGGCCGGGATTTCGTCCCGAGCAGCACCGCTGGCGTGCCGAGTTCCCGTTCGCGGGACGCGCGTTGAACCGTCTGTGCGTGCATCCCGGCATCGTGGACTTCATGCAACGCGCGCTGCAGACGACGGAACTCCGCATCTATCAGGCGCAGCTCACCGCGAAGTACACCGGCGCCGCGAACTACGAGCAGCCGATGCACACCGACCGGAACCACTCGTGGCTGGCGCCCGACGTCGATGATCGTTGGCGGAACGTCGAGGGGTTTCTCTACCTCTCCGACGTCGATGCGAGCCACGCGCCGACGCACCTCGTCTCGGTGCGCGATTCAGGCGGTCGCGATACGAGTGCGCCGCTGGTGATGCCGAATGCCGATCCTGAGCTGTACGCGGCGGAGCAGCCCGCGGTCGGCGTGCGCGGTTCCTTTCTCGCGTACCGCACCGACGTCTTCCACCGAGCCGTCGAACTCACTGCCGAGGGCGGCGCACGCTTCCTCTTGAACGTCAGCTACAAGGTCGCGGGCGCGGACTGGATCGGCTTTCACTCGCCACAAGCGCGCGCCACCTCGCCGCACTGGGTGTCCTTCGTCGAGCACAGCACTCCCGGCGAGCTGGAACTGTTCGGGTTCCCGCGACCCGGCCATCGCACCTGGACGCCGGCGTTGCTCGACGCCACCGGGGAGCGCTACCCGGCGCTCGACCTCACGCCGTGGCGTGCCGCCCTCTCACTGGCCTAATCGCACGCCGTCGCCGTCGAGCTCGATGGTCATCCCCTCGTACGCGAGGCAGACACGGTCGTCCATCCCGGGCCACTTGCCGCGAGCGTCGAGCAGCAGCTCTTCGAGCTCGTCGTCAGTGTGGTACGGGTCGTGGTGGAAGAGGACGACCTTGTCGACGTCGGCCTTGTGCGCGAACTCCATCGCGTCGGCGATCGACGAATGGCCCCATCCGATGTGGTCGCCGTATTCGTCGTCGCGATATTGGGCGTCGTGGAGCAGGACGTCGGCGCCGCGCGCGATGTCATGTCCGCTCATCCACGCCGCGGGCAGCGTGCGCAGGTCGGTGCCGAGTGATGGTTCGTGGTCCGGCAGATAGACGAGGGCGTGGCCGTGCTCCTCGATGCGGTAGCCCACTGTCGGGCCCTGGTGCGTGACCTTGCCGGCCCGCATCGTCGCCGACCCGATCGTGACGGGCTCCTCGGGCGCGTCGTGAAAGGTGAGGTGCGCGGGGACTTCGTCGAGCCGCACGGGGAACAGCGGCGGCGAGAGGTACATCGCGATGCGCTCCGACAAGTGCTGCACCGGCGACGTCGGACCCCAGATGTGAATGTCGACGCCGGCTGCGAACAACGGGCGGAAGAATCCGAGGCCCTGGAGATGATCGAGATGCAGGTGCGTCAACAGCACGTGCACGGCCGTCGGCGGATCACGTTGCATCCTCACGCCGAGGGCACGCATTCCGGTTCCGGCGTCGAGGATCAGCGCGTGCCCGCTGTCCAGTCGGACCTCGACGCACGACGTGTTGCCGCCGTACCGGACGGTTTCGGCGCCCGGCGCCGCCACCGACCCTCGGCATCCCCACACGCGCACGCGCATCAGGTGTCCTCGTCCTCGTTCGCGCCTTCCCAGAAGACCGAGACGACACCGTGCATCTCACCCGCGGCGCCGAACAACGGGTAGGCGGTCGCTTCCACGAGCCGTCGGTCGCCGGTGTACGACGTGGTGAGCAGCTTGCGGTGTGCCGGTCGACGCTGGATGAATGCGATCCCGGCCGGCGAGTCACGCCGGCGAACCGGTTCACCGTCCGGCGTCGCCAAATCGAGCACGGCGCCGAACTCGTTGCCCGCGATCTCTCCGAGCTCGCCGAACGGCTTGCCGATGAGCAACGCGGCGGCGTCGTTGTAATAGACGAGCATGCCGCGGGCATCCATGAGGAACATCGGCGTGGCGAGATTCGCCGCCAGCTCGCGGGCGAGGATGAGCGGCAGGCTCTTCGGAGTCTCGGCGCCCGGCACGCCGACATCGTTGCCGCACGCTCGGCGGCTGCCAAGAGCCTCATGGGTTTGGAGCAACGACGGCCGTAATTGACCGTGTTTGCTCCAATCAGAAGCGGGCGGTCACACGAGGCGGGCGACCGCGAGGCCGGCGGCGAGAGTGCACACGCCCACGGTGAGGGCTCGCAGGCTGCGCTCGAGTGGCAGGAGCAGGGTGGCCGCGTCGAGGCCACGGCTCGTTCCGTCGCGCAACACGACGGAGCCGTTGACCGCGGCGACCTGCCGGCGGAGGAGCCGCGCGGGCGTGCTGAGCTTGCGCTGCGCGTACGAGAGCGCGGTCGCACCGACGGCGGCGATCACGGCGGAAACCGCAAGGTCGCCCGACTGCGCCGCGTAGGCGGTGAGCAAGGGGAAGGCGCCCCACGCGAGCGCGAACCCGATGTCGCTGTGCAACCGGCCACCGAAGAGCTCGAGGTTGTATCCCGCGACGAGGATCGGCCCGACGACGATGAACGGCCACAACACGGGGCCAACGCGCGCGACACCGACGATGCCGAGTGCGATCGCAACGGCCAGTCCCAAGATGGAAGCGATGACGAGCATGCGGTCGGAGATCGCGGTGCCGAGCGGATGCCCGTGGAGCTCATCCAGTGTGTGTGCGGCGATCCCGACCGCGGCGAAGAACGCCAGCAACGTCGCGACGAGCCGGACGATGTCGGTGTGCGGTGCGAGCGTTGCCCCGATGACGACATACGACAGGTGCCACAGCGTGTACGGCGGGTGCAGCACGGTCCACCAATCACCGAGCACGCCGCGACGCGATGCGTAGAAGGCGGGCAGCGAGGGTTGCACGGCTACGCCTTGGCCTTCGTCCCCCACATCACCAACCCCCCACCGAGGCTCATGGTCCGGACCGTCACGTCGGTCATCCCTGCTGCTCGCCACGCCTCCACTGTCCATCGAATCGGATAGCGGCGGTAGTGCGCATCGATGTTCGGCCCGAGAAACCGGCCGACCCGCCACCAGTCGGGGCCCGCCAGCGCCCCCGCCGCCGGCAGCACGAGCCGGGTGTAGCCCCGCCACCAGAACCGCCAGAAGCGGCTCGGGGGCACGAAAAACTCGAGGCTCGCCATCGGCGCACCGGGCGCCAGGACGCGCACGAGCTCTCGGAGCGTCGCGGCCGGATCGGCGACGTAGCGGAGCAGGTACGTGAAGGTCAGCGCGTCAAACGACGCGTCTGGGAACGGGAGCTGCTCCCCGCGACCGGCGACGAGCGAAACTCGCTCGGCGGCGCCGTGCGCTCGGACGCGCTCCCGACCTTTGTGCAGCATCGCCGGGGTGACGTCCACGCCGACCACCGAAGCGGCCGTGCGCCGCGTGAGCTGGACCGCGACTCCGGCTGTTCCAGTCGCGACGTCGAGGACGCGCGTCGGACGATGGCCCACGACCGCGTCGACCATCGCGCGGCGCCACCGCCGGTTCTGCCCGAGCGACAGCGTCTCTTCGAGGAAGTCGTAATGGCGCGGCAACCCTTCGAAGAGCCGCTGGGCGAAGCGGTTCGGATCGTCGCGCAACTGCGTGTCCACGAGCACGCCTCCCGGCACGGGGCCGACGCCATGTTGACATGCAGCCGTCGCACCGTGCAGTCGACGTGACGGACGACCGGCGCTCTCGGACGGCGTGGGTTACGACAGCGCGTACCTATACGCGGCCGACGCGATCGTCCGGACGTGGTCGACGGCAGCGCCGTCGTCGAGGTCATTGAGCGCGAGGACGGCGTGACCAGCAGGAACAGTGCCGATGCGCACGCCGCAACCCGCTTGCTCCAAATGCCGGCTCAACTCCGACGGGAGCACGACACTCAGACCGAGCGTCGCTCCGCGCGCGTACCCGTCGTGCAGACCGGAGAGCAACCACACCTGACGGCGTCCCAACGGCTGACAGTCGACGGCGAAGACCCGCACACACGAGCCCGACGGACGCTCCACGACCCACGGCAGATTCGACGCCCACGCGTGGATCTCGTCGCGTACCGCGGCGACCAGGCGTTGCGGTCGAGCGAGCGTGTCGGCTTGGGTCATCGCAGTGCCTCGCTGCTGGCGGTACACCGGATCGGGACGATCGGTTCGTTAGACCATCGAGCGTCTCAAAGGTGACACCATCACCTTCGACCTTTGGGCGAAAGTGCACATCGCCTATCCACGCGATTCGCGCGACGCGAATGCGTTAGTCATGCCCACGCCACACGCGCTGCCGTCAGCCAGCGCGTCTTCGATTGCGTGACGGACGTCACTTCGCGACGTGACGATGCCGAACAGGCGAGCCGCGGCGGTCCCCGTCATGGCTGCACGGCTCGAGACGGCACCGTCGAGCAGGTCGTTCCAGAACGCCGACCAACCGCCGGCGATCGCGGCGCTGAGGTAGGGCGCGGTGAGGACCCGAGTGAACAAGGGCAGTGCGGCCGCATGATCGAGCATCGCTCGATGGATCGGTGATGCGGTCGCCAGATATGGCGCATACGTGCGGCGCAGGAATCCCACGTACCGGTGCGCGACGTCTCCTGCGAGCACCGCTTCCGCAGCGGCGCGGCCGCTGCCCATCGCCTGGGCGATGCCCTCGCCCTGCAGCGGGTTGACGAGTCCGGCCGCGTCGCCGACGAGCAGGACGCGGCCGCGTGCAGGCGTCGTACCGACGAGACCCATCTTCAGCCATCCGCCCAGACGTGGCGCGTCGCGTTGCCGTGCGAGCGAGGCGCGTCCGACGAGGCCAACGTCCGCGGCGTGACGGACGAATGCGTCGAGCTCCCGTACCGCCCGCCGGCCACCGGTCCGGTCGGTCAGGAGGCCGAGTCCGAGTCCGACGTTCGCGGTTCCTTCGACGCCGGGAAACACCCACCCGTAGCCCGGAAACGCGCGGCGATGCATCGGCTCCCAAAGCACGATGTACGGGCGGTCGACCGCTTCGTGGAGATAGGCGCGCGTCGCGAAGCCCCAGAGGACGCGCGCGGAATCGACGAGACCAGCCGCGTCCGCGACGAGGCTGGTCGCGCCGTCCGCGCCGATGATGAAGTCAGCGCGAAGGCGCGTCCCGGAATCGAGGACGAACCCGTCGAGCTCGCCCGCTTCGTGGATCGGCGCCGTCGCCCGCGCGACGAACGGCTCGGCGCCCGCATGCACGGCGGCGTCGCGGAGGCAAGCATCGAACCGCACACGCGGGACGGCGAGGCCGAAGTCCGCGTAGTTGCGTCCCGGGACCGTTGGCAGTCGCACCCGCCGGCCGGTCGGACCGACGACGGCCATGTCGCGTACCCGACGCGCATCAGATACGGCGATGTCGAGGTCGTGCAGCACTTGCACACCGCGGGGTCCGACGAGGTCGCCGCACGCCTTGTCGCGGGGAAACGCCGCCTTGTCGACCAGCGCGACGCGCGCGCCGCCGCGCGCGAGGACCAGTGCCGCGATGCTTCCGGCGGGACCCGCCCCGACGACGAGCGCATCGAACCGGTGGTCAGATCCAGAGCGAGCACCAGCTCGTCGCGCCACGGGCGTCACGCTACGCGAGCAACGCGGCCGGGCAGCGAGCCGCCCCCGGGGCGGCTACTGCGCGAGCCGGATAGCGAGCTGATCGACCAGCTCGCTTCGCTGTTCCTCGAAGTCCTCGAACGAGAGCGTGCCCGCGTCGAAGCTGGCGTGCAACGTTTCGATGCGCGCAAGGAGCTGCTCGGTGGTGACGGCGTCGTCGACGGTCGCAGTTTCGACCGTCTCGTCGTTCGTCTTCTCTTGCCGGCGGGCGCGCTTGGCTGCTGCCTTCGCTTGCTTCGCGCGTTCGCGCTGGCGTTTGTCGGATGTCGTTCGTCGCGTCGCCATATGGCTCCTCCACAGGAACGTGAGCGGGGCCACCGGTAGGAAACCTCCGGCGGCCCCGCTATGCACCCCTGCGAACTCAGATCACGCGGACGTTCTGGGCCTCCGGGCCCTTCCGGCCGGGCGCGACGTCGAACTCGACGCGCTGACCCTCTTCGAGGGTCTTGTAGCCCTCGCCCTGGATGTTCGAAAAGTGAACGAAGATGTCCTCATCTTGTTCACGAGAGATGAAACCGAAGCCCTTGTCTGCGTTGAAGAACTTAACCGTACCTTGTGCCACAACTACTCGTTTCTGATCGCGCTCGGCCAACCAGTTCAGCCGATCCGCCTCGGCAAGTGTACGGCATCTGAACCCGCCACCATGAACGCGGCGAGAGACTGCGCTGTATAGCGTCCACGCGTGTCCATCGGACCGTCGTCGATCATGCTCACCGACAAGGTGGTCGTCGTCACCGGCGCGGCGCGTGGCATCGGCGAGGCCGTCGTCGCGCTCGGTGTCCAATTCGGAGCGCGGGTCGCCGCGTGCGACCGTGTCCGGGACGGTCTCGACGAAAACGGGGCCGCGCTGACGCGTGTCATGGACGTGCGCGACACGCCCGCTCGGACCTCGTTCGTCGCCGATGTCGTCGAGCAGCTCGGACGAATCGACGTGCTCGTCAACAACGCGGGCGGCACGTTTTTCGCGCCGTTCCTCGACGTCTCCGAGAGGGGCGAAGAAAGCCTCTGGCGCGAGAACTTCGGTCATGTCACGGGCCTCATCCGTGAGGTTGTGCCACACATGCCGCGTGGTGGCGCAATCGTGAACCTCACGTCGATCGAGGCGCACCAGGCCGCGCCAGGATTCGCGGTCTACGGCGCGATGAAAGCGGCGCTTGCGCATCTGACGCGGACGCTCGCGCTCGAGCTTGCACCGCGCGGCATACGCGTGAACTCGATCGCGCCGGACGCGATCCCGACGGGAGGCGAACGCGACGTCCGCGGCGAGATGCTCGCCGCCGGCGCGCTGTACGACCCGGCCGTCGTGCCGCCGCTCGGCTTCATGGGCAACGCGGAAGACGCGGCCGCGGCTGCGGTGTTCTTGGCAAGTGACATGGCTCGGTTCATCACGGGTACGACCGTCCACGTCGACGGGGGTAACTGGGCTGCAGGCGGCTGGCGTCGCCTCGAAGCAGACACGTAACGAACCTCACGTTCGTGTTGTCGCCCTCGGCTCGCGGGCGGGCAGTTGTGCCTGTGCTCGCAAACTCGTTTGGCCTGCTCAGCGGTAGAGCTTCGCTGGGTGGGTAAACCGGGTACGACAACCCTCAAACTGCGAAGAGGAGGTTGTCGTGGCCGACGTACTTTCGCTGTACGAGCGCGCGAGCGAGTGGACCTCTGAAAAGGTCGCTGGCGCGAAGAACGATCTCGACGCTCGGACTCCATGCGACGAGTGGGACGTGCGTGCGCTGCTGAACCACATGCTCGACACGCAGCGGTATTTCGCGGGCTCGGCACGCGGTGAGGAGGTCTCGCTGCCCTCGCCGAATCCTCCTGCGCTCATCAGCAATGATCCAGCTGCCGACTTCGAGCGGGCACGACAAGACGTGCTTGCAGCGTTCGGCCAGCCCGGCGTTATCGAAAAGACGGGACCGTCGTTGGGCATCGCGTTCACCGACCAGTTGTTGCACGGCTGGGACGTCGCGCGTGCCACGGATCAGGACACAACGATGCCGGAGGGGCTCGCAGAGACCGCCTACGGCATGATTCATGGTCGCTTCACCGACGAGCAGCGCAAGGGCCTGTTCAAACCCGCGATCGCTGTTCCCGATGACGCGTCACCCCAGGACAAGCTGCTGGCATACACGGGACGCGCGCCATCGACATGACAAGTCGATGGCGCCGCGGGAATGCCCTAGTCGCGGCAACTCGCTTTCGGTCCGTCGACGTTTCTTTTCGAGAACCGTGGAGGCGGAGTTCGATACTGAGGCTGCGTTGCCCCGCGAGTCTTCTCGGCCCCCACCCGGGAAGGCCACGGGGCAACGCACAACGACGAGGTCAGTTCGACGAATGATCGGAGGGCTTCGGGACGGAGTCCCCCGCTACGACGGCCCCGCCCGAAGCCCACGAACGAGGCACGGTAGTACCTGAAGGGACATCGTTACCCCTTGAGGTGCTTCGAGGGATTCACTCAAATTCATCTCGTAATCTCGGGCCAATGCGGCAGTTCAAGGCATCGGTGCCCGACGACAAGGCGGAAATCCTTGAGCGCTACATGGAGCGCGAAGGCTTCACGCTCGGCCCGTGGCTCGAGGCGCTTGCCGAAGTCGTCGTGACGCTCGAGCCGGGCGACGTCATCTTCGCTCCGATGGTCTACCGAGCTCGACAGATCTCCGCCGAACGCCGCAAGCGCAGCTGAACGCGACTCCCCACGAGCCCAGCGCTACGCGCACACGACCCGTCAGCGCGCGTAGAGATCCTCACCTCGCGCGAGACGTTGAACATGGTCGGAGTCGGGCGCGTCGATGCCCGGAGCGCGACCAATCCAAGCCAAGACGAAGTCGCCCCGTTGGGCATGAGTGGTCCATGCGCATCCGATTCGAGCAACACGGACCGTCGATGTTGAACGTCGACCGTTCCCGCGACGAAGACGCGGCTCTGACCGTCACGCGACATTGATCCGTGAAGAGTCGCCGCACCGCTCGCAAGCGATCGCGCCCCCACTCGGCGCAGCGACGTCACGGGTGCGTCGGGAAAGCGCGTGGTCCGCGCAAGACGTCAACACGATTACCGCGACGATCACTACGCGCCCCCGCACCACGGGCGCATCTGGCCGGATCCCGATCACGCGAGCGAGCGCAGAGCCGGCAGTTCTGGCGCGGGTGCGTGACTCAGGCGGTGCTGCGCCCTCGGAAGTCAACGACACCCAAGAGTGCGGCGATCACGATCACCACGAGCGGTGTCAGGCAGTACCAGTGCTCGTAAAGCGCGTGGGTTCCGTGCGAAATCTCGAGGCCAAGGCCGAAGAAGCCGAGCGCTACGCACAGAATCACGGCGAGGCGAAGTGCCACGCTGAAAGTCTAGGTCGCGCCGCGTCGACGGATCAGTGGGTCATTTCACGGGTGCCACGCCGGATCGTAAAGTCGTTAGCAGCGGTGGCGTCGTCCGAGGCGCCACCACTGTGTTCTCCCGAACCGGCGGTGCAACGTCTTCAGCCGCTCACGACCCAGCGCGTTAGGGCCGTCCAAACATCAGTAACAGATCAACACCTCGGAGTGACGATCGAGTCGGACGGCACGATCGGTTCTCGATCGCAGCACCAACACACGAAGGGCCGGAAATCGCGGTCGCCAACGGCCGTGTGCACCGAACAAACCTTTGGCGAATGCGAGGAGCCCGGTTCGCGCGCACCGGGCTCCCCATGAGGTGCGAGCAGGCACCTTGGCGGTGCACGTGCTCGCTTAGGTCAGGCGAACGGTCGTGCAAAGCGCATGGACACCCTCCAGCTCACGTCGCGGCTCTAGCGTAGGTGCTAGGGACGTGGACGTGACCTGCGCCCGTACGAATGCTCGGCTACGGGGTGGCCGCGCGGCCCCTGAGCACGCGCTCGGCGTCTTCTCGGTAAAGCACGCCTCTGAGCCGACCGTCAGGATCGGTCACGATGATCGTCCAAACTCGCCGCTGCTGCATGCGCGCCACCAGGGCCGCCAGACCCTCGTCGGGCCGGATCGTCGCCGGCCCCGGTTCCATGACGTCCTGCACTGCTACATGATCGTCGACACCGCCGAGCGTCCGTGCTCGCACACGACCAAGCACGAGGTCGTTGCGGTCGAGCACCAGGCAGAAGGCGTCATCTGCTGCCTGCATCGTGCGGCGAGTCTCGCCTACCGCGGCGTCAACAGGACACACCGGAACGTCACGTCGCAGAACGTCCATCGCTCGCAACGCAGGACGCAGACTGCCGTCCATCGGCAGCCCGGCGGCGCGCCAGTCGGCCTTGCCCGGCGCGTAGCGATACACCGTGTCGAAGCCGAGGCCTTCGAGCCGACCCGCGGCCCGCGCGTCCATGTCTCAGACGAAGTCGTGGCAGTAGGTGACGACCGGACGTTTTGGATCGAGCCGTCGAACGCTTCGCGCGTCCAACTCCTTCAGCGGAAGGCTGATCGCTCCCGCGATGTGTGCCTCGTCATACTCGGCGCGGGACAGCACATCGACGACCTGGGCCGACTCCTCACCCACCAGCCGCTGCACCTCATCTCGCGTCACGATGTGCGCCACACCACTAGGCCTACCCAATCACGAGTGCCGCGCCGCTCCCAACCTCGCGGCAGAGCGAGCGCATATGGCCCGCCGGCGTCCAGGAATGAAAGCAACGCGTCTCTCTGATCGAGTTCGCTGGCGCCTGTTGTTACAGGTGGACGTTGATGATCGGGTGGGGCTGGTAGTGGATGCGCGGTGATTGTCGGTGACCTTAGGGTTGACGAGCACGGCGCCCCTGGTTGTATTGCTCGCGATCATGGTCGTCTCGTCGTTAAGGCCGTTGCCGCCGTGGTCGTGATCGAAGGCGTTGCGTTGTCGTCGTCGGCGTC
>JBKPCL010000179.1:0-7087 GCA_046727335.1 Actinomycetota bacterium
ATGATCACCCCGGTCGGGCACCGGTCGACGCACAACGCGCAGCGGGTGCAGACGTCTTCGTCGACCACGAAGAACACATGGTCCTTGGGGTCGTCGCCGGGCTGGTCGGCGTTGACCGACTCGTCGATGGCGTTGGTGGACAGCATGTGGATGCATTTCCACGGGCAGATGTCGACGCAGCCTTCGCACAGGATGCATTCGGCCTGGTCGATGTGGAGGAACTGCTTGGGTTTGACCGCCTGGGTCAGCCACTTGGGGTCGACCTCTTGCAACACGTACGAGGTCGAGAACTCCGGCATCGGCGGATTCGCATCAGTACGAGCCATCGTTCCGCTACTCCGCGGTTGTCACGGGACGACCGTAGGCGGACACGCCGACTTCGCGGCGACGGCGGAAGCGTGCGAACGGTCCACTCGGCGGCGGGGGAGCTTCACCCTCTTCGGCGGTCACCGCGACGGGTTCCGCGACCTTGCGCTTCTGCCACGCCGCGAAGAGATAGACCTGCAAGCCGATGAAGACGACGTACATCAGCGCGGCAACTCCGTCGACGACGACCGCACGCGTGATGTCGAACGGCGGAATGTGGCTCGCGAACTGATCGTGGTGCGCGACGAACGTCGCCTTGTTGAAGTTCAAGTACGCGTTGCCGAAGTTCAACCACTCGTGAGGGACGGTGCCGTACGCGAGGACCATCATCACCCACACGAGGAGCGCGCCGGCGATCGACTGCGCCCACGTCGCGGGCTCGGCCGACTTCTTCGGCCGCCGGATGACCACGAACGCGGCGATGATCCCGATGAGCAGAATCAAGGACGCCCAGATGAGACGGCCCGCGTGTCGAGGCCATTGCGAGTGCACAACGGTGAGGTGCCAGTTGTGCAGGCGGAGCCACGGAACGCTCCTCGGCAGCGCGTTGGGAACGTGCAGAGCCAGCAGGTTCCACACGTGCATATCGCGCATCTGCTCCGCGGCTCCTTCTCCGGGCGAGGGAATGGTCGGAGTGACGCCTTGCTACCACGCTAGATGGCGCATCGGCACATTCTGCGGCGGCCCGTTCGGGCGCGGTGCGGCGGCCGTTCGGGCGGCGCATCGCGGGTGCGTCCAACCGCTCGCGCGCATGTGATCATGGCAAGGTGAACGGGGCCGCGAGCCGTCGAACGAGCCGCGAGTATGACGTGTTGGTCGTGGGTGCGGGCCCCGCCGGCGCGGCTGCCGCGTACTGGCTCGCAACACGCGGGCGGCGCGTCCTCGCCGTCGAGCGGAAACGGTTCCCGCGGGAGAAGACGTGCGGCGACGGTCTGACGCCACGCGCGGTGCGCCAGTTGCACGATCTCGGGCTCGCGGATCGGCTGCAAACGTTCCAACGCGTCGATGGACTTCGAGCGATGGGACACGGGACGACCCTCGAGCTCGCGTGGCCCGAGCATCCCGAGTTCCCACCGTGCGGATACGTCGTGCGCCGGCGCGACCTCGATCAGATGGTCGCCGAGCGGGCGGTCGAAGCCGGGGCGACGTTGTGGCAGGGCGCCGAGGCGGTGACTCCGGTGGTCGACGACGGGCTGCTGACCGGGGCGATGGTGCGCCGGGCCGACACGGGCGCGATCGAAGCCGTCCGCGCGCGCTACGTCGTGATCGCCGACGGTGCCAACTCGCGCTTCGGGCGCGCCCTCGGGACAACTCGCGACCGGACCTACCCACTGGGCATGGCGATCCGGGGCTACTTCCAGAGCCCGCTTCACGACGAGCCCTGGATCGAGAGCCACCTCGACATCCGGGATCGCGACGGGAACCATTTGCCCGGATATGGGTGGATCTTCCCGGTCGGGGACGGGACGATCAACGTCGGCGTGGGGCTGCTGTCGACGTTCGCGGGCTGGAAGGACGTCAACACGACCACGCTGATGCAGGCATTCTGCGAGACGGCGCCCCGGCGGTGGGGCATCGGGCCGGAGTCGGCGACCTGCGCACCGACCGGCGGCCGGCTCCCCACCGGCGGGTCGGTGCTCCCCCGCATCGGTCCGACGTTCCTGGTCGTCGGTGACGCGGCCGGATCGGTCAATCCATTCAACGGCGAGGGGATCTCGGTGGCCTACGAGACGGGCCGCCTCGCCGCCGATGCGGTGGATCTGGCGCTGGCCACCGACGACGGCCTGGCGTTGCAGACGTACGACGCGCGCCTCGAAGAGGTGTATGGCCTCTATTTCAAGGTGGCCAGGACATTCGTGCGAGCGATCGGCAACCCCGCAGTCATGCGCGAGCTGACCCGGATCGGCATGCAGAGCCGCACGATCATGGAGTGGGTGTTGAGGATCATGGCGAACCTGCTCCGCCCCGACGAGCTCGGCCCGGCCGAAGCCGCGTACGGCACCTTGGCCCAGCTCGTGCGCTTCGCTCCGGAGGCCTGAGCGTGCCGCACCGGCGACGACCACCGCGCGCCGCCCGCGGCTACCCTCGCCTCTCGTGTGCGCGAACTGTGTGAGCAAGGCCGACGTCGTTGTCGGGACGATCGCCTTCGGCGCCTATCTGCTACGCGACCCGGTCAAGGCCGGCCTCGTCGAGCTCGGCATCTTGCCCGAGCCGCATCCGCTGGCGCTCGAGATGCGGACGGTCGCCTTCTTGCGTGACCTCGAGCTCGATCCCAACGAGATCCTCGGTGACGAGGTCGTCGGCGCGGTCGACACCGCCCGCGCCTGGAAGCCGGCGAAGGTCTACCGCCGGGGTTGGGCTCGCGACGTGCTCGGCGCCATCTTCTCCCAGAGAGTGCCCGCCACCGCATAGACGAGCACCAGCAGCGCCAGCGCTGCCGGCAGCACGATGAGCGGCGACACGTGCGGCAGCGTCACGTGCGTGATCCACCACGGGCCCGTCCACGAGAGGTCCCACGGATACCCGTGGTGGACCACCCCGTCGATGATCGGTCGGGCGACGACGTGCGCCCACGTCGTCCACGCGATCATGCGGCAGACGCCGTAGAAGAAGACGCTGCGGTAGATGGCGAGCAGCCCCCGCTCGTCGAACCATTGCCCCAGCCATGACCACACGTGCGGGTCGGCCGGCACGACCTGCGTGCGCCAGAACTCTCGCGTCAGCACTCGCCACGACAACAGCACGACGAGCAGCCAGAACGCGTCCATGACGAAACCGAGGCTGCTGTAGTAGGCGGCCGCGTCGAGGTACTTGCCACCCTTGACGGTGGCGGCGTACGCCCACGTATGCAGGCTCCAGTTCAGGGTCGTGAACGGGAACAGCAGCATGGTGCCGATGCTGTCGTTGACGTCGGTCAACACGTGCGCGGTGAACCCGAGGAGGTAGCCGATCGTCCATGCGCGATTGTGCTTCCACGCCCAGATCCCGAAGCACACGAGGACGCCGAAGAACAAGGTGTGCGCGAACCCCATCCCCGGCCACCCACGGTGCCACTGGTAGGGCTTCGACGCGCCGTAGTGCACGCCGTTGATCGTGATGCCGTACACCCAGAACTTCGCGAGGAAGTCGGGCGTGAAGTCGCCGAGGAAGATCGCGAACCACGAGATCCGGCCCTTCATCTTCTTCGGGAGGTGGGCCTCGACGGCATAGATCTCGAACTGATGGGCTGCCCAGCTCATGCTCGGTCAGCGCTCCCGGCGTGGTCGGACCGGCTGCCCCCGCAGCAGACGTCCCAGCGCGGGAATGCCCCACACCCACGCGACACACCACGCCGGCCCGATGATCCAGTCGAGCAGCCACAGGTGGTACGTCGCGCACCAGATGTAGGAGACGGCGGCGCCGAGGTAGAGCAGCGCGTCGACGCGTCGGGACCGCGTCGTCGAAGAGCTCGATGGGCGGCTGCTCATCGTGGCGAACGCTAGTTGGAGCACTTCCTCGCGCCGGCGCGCAGCGTTGCTTCACTCCACCACGCGTCGGGTAGCCTCCGCGCGTTCGGGGACGCGCTTGGCGCGCACGACCGGCGTCCCACCCGGGAGAACGAGGTCGATGAGCGACTACCTGCCGATTCTCGTGATGGCCGCACTGGTCGTCGCGTTCGTGCTGTTCTCGTTCATCGCGTCGCAACTGCTCGCGCCGAGACGACCGAACGCGGCGAAGCAGGCGCCGTACGAGTGCGGCATCGTGCCGGAGCAGGAGCCGGCCGAGCGTTTCCCGGTGAAGTTCTATCTCGTCGCCATGAGCTTCATCGTGCTCGACGTCGAGATCGTCTTCCTCTATCCGTTCTCGACGGTGTTCCGCGGTCTCGGCCTGTTCGGTCTCGTCGCGATGGGCACGTTCGTGCTCGTGCTGCTGGTGCCGTTCGCGTATCTGCTCTCCGTCGGCGCGCTCGATTGGGGACCGGTCAAGGACGTCGTCGAGCGGCTGCCCGGACCTCTGTTGCGAACCGACCGTCGCGTGCTCGATCCCGCGGCGGCCGCCCGCGCCCGCGACAGCGAAGAGGCGGCGTAGTGCCTCTCGACCAGGTCCCGCACAACTTCCTCACCGCGCGCCTCGAAGACATCGTGCGTTGGGGCCGTCGCAACTCGGTCTTTCCCGCGACGTTCGGCCTCGCATGCTGTGCGCTCGAGATGATGGCGGCGGGTGCCGCGCACTACGACCTTGCCCGCTTCGGGATGGAGGTGTTCCGCGCCAGCCCCCGGCAGGCCGACCTCATGATCGTCGCCGGGCGCGTGTCGCAGAAGATGGCGCCGGTGCTGCGTCAGGTCTACGACCAGATGGTCGAGCCCAAGTGGGTCATCTCGATGGGGGTGTGCGCGAGCACCGGCGGCATGTTCAACAACTACGCGATCGTGCAGGGCGTCGACCAGGTCGTCCCGGTCGACGTCTATGTGCCCGGCTGTCCGCCCGGGCCGGAGACTCTCATCCACGGCATCCTCACCCTCCACGAGCAGATCCGCACTGGCGAGCTGCTCAAGCGGCGAGCCGAAACCCCTTCGGGAGGCGCCGGCATCGTCATCGACCGCGAACCGCAGCCCGCGGGTTCTTGACCGACTCCGACGAGACGACGCCCGATGGCCGACGACACCCCTCGTGAACAAGATCACGAAGACGAGCGCCCTGCGAACCGCACCGACGACGAGGTTGCGGCCGCGGTCGTCGAGCGGTTCCCGGGCAGCATCGCAGTCGATTCCCACGGCCAAGCCGTCGTGTACGTCGAGCGCGCCGCCTTCGCCGACGTCGCGCAGTTCTTGCGCGACGAGCAGCAGTTCACGATGTGTGTCGACGTCACGGCGGTCGACCACCTGCTCGACGGCGCTCGTTACCGCGTGGACGGCGTCGAGCCTGAACGCTTCGAGGTGGTGGCCAACTTTCTGTCGCACGCGCGTAACCGCCGCGTCCGCGTCATCTGCCAGGTAGCCGGGCCCGACCCCAAGGTGCCGAGCCTGACGAGCGTCTATCCCGGCGCGAATTTCCCCGAGCGTGAGACGTACGACCTCTATGGCATCGAGTTCGACGGACATCCCGACCTCACGCGCATCCTGATGCCGGATGACTGGATCGGCTTCCCGCTGCGCAAGGACTATCCGGCGGCACGCGTGCCGGTGACGTTCAAAGGTGACCCGCACCCCCGATGAGGCGATCGCATGAGTGACGTGCGCGACGACGAAGAAGAGCGCCTCGAGCGGCAGACCGACGAGGGGAGACAGGAGCTCCGGTCGTCGACTCGAACGCGCGAGGTCGTCATCGCGGGCGAAGGCATGTGGCCGGACGACGAGCTCGGCGACACGATGATCATCAACATGGGACCGCAGCATCCGTCGACGCACGGAGTGCTGCGCCTCATGCTGGAGCTCGACGGCGAAGACGTCCTCCGCATCAAGCCGGTCGTCGGCTACCTCCATACCGGCATGGAGAAGACCGGCGAAGAGCTGACGTACGTGCAAGGCACCACGAACGTCACGCGCATGGACTACGCCTCGAACTTCGCGAACGAACTCGTCTACTCGCTTGCGGTGGAGCGCCTGCTCGACATCCAAGTGCCCGACCGCGCGCAGTGGATACGGATGATGATGTGCGAGCTGAACCGCATGGCCTCGCATCTTCTGTTCCAGGCGACGAATGGCCTGGACATGGGCGCGGTGTCGATGATGCTGTATGGCTGGCGCGAGCGCGAAGAGTGCCTGCGCCTGTTCGAATACATCACCGGTCTGCGGATGAACTGCAACTACATCCGTCCCGGTGGCGTCGCGGCCGACCTGCCCGATGGTTGGGAAGACCGCGTGCTCGAGGTGTGCGACGTCGTCGAGGCGGGCGTACGCGACTACGACGAGCTGCTGTCGGCGAACCCGATCTGGCGCGAACGCACCGTCGGCGTCGGCGCCATCACGACGGAAGACTGCCTGCGGCTCAGCATCACCGGTCCCATCCTGCGTTCGACGGGATTCGCCTGGGACCTGCGCAAGGCGCAGCCGAGCCTTCCCTACGACGAAGTCGACTTCGACGTCGTGTACGCCGAAAGCGGCGACGTGTTCGACCGCTACCGCATTCGACTGTGGGAGATCATCGAGTCGACGAAGATCGTCCGGCAATGCGTTGCGCGCATGCCTCCCGGTGACTTCCGCATTCAGGACAAGAAGGTCACGCCACCGCCACGCGCGCGCATCGACGAGTCGATGGAAGCGCTCATCCACCACTTCAAGCTGTTCACGGAAGGGTTCAAGGTCCCGCCCGGCGAGACCTACGTCGCCGTCGAATCACCGCGGGGCGAGATCGGCTGCTACATGGTGAGCGACGGCTCGGGCAAGCCTGTCCGCTGCCACATCCGCGGGCCGTCCTTCTACAACCTCCAAGCGATCGAACCGATGGGCGGCGAGAGCCTCGTCGCCGACGCGGTCGCGATCGTGTCGAGCATCGATCCGATCATGGGTGAAGTCGACCGATGACGTTCACGGATGCGAACCTGACGCGGGCGCGGCAGATCATCGCTCAGTATCCGCGACCGAAGTCCGCGATCTTGCCGCTCGCGCACCTCGCGCAGGACCAAGACGGCTGGCTCTCGACCGAAGCGATGCAGGAGATCGCCGCGCTCGTCGGCGAGACGCCGGCCGTGGTGTTCGGGACCTGCTCCTTCTACACGATGCTGAAGCGCCGACCGTGCGGA
>JBKPCL010000180.1:0-19767 GCA_046727335.1 Actinomycetota bacterium
GCTTGATCCGGTCGGGCACTTCGAAGGTGGGTTCGCTGAACAGCATCAAGCCGCTACCCCGCCTGCTCGCCGGCGTCCTGTTCGCCGTCGTCATCGAGTTCGAGATCATCGGCGCGACCGCCAGTGAACCGCGGCGGCAACGGCGCGTCGAGCGGCACCGGCGCGAGGTCATCGAGCAACAGCCGGTACGGCGCGCGGCCCTCAAGGCCGACCACGCGACCGACCCACGCCTCGTAGAACGACCGCGTCAACGGGTCGATCACGTACGGGATCACCCACTGCTCGATCGCGTTTTCGGGCACGTCGACGATCTGGGTGAACAGATCGGGCTCGCGCACGATCGTCGCCATGATGCTGTCGCTGTTCACTTTCACGACGATGCTGTTGTCCTGACGGGAGCGCGTCGCCAGTCGGAAGCGAAACCGCCGTTCCCGGCCCTCGTCGACGATGATCGCCTCGCAACCGCCGTTGGCGAGCAGCACGATCTCGACGCCCGGGACGGCCGCAAAGCGCGCGTGCTCGCATAGGAGAGCGCGCACCATCGGCGACTCGACGTATCGCTGGTCGAATGCGCCGTGTTGTTCCAGCGCCTTGGCTACCTTGTGACCGTCGGCTTGCAGACCCTGCTCAGCAGCCTGGACGAGCGCGACGATTCGTCCCCAGACGGGCTGCGAAAGTCCGTGTGACTTCATCAGTAAGGATTTTAGGACCGTCGTCACACCGAGTCAACGATCGCCCATGAGGCTCTCGTGGACGTCGCGAAGGTGGGCGCCGTGTCGTTCGACGCACGCCGCACATGCGTCGACTCGCCATGAAATCGTCGACGTTTCGTACGACCGTCACGGACTAATGACGGACCAACCGCGTGTAGTCGCGAGCGCGATCGCCGAGTCTGGAGCGGTGACCTGCACGTTCGCGCGTGGGCCCGGTTGGGATCGAACCAACGACCAAGGGATTATGAGTCCCCTGCTCTGACCACTGAGCTACGGGCCCGCGCGGTCATTCTGACGCATGGGCTGCGACGGTCGACGACCGAGCCCCGACCGGAAGACACGAAGCCAGCACAAGCACGGAAGCTCCTGCAAGCGCGACAACCGGGCCCGGGCCGAGGCGCGTCATCGTGACGAGACGCGCGAAGGCACCGACAATGATCGACACGTTGAGAAACGCGACGACGGCGATGGCGCGCGCTGCGGTGCTCCTGAGTCCCGACAGGGCCAGCACGATCCAACTCGCGGCGCCGAGTGCCGGGATGACGTACCACAGAACCGTCAGCCGGGCGGCGGAGAGCGCCGGCACGTGCCGTCCGAGACCGATTGCGGCGTCGATCAGCTGATGACCGCGCAGACCACTGCCGGGACCACGACTCACCCAGCGCAGGAAGGCCGACGCAAGCAGCGCACCGCCACCGACGAAGTACGCGAGCTCGCGTGCAGGGCGCATCTCGTCGATCATGTCAGGGCGCAACGGTCGCGGAGGAGGAGCAGGTCTCGCCAAGACCCAGCGGATCCCGCGTGCATTGCTCGGTCGGCGAATTCGACCCGGGTCCCGAGTCACCGCCGTAGATGTCTGACGCGGGCTGATGCAGGACGTCCGCCGGAGCGTGGGCCGCGTCCCAGAGGGTCAGCATCACTTCGTCGGTGACGTATACGTGCACGACGACCTTGTACCTCCCGTCGCTCGGCAGACGCACTGGCTCACCCTCGAACAAGAGGTCCTCGGTGACTGGCTGGTCGTCCGGGCCGTAGATGGAGAGATCACCGGAGCCGAAGCCGTCTCGACGCGGTGTCGCAGTGTCGAGACGCCCGACGATCCGCTCACCTGCGTGCACTTCGAGCGTGTACACGTGATCGACGTCTTCGCTCGGTCCGATCTGCAATTTCTGCCCGAGCGTGACGGACCCTTCCGGCGGCAGCAGGTAGCTCAGGTTGAAGATGGAGTACAACGTGCGCTGGTCGAAGCGCTGGATCCAGAGGTCCAGCACGTCGAGGGCGGTTCCGACCGGGCTCACGAACCAGCGGCCGTCGCGTCGGATGACAGTCACTTGCGATGGTGCACCCGGCTCCGGCTTGGACTCATAACCGAACAGAAGGCGGATCAACGAGAGGCGCGCCGGAACACAGATCGTTTGCGCCTCGCCGTCGGTGGTCCCCGAGATGCACCCCCCGTCCCAGGCCCACGGCCCCGAGTCGGTCGACCCGGCTGCGTGCACCGTCACGTGGGGGACGTCACCCTCGATGACGCTCGACGTGCTGAGTCGATCGATCGTGAAGGTCGATTGCGTGCGCGGAGCGACTGCTCGAGCGTTGCCCGGTAAGCGTACAGCGGAATCTCGTCGGGCGACGCCAGTGCGAACAGCCGGTCCCAGTTGCGAGTCGCGATTGCGCGCAGGCCATCTTGCACGGCCGCGTCGGGTGTGTCGGCGCCGAGCGTCCCCGGCGATGGTGGCGCGAAGTCGGGCGCCGGACCGTCGTCACTCATGCGGACGTATTCGAGAATCGTGCCCGCGATGCTCACGTACCACTTGCCGTCGCGGCGAACAGTGACGAGGAACGTCGGATCGTCGTGAGCGAGGCGCGAGAGGTCGACGGTTCGCACTCCGTCACTGTCCGACACGACCTTCTGCGGAGCGCGGAGAGCAACCGCCGTTCGGTGCGCGCGGACAGCTGTCCCTGCTGCAATGTCACCTTGACGACGTTGTCGCCGAGCCGCTCGGACGAGAGCCGGAGGCCGTCGACAGAGAAGTCGACGCCGCGTAGCGGCGCGGCTGTCGCGTCGACCGCGTGGAGCTCGGCTGCCTTGTGGATCGCGGCATAGACGGTGCCATGCAGCGACCGAACCTCTTCGGGCGCGAGGACGTCGGCCGCGGCCAATGCGTCCTCGTGCGAGACGGCATCGGCAAGTTGACGCACCGCGCCTTCGGGCGAATCGGAGCCGCCGCCGACGAGCGCAGAGATCGCGAAGGAGCCGACCGCGAGCAACGCGGCCATACCGGCAGCGGTGACGAAGACCGTCCATGGTCGCCGACGGCGCGACGGCCCGTCGGTGACGAACGGGATGTGGTCGTCCACTTGAGCGGTGTCCCCGCGTGCTTGGGGTCACCACTTCATCGACGCTCGACGGCCGGAGGGTTACAGCGGATCTTCCGCTGGAGTTTTGCGAGCTGTGGATTTGGCTCCGGGGGAGGGACTCGAACCCTCAGCCGTCGGCTTAACAGGCCGCTGCTCCGCCGATTGAGCTACCCCGGAATGGCCCCCGAGGTTAGCAGCGCCCGGACCAGACCCATGACTTCACGATGCGTTCGAGAGCAGGAATAGCCCACGTAGACACACCCGTGCTCGTGCTTGTTCGATCGAATGCTGGCATCGGCCTTCGCGCGGTAGGGCGCGCGGAACTGTGACCGAGGCACTCCGGTGACTGCGGACCAAAAGTCTTCCGCGGCTTGGATATCGAGTCCTTCGTGAAGGTAGACCCTCACTCGCAGCCGATCCTCGTCTATCGAGAAGAAGCGACGGAGCCAGGCGCAGAAGAACCTGACCATCTGCGCATCTGTGTTCGCGAACAGCACATTGCCGTCTCGCTTCGCGCCTTCTCCGGCATACAGCGCGGCGCCTGCCACGAGGAACGCTTCGTCTGAGATGCATACAAGCCGTTCGCGACCGAGACGATTGCATTCGTCGATCTCGGCGAGCTTGGCGAGCTGAAACGGGTGAGGACGCCTTCTCACCGGCATCCTTCGCCGGACTTCGATGTCCATGTCGCGTACCCAGAGCGACACGGACGATTTCGACACGCCGAGCAACGTCGCGATGTCGGCGAGTGTTCGGCCGTCGGCGCGTAATAGGCGCGCCTTTTCTTGCGCTTCGAGCTTGCCTCGGTACCCCACGTTCGCCATGGTAGTCGAACGTATGTTCGGGGTCTAGGGGTCTAGCTTTCTTCGAGGTAATCCCGGAGTCGTTGCGAACGGGTCGGATGACGAAGCTTCGCGAGCGTCTTCGACTCGATCTGGCGAATGCGCTCGCGGGTCACGCCGAATTCCTTGCCGACTTCTTCGAGCGTGCGTATCTGGCCGTCGTCGAGACCGAAGCGCAGACGCACTACTTGTCGCTCGCGATCGTTCAACTCCTGGAGCGCTTCCTCGATCGCCTCACTCAACAGCGCGCGCGCCGCAGCCGTGGCGGGCGCGATCACGTTCGGATCCTCGACGAAGTCGCCGAGCAGACTGTCATCCTCTTCGCCGACCGGCGTCTCGAGCGACACCGGCTCTTGGGCGATGCGCTGGATCTCGCGCACGCGGTCGGGCGTCATCTCGACCTTGATCGCGATTTCCTCGACCGTCGGCTCGCGCCCGAGCTCCTGCAGCATCTGGCGCTGTATCCGCAAGACCTTGTTCATGGTCTCGACCATGTGGACCGGAATCCGGATCGTGCGCGCTTGGTCGGCGATCGCGCGTGTGATCGCCTGACGAATCCACCACGTCGCGTACGTCGAGAACTTGAAGCCCTTGGTGTAGTCGAACTTCTCGACGGCTCGGATCAGTCCGAGGTTGCCTTCCTGGATCAGGTCGAGCAACGCCATGCCTCGACCGACGTACCGCTTGGCGATCGACACGACGAGACGAAGGTTCGCCTCGGTCAGCTGGCGGCGCGCGAGCTCGCCATCGCGCTGCACCGCCTGAAGGCTCGCGCGCTGGTTGTCGCTGAGCTCGCCGTTCTCGTCCACGGCCTCGAGCTTCTCGGTCGTGAGCATGCCCGCCTCGATGCGCTTCGCGAGCATGACCTCCTGCTCAGCGGTGAGCAGCGGGACCTTCCCGATCTCCTTGAGGTACATGCGCACCGGGTCGAAGCTGCCGCTCTCGGTGTGTGTGGGGCGAGACGCAGCGCGCACCGCGGCGAGCTCGTCGTCTGGCTCGTCGTACGACACCGAACGCGAGCCGCCACCGGGACGGCTCGACGACGACGGGCGATGCTCCGGGCGACGACGTTGGGACGTCGACGTGTTCGCTCCCGACGTCCCGCCCGAACCAGCGCGGCGTTGGTCTTCGAGCTGGAGCTCCTCGGCGATCTCGTCGAGCACCTTGATGCCGCGCGACTCGAACATCTGATACAGATCGCGAAGCTCATCGGTGTCCGGTTCCAGATCCGGGAACGACGCGAAGATCTCGCCGGTCGTGATGAAGCCGCGCTCGCGGAACTGGTCCAACACCCCGCCGAACGACGCATCGCTCGCCGCGTCGGCGTCACTCGGCGCGTCGACGTCTTTCTTCACGTCCGCGTCACTCGGCACGTCCACGTCACGCGCCGCGTCCACATCGCCAGTCGTGCTCGTGGTGCTTGCCCACGAACCCTCTGGCGAATCCCCCAGTGGTGCCTCAGGACTCTCCATCATCCGTGACCCACGTTACCAACTCGCCCGCGGTCTGCTCGGCCTCGATCCAGTGCTCGCTCGCGCGCGCATTCGCGAGCATGTCGAGCAACGCCTTGACGTCGGAGGTTCGAGGATCCTCACGTCTCACCATCGACGCGAGCAATCGTTTACTTGACGCTTCGACGAGGTTCACCACCACGCGCACAGCCAGCTCGTCCGACGCCCCGCGGTCATCTAATTCCTCGACGGCGAGCCGCTGCAGCAACCCGCTGACATCGGGAGACGCATGCTCGAGGCACTCGGGCCAGGACCAACGCGTCAACGCGTCAAATGCTTCGCGAGCAAGCGGATCCGCGAAGAGCGCGACATCGAGCCGGCCACTCATCCGCTCCGGAACCTGCACCGCCCAACGAAGCGCGTCGAGCTCGCGGCGGTCGACACGAGCAATCACCTCGCGGCCGGCCGGCGCGCGCTCCGATCGCGGTGATGCGCGCTGCTGGGAGCCTGCCCGCGCTACCGTGTCGCGCAGCCGATCCGGATCGATGTCGAGCCGGCCCGCCAGCTTCATGACGTACTGATCGCGAACCAGGTCGTTCGGGTGCTCGGCGATCATCACCGCCGCGTCCTGGGCCGTACGCGCGCGACCTTCGAGCGACGCCGTGTCGGCGCTCCGCAAGAGTCGCTCGAGCCTGAACTCGAGGAACGGCGTCGCCGCCGTCACCGCCTTCACGAGTTGCGCGGGATCATCACGCCAGACATCCGCCGGGTCACGACCCGCGGGCAGGTCGGCGACTTGGAATTGGACTTCGAAACGCTGCTCCCATTGATAGCAGCGCTCGGCCGCGGCTTGGCCCGCAGCGTCGGCGTCGTACGAGAGCGTGACCTTGCGCGCAAGGTTCTTGAGCGTCAAGAAGTGGTCGTCGGCCAACGCCGTCCCGCATGTCGCCACGGCGTTCGGGACACCCGCCAGCACGAACGCCATCACGTCGGTGTAGCCCTCGCAGATCACGACCTCACCGCGAGCGACGATCTCGCCCTTCGCCCAGTGCAAGCCGTACAAGAGACGCGACTTCTGGTAGAGGGCCGTGTCCGAGGTGTTCTTGTATTTGGGGCCGTTGCCGTCGAGGCTGCGGCCGCCGAACCCAACCGGATCTCCGCGCATGTCCCAGATCGGGAACATCAACCGGCCGCGGAACGCGTCCTGAAGCTTGTTGGCGCGATTGACGAACGCGAGACCAGTCGCGACGAGATCGTCGCGTGCGAACTTGGCGCGCTGCATGTGACTGCTGAGCGCATCGAAGCCGTCGGGCGACCAGCCGAGCGAGAACCGGCGGGCGGCGTCACCGTCGAAGCCTCGGCTGCGCAGATAGCGGCGCGCCGGCCCGGCGTCGTCGCTTTCGAGGAGACGCCGGTGATAGAAGGCGATCGCCTCGCCGACGGCGTCGTGCAGTCGCTGCTTACGTTTGCGTTCCTGTGAGTAGGCGGCGTCGTCGTAGCGCAGTGTGATGCTCGCGCGAGCCGCGAGCCGTTCGACCGCGCCGACGAAGTCGAGATGCTCGACCTCGCGCACGAACGTGATCGCGTCGCCGCTCTTGTGGCAGCCGAAGCAGAAGAACACTCCCATCTCGGGGTTCACCGAGAACGAAGGAGTCTTCTCGGTGTGGAACGGGCAGAGGCCTTGGAAGCGCCGGCCGACGCGCTTCAGACCGACGTGCTCACTCACGAGCGCGACGAGATCGGTCGCGTCCCGTACCCGAGCTACGTCCTCGTCGAGGATGCCCATCCGACGCAGGCTATTGATCCGCTAGACGCCGCGCGGCAAGTGCTCCGGCCGCCAACCCAGCAATTCGACGCCGAGGCCCAGCGCGTACCGGTCGGTCATGCCGCTCACGTAGCGGACGGCCAATGAGGCCGCCTGTGGTGAACCGGCTCGAATCCCCCAATGCGCGTCCGCCCTGTCGCCGGGAATGCGGGACGGCGCGTCGGCGAAGAAGTCGACGAGGCCTCGCAGCAGCGCCACGACACGTTCGGCCTGTGCTCGCGCCGCGGGGCGGAGATAGATGCGGTCAAAGTTGAATTTCCGGAAACGGGCGAGCGCGCCGGCAGCGGGCTCGGTCATACCCACGTGACCGGTCAGCTCGATAGCGTCGAGCACTGCGAGCACGAAGGTCCCGATCTGACCTGACCGGGCGCGGCCGACGACCGCGGCAACGTCATCGGGCAAGTCGTCGGGCGCAAGGATCCCGGCCCGCACCGCGTCTTCGAAGTCATGGCAGACGTAGGCGATGCGATCGGCGAACGCAACCACTTCACCCTCAGGCGTCGCCGGCGCCGGACGTCGCCACGAGTGATTGCGCACACCATCGAGCGTTTCGAAACAGAGATTCAGCGGCGCGAGCGTGACGTCGGCGCCGTAGACCGCATGGTCGTAACCACCCGGCACGTACGGGCTGAATGCGTCTTCCGACGCGTGCCCGGCCGGGCCATGACCGCAATCGTGTGCGAGCGCGATCGCCTCGGTAAGCGGGACGCACAGACCGGCCGCGCGCGCGATGCCCGTGGCGATCTGCGCGACCTCGACGGCGTGCGTGAGACGCGTCCGCAGGTGATCATCCTCCGGAGCGATGAAGACCTGACATTTGCCCGCCAGACGACGCCACGGACGCGAATGCTTGACGCGATCGAGATCACGTTCGAAGCACAAGCGGTAGGCGTCCGGCTCCTCCGGCAAGGCTCGGGCGCCTGCACCGATCGGACGCGTCGCGCCCGGAGCCAGCGCGGCGTCCATCTCGGCCTCTCGCTCCTCCCGCCCGCGCGGCACTCGACCGACATACGCAGGAGCGTCGGGATGCGCTCGGCGCACCTGCGGCGTGACGGTCAGTTCGGGAACGGTGGAGCTCACTCCGTGAGCGTAGCGAGCGGGTGTGACAGTGATTTGGGACGGTCAGATGATCGCCGCGTCCTACGCTGTCGCTTCAGCGTCCGTGGGGGACGACTTCCGGGAGGCGACCGTTGGAATTCCGCATTCTCGGTTCGCTCGACGTCGTCGGGTCGACGGGTCCCATCGCGCTCGGGGGTGCGAAGCGCCGCGGCGTGCTCGCGTACTTCCTCGTGCATCGGGGTTCGTTGCTTTCGGCAGAGCGCATCGCGGCCGAGCTGTGGGAGGACAACGACGAGCGCGGCATCGCCACCGTGCAGACCTATGTGTCCCAGCTGCGCAAGCTCATGGCGTCGGAGACGGACGTCACCCTGAGCACCCGCCCGGCGGGATACGTGCTCGAGCTGCCCGACGACGCGCTCGACGCGAGCCGATTCGAAGCACTGACCCGGGCCGCCAACTCCGATCCGAGCGCACGGCAGCGCGTCGCGCAGCTCGATGCCGCGCTCGCATTGTGGCGAGGCGCAGCCCTGGAGGAGTTCTCATGGCCGTGGGCGACCGCCGAACGCGCTCGGTTGGAGCAGCTGCGACTCGATGCGTCGTGTCGCCGGATCGATGCGCGGCTCGAGCTCGACGAACACGCCGAGGTGCTTTCCGACCTCGAGTTGCTCACACGGCAACATCCGCTCGACGAGCGCGTCTGGCGACTCAGCATGCTCGCCGCGTACCGCGCCGGTCGCCAAGGCGACGCGCTCCGCGCGTTCCAGCGAGCTCGGCGGCACCTCGGCGATGAGTTGGGCGTCGATCCCGGTCCCGAGCTCGTCGACCTCGAGCGCCGCATCCTCGAACACGATCCCTCGCTGCTCGCGCACGAGCCTGCGCATCGTGTGCGGATCGCGGGTGCACATGCAACGCTGCCGACCGGCGTCGTGACATTCCTCCTCACCGACGTCATCGGTTCGACCTCGTTATGGGAACGGCATCCCCGCGAAATGGAGGCCGCGCTTGCACGCCACGACCGCATTGTGGCCGACGTCGTGACCGGCCGAAACGGAACCGTCCTCAAAGCGCGCGGCGAGGGCGACAGCACGTTCTCTGTCTTCGCCCGGGCGACGGACGCGGTGCTGGCCGCGGTCGAGCTCCAGCGCGCGTTGCGCGAGGAAACATGGCCGGAACCGATCAGCCTGCAGGTGCGTGCGGCGGTCCACACCGGTGAGGCCGTCGAGCGGGACGGCGACTATTTCGGCCCGACGGTCAACCGGGCGGCTCGCCTGCGTGGACTCGCTGACGGCGGCGAGGTCGTCGTCTCGCATTCCGTTTGGGAGGTGGCACATCAGCACCTGCCCAGCGAGCTGACATTCGCCGACCTCGGCGACCGCCGGCTCAAGGGCAGCGAGGTGCCCGAACGCGTGTACGTCGTCCGATGGGACTCGGGGCGCGACGACGCAAGCGCGGCGATCACGGACAACCGCGACGTCGAATCGATCGCGCTCCCCGGTTTTCTCGCGTTCGACGAGCAGCCCTTCGTCGGACGCGACTTCGAGCTCGGCGTCTTGGCCGACGCTTGGACACGCGCGCGCGAGGGGACGCGACAGATCCTCTTCGTCGCCGGAGAACCCGGGATTGGAAAGACCGCACTCGTTGCCAGGTTCACCCGCGCCGCGCATGACGACGGCGCGGTGGTGCTCGGAGGACGGTGCGACGAGGGGTACGACGTCCCGTATCAACCGTTCGTCGAGGCGTTGGGTCAGCTGCTCTCGCATCCCGCCGCGGCGATGGCGACGCGATTGGAGGCGCGACTCGGCGGTGAGCTCGCGCGCATCCTCCCGCACGCGCCCGAAGTGCTGAACGGCCTTCCACTGCCGATGGAGACAGACCCGGAAACCGCGCGGTATCGCCTGTTCGAGGCGGTCGCATCATGGCTCGCGGCGGTCGTCGAAGAGACTCCCGTCATCCTCGTCCTCGACGATCTGCACTGGGCGACGTTCCCAACATTGTTGATGCTGCGTCATCTCGCGCGGCATCCGGTGAGCCGCTTGCTCATCCTCGCGACGTACCGGCAGACGGAGGTGCCGCTCGCGTCCTCGTTCGCCAACGTGCTGGCCGAGCTCGAACGCGACGAGCACTTCCGCGCCTTGCCCCTCTCGGGACTCGCAGAAGGCGACGTGAAACACCTTGTTGAGCGGACTGCCACCCGAGCTGGCCCCGCGCTGCCATCATCGAGCGAGATTCTCAGTCGAACCGGTGGCAACGCGTTGTTCGTGCGCGAGCTACTGCGAAGCCTCGTCGAGGAGGGCGCACAAGCACCCACCGACGCCGCGGCGACGGTCGGTCCGCGCTTGTCACCTCGGTTGAGGGACGTCATCGTGCAACGCGTCGGGCGGCTCTCCTCCAAATGCCGAAAGCTGCTCGAGGTCGCGGCGATTTTCGGCACCGAATTCACTTTGCGAGGGCTCGACGACGTCGACGCGTCATTACCAACCAGGGAAGAGGTCCTCGAGACACTGGACGAAGCGATCGCGGCCGCGTTGATCGACGAGGTGCCGAATCAGGTTGGCAGCTACCGGTTCGTGCACGCGGTCGTGCGCGAGGCGGTCGAAGCGACACTGTCGACCAGTCGCCGCCTGCAGCTCCATCTCGCGGTCGCGCGGGCGCTCGAGAAGACGCCGGGAGAAACGAACCTGGCGCAGCTCTCGTACCACTTCTGCGCAGCGCTGCCGTTGGCACGCGAAGACGATGCCGTCCGGTACGCGCGCGAAGCGGGCGACCACGCCCTGTCCGCACTCGCGTTCGAAGAAGCCGTTGATCACTACATGCGTGCGCTCCAGGCCACGCACCAGACCGGGGCGAGGCCGACCGTCGAGCGTTGCGAGCTCCTGCTTCGGCTCGCGGACGCGCATGCTCGAGCAGGTGACGTCGCCGCGGCAGAGACCGCTCTGGACCAGGCGGCAGAGATTGCGCGCGTCCTCGATCTTTCGGAGCACTTTGCCCGCGCCGCGCTGTGCTTCGAAGGTGAGCTCGTCACCGGCGGACCCCAGTGGGAGCGTCGCCTCAAACTCCTCGAGGAAGCGAACGAGCGACTCTCCGGCGGCGACGACGTGCTGCGCGTGAGAGTCATCTCGATGCTGGCCTATGTCCGGGCCAACTTCCGGTACGGCGGCATCGACGAGCTCATCGACCGAGCAGTTGACATGGCGTCTCGCATGGGAAACGACGTTGCGCTTGCCGCCGTATTGCTCGCGCGCCACAAAGCACTCGCGATGCCGGAACATGGTGAGGAACGCGCTGAACTCTCGGCCCGCGTCATCGCGCACGGTGCGGCTGCGTCGGCAACGTCATGGACGATGCTCGGACGTCACACGCGCCTTGGCGACTTACTCGAACTCGGAGACCTCGTGGCGTTCGATGACGAGTTCGCGGCATACGCCCGCGCCGCGCAAGAGTTGCGCCGGCCGCACGACATGTGGCGTACCGATGTGATGCGGGCGATGCGAGCACTCTTCGAGGGGCGACTCGACGACGGCAGCGACCTCGCCCGATTCGCCTATCGAGTTGGACGCCAGTCCCAACAGCCGGGCGCGCTCCAAGCTTTTATCATCCAGATGTACTTCGTTGCTTGGCAGCGCGGCGGCCTGGAGGAGATTCTGCCGGGAGCGGCGTCGTGGGCGGAGAACAACGACTCGAATCCCACATGGCGAGCCGCTCTCGCGCTCGCTTATGCGGACGTCGGACGCGACCTCGACGCGCGACGCGAACTCGCGCGCGTGGCGCGTGACGATGCAGCAGGAATCGGACACGACAACCTCTGGCTGGCCACGCTGGCGTTGTCCGCACAAGCATGCTGGCGCACGGGTGACTCGGAAATGGCGAGTGGTCTTTGGCCGCGCCTCGCGCCGTACGAAGCTCGCAACGTCACACTCGGGACTGCGCTCGCGCTCGGAACAGTCGGCCGATACCTCGGTCTCCTCCACGCGATCTGCGACGATCTCGATCGGGCAATCGGCGTTCTCGAGCGCGCGATCAGCGCCAACGAGCGAATGGGAAGTCGCCTCTGGACGACGCAATCCCGCGAAGACCTCATCCAAATCCTGCGCCGTCGAGCGACGCCTGACGATCTCGTCCGTGTCGAGGTTGAGCGCAACATCGCTCACTCTTCGGCGGACGAAAAGACGGGGGCGATGGCGCCGCACACGGAATTGCTTTAGCTTCCGGTGCGCCGTTGTCGGCGTGGGGAGGAAGTATGACTGACTATCCCGATCCTGACCCTGATTTCCCACAGCCCGTCCCGGCGTTTTGCCTAAGGAACCAGCAGGTTGCGGCCGAGTTTCGAACCCTCTGGCACCAGGCGATCGCGAACCGAGCGTCGAAAGACGACCTGTTGGGCAAGCTCGAGGGCGTTCGCAAAACGCCCCTCGGCGACGCACTTCAAGAGATGTCAGGCGTCGACCTGCGTGACTACCGCGAGCATCTGAATGGGATTCCCGACGGGCCGCGTCAGGACCTCGTGAACGCGGCAGTCGACGCGCTGAACAAAGGCCTCGACGCGCGATTCTCGCTGGCACACTCCGGGCAGGATGTCACCGCGGCGGAGGTCCGAAAGTGGTATCGGAACAGCGATGCCACCACTCCCGCGCTGGTGGAGTTTCGGTTGATCTGCCCTTCGCCGTAGTCGGCTCGACTTACGCGCTCGCACCCGGTCCGCCGCTCCCCATGGCCGCGTGCGCGGCCGCGAGACGCGCGATCGGCACTCGGTACGGCGAGCACGACACGTAGTCGAGGCCGACCTCGTGGCAGAACTCCACCGAGGCGGGATCGCCGCCGTGTTCACCACAGATGCCGAGCTTCAGATCGCCACGGGTCGCCCGACCGCGCTCACACGCCCAACGGACAAGCTGCCCGACACCGTCGACGTCGAGCGTCTCGAACGGGTTGGCGGGCAAGAGCTTGAGGTCGAGATACTCCGACATGAAGCGACCTTCGACGTCGTCGCGGCTGAACCCGAACGTCATCTGCGTCAGGTCGTTCGTGCCGAACGAGAAGAACTCGGCAACCTCGGCGATCTCGTCGGCGACGAGCGCGGCGCGCGGCGTCTCCACCATGGTGCCGACGAGGTAGGGCAGCTCGACACCGGCGTCGCGCAACACGGCATCGGCTTCCTCACGGCACCACTGCTCGATCAGCTCGAGCTCCGCCTTCGAGACGATCAGCGGGACCATGATCTCGACGACCGGATTGCCACCCGCCCGCTTGCGCGTCACGGCCGCTTGCATCAGGGCGCGGACCTGCATGCGGTACAGCCCCGGCTTGAGGATGCCGAGCCGGGAGCCGCGTGTGCCGAGCATTGGGTTCGCTTCCCGCCAGAACTCAGCGGCACGCAGCAACTTGCGCTCGTCCTCCGAGAGCTCGCCCTTCACCTCCTTGATGGTGAGCTCCTCGTGATCGGGAAGGAACTCGTGGAGCGGCGGGTCGAGCAACCGCACGGTGACCGGTAGGTCGTCCATCGCTTCGAGGATGCCCACGAAGTCAGCTTCTTGCTGCGCGCGGAGCTGTTCGAGCGCGGCCGACTCGTCCGCCGGAGTATCGGCGAGGATCATGCGCTGCACGATCGGGAGCCGGTCGCCGAGGAACATGTGCTCGGTGCGGCACAGCCCGATGCCCTCGGCACCGAACTCGCGCGCCTTCTTCGCATCCTCGGGGAGGTCGGCGTTGGTGCGGACCTTCAGGCGACGGAATTGATCAGCCCACCCCAGGATCGTCGAGAAGTGTCCCGTCGGTTCGGGCGTGATCACGGGAACCTCGCCGACGACGATCTCACCCGTCGTGCCGGAGATCGAGATCACGTCGCCCTCATGAACGACCGTGCCGTCGGTTTGGAACTGCTTCGTAACGAGATCGATCTGCACGGCTTCAGCGCCGCAGATCGCGGGCTTGCCCATGCCGCGAGCAACGACGGCCGCGTGCGACACCAATCCCCCGCGCGACGTCAAGATGCCTTCCGCGGCGATCATCCCGTGGAGATCGTCGGGTGACGTCTCCGGCCGCACGAGGATCACGCGCTCGCCCGCCTCGCGACGCGCTTCCGCCTCGTCCGCCGTGAAGTAGACCTTGCCCACGGCCGCGCCGGGTGACGCGTTCAGCCCCTTGGCGAGCACGCGGTACGACGCGTTCGGGTCGAACTGCGGGTGCAACAGCTGGTCGAGCTGTGCAGGCTGCACGCGCAGCACAGCCTCTCGTTGGTCGATCAATCCCTCGTCGACCGTCTCGACCGCCATGCGCAACGCAGCCGCGGCTGTGCGCTTGCCGATGCGGGTCTGCAGCATGAACAGGCGACCCTGCTCGATCGTGAACTCGATGTCGCACATGTCGCGGTAGTGGTGCTCGAGGAGATGCATCAGCTCGAGCAACTCCGCGTGCGGCCCGGGGAACTCGTGAGCCATCGCCTCCAACGGCTCGGTGATGCGGATTCCGGCAACGACGTCCTCGCCTTGCGCGTTCTTCAGGAAGTCGCCGTAGGGCTTGTTCTCGCCGGTCGAAGGATTACGGGTGAAGGCGACACCTGTCCCCGAGTCGTCGCCCTTGTTGCCGAACACCATCGTCTGCACATTCACGGCCGTGCCGAGGTCGTCCGGGATGCGTTCCATCTTGCGGTAGTCGCGCGCGCGTCGCCCGTTCCACGACTTGAAGACGGCTTCGATCGCGTATCGCAGCTGCTCTTGCGGATCGGTCGGGAAGGCGACTCCCGCTTCTTGCTTCACGATCCCCTTGAATGTCTCGACCAGACTGGCGAGATCGTCGGCGGTCAGCTCGGTGTCGACCGAGAGGCCCTTGTCGTCGACGAGATCGTGCAGCGCCTCCTCGAACAGATCACCCGGGATGTCGAGCACGATCTTGCCGAACATCTGCACGAACCGGCGGTACGAGTCGTACGCGAACCGTTCGTTCTGCGTCTGCTTGGCGAGACCTTTCACCGAGTCGTCGTTGAGCCCGAGGTTCAGGACGGTGTCCATCATGCCGGGCATGGAGAACGGGGCGCCCGACCGGACGGAGACGAGCAACGGATCGTCGGCGTCGCCGAGCCGCTTGCCCGTCTTGTTCTCGAGGACCTCGCGCGCGGCCGCGACCTCGTCCATCAGGCCCGCCGGGAGCTTGTCGCCGGCGGCCATGTACGCCTTGCACGCGTCGGTGCTGATCGTGAAGCCGGGCGGCACTGGAAGGCCGAGGTTCGTCATCTCGGCGAGGTTCGCCCCCTTGCCCCCGAGGAGGTACTTCTGCTCCTTGGAGCCTTCTTCGAACGCGTAGACGTATTTCATTGGGTCGACTCCACGCTCATGGTCGCGCTCGCTGCTCGGCGGGATACCCGCCTCGCGGTCGCTCGGCGCTCCGTGCTCCGCTCCCCTTCGGTCGCTCTGCTGTCGTCTCCCTTGCGCCATCACGGTCCTCCGGACGCTGTCGATGAATGGCTGGGCAGATCCTGTTTGGACGCCCGGTGCGCGGAACTGTGCACCACAGGTCCAAACACCACGAGGCTACGGATTGTTCTCGGCAACCACGATCGTCTTGGCCAGCCGATCGTGAAGGCCTTGCCGGTTCGGGTTGCGCATCCAGGTCGTCACGGCGACGAGCACGAGCAGGGCCGAGAGCGGACCGAGGAAGAACGACAGGCCGTACGTCGCGAGGGCGAGGACGCCATAGCGGATCATCGCATCCGCCCACCTGAGCTTCGAGCCGTCCTGACGCAGCACCTTCAGATGCTGGATCCGTTTCCCCATGGTGCGACCCGAAATCCCACTTGGGATGACGAGATAGAACAACCCGATCAGGAAGAACACGCCGATCGTCGTGTTGTAGAGCGGCTTGAGCTTGTCCTGCTCGGAGTTGTACTCGTCGTTGAGCTTCGTCTCCTGCCTCTTCGCGGCAGTCGCGGCGGCCTTGGCCTGCGTCGCCGCCTGTTGATTGCTCGCCGAGGGAGAGGCCTTGGCCTTCGCCTCCGCCGTGCTGGACTTCTTGTTGAGACTGTTCGTCTCGCTGTGCGCCTTGTCGATGTCGTCCCGAAGCACGTTGATGCGATCGACGGTTGTCTTGTGCGTGGACTTGGCGATCGCCTGCGCCGCGAACTGGCTGCCGATGAACAGGATCAGCAGCACCGAGAGGTCGATCGCCATCGCGGTGATCCGTCGGCGGTTCTCGGGCCAGGATGTGCCCGCCGGCAACGGAATCGTCGGCGCAGGCAGCTCCCGCGACCGCCGGGGTGCAGGCTGCCGGCGTGTGGGGCCCGGCTGCAAGGTAGTTGCGACGGACGCGCCGTCGTCGGCGTCGTCGACTTCACCGTTCTCGCCCGCGTTCGAGCGCTGCTCGTCGTACCGACCGCGCTGGTACGGATCAGAGAGCACGTTCCAGGCCTTGTTCAAACGGGCGGCGTCCGCCTTGCCGGAGTCTGAGTTTCGAGTGGCCAGCGCCGCCTTCTTCTCGCGGTAGGCGGTCCTGATGTCCTCGGTCGGAGCGTCGGGATCGACGCCGAGGAGCGTGTAGTAGTCGTCCATCTTCCTTCTCAGCGCATTGCTCTCAGCAGGGCAGGTCGAGGCGCTCGCGGAGCGCGTCGACGAGTCCGTCGATTGGCACACGGTCTTGGGCCATGGTGTCTCGGTCACGAATCGTGACGGCGTGGTCGTCGAGGGACTCGAAGTCGATCGTGACGCACAGTGGCGTGCCTACTTCGTCCTGACGGCGGTACCGGCGGCCGATCGAACCCGCGTCGTCGACATCGATCATGAACTGCGGCCGGAGCGCGCTTGCGACGTCGCCGGCGAGCGGCGCGAGCTTCTCGTTCCGCGAGAGCGGCAGCACCGCGACCTTGATGGGCGCGAGCCGGCGGTCGAGCTTGAGCACCACACGCTTCTCCATCTTGCCGTCGGCGGTGGGTGCCTCCTCTTCGCGGTACGCGGCGAGGAGAAAGGCGAGCGTCGCCCGGTCGGCACCGGCGGCGGGCTCGACGACGTGCGGTATGTAGTGCAGGTCGCGTTCCTGGTCGTAGTACGTGAGATCCTCACCCGAGAACTTCGCGTGCTGGGTCAGGTCATAGTCGGTGCGGTTGGCGATCCCCTCGAGTTCGCCCCAGCCCCACGGATACAGGTACTCCACGTCGACCGTCGCGGCCGAGTAGTGCGACAGCTCCTCGGGGTCATGGGGCCGCATCCGCAGCAGCTCTTCGGGGATGCCGTGCTCGACGTACCAGCGGTAGCGCTGGTCGACCCAGTAGTCGAACCACTTCGCGGCTTCGTCGGGCGGTACGAAGTACTCCATCTCCATCTGCTCGAACTCACGTGTTCGGTAGGTGAAGTTGCCGGGCGTGATCTCGTTGCGGAAGGACTTGCCGATCTGGGCGATGCCGAACGGCGGCTTGCGGCGCGAGGTCGTCTGCACGTTCTTGAAGTTGACGAAGATGCCCTGCGCGGTCTCCGGACGCAGGTACGCGACCGAGGCATCGTCCTCGACCGGCCCCACGTGCGTCTTGAACATGAGGTTGAACTGCCGCGCCTCGGTGAAGCTGTCCTTGGCGCCGCAGTTCGGGCACGCCCCGGAGTCGGGCAGCTGATCGGCCCGGAACCGCTCGTTGCAGTTGCGGCAGTCGACCAGCGGATCGGTGAAGGTGGAGACGTGCCCACTCGCCTCCCAGACCTTGGGCGCCATCAGAATCGCGGCGTCCAGGCCGACGACGTCGTCGCGGAGCTGCACGAGCGACCGCCACCACGCGTCCTTCACGTTGCGCTTGAACAGCACGCCGACGGGCCCGTAGTCCCAAGTCGAGCGGAACCCACCGTAGATCTCCGACGACGGAAAGATGAGCCCGCGCCGCTTCGCGAGATTGACGACGCGATCCATCAGCTTGGGATCGGCGGACGGGGCCATGACAGGCCAGGCTACCTGCGTAGATGTGGACTTCTCGGACGGATGGGTCGAGGTCAGAGCAGGACGGCGGAGCGCAGCCGGCGCTCGACATGATGCTCGAGCGCTCGGATACCGAGCTGCTCGACGTCGTGCGCGGCCGGGCTCGATGACTCGGCGAGCACACCGTTCAAGCCGCCGCCGAGCAAGCGCTGCAACAAATCGAGCGCATCCCGCGAGAGCGGTCGTCCGCCGCCGCGGGCGCACGCCCGGCACAGCGTGCCGCCTTCGTCGAGATCGAACGCCACGAGCTCGTCAGCGTCGGCCTCGGTCGCGCACCGAGCGCACCCGTCGAGCATCGGGTGGAAGCCTTCGAGCGAGAGGAGCTTCCAGAAGAACGCCGGGGTCACCATCGGACTGCGCCGCCCGGCCAGCGTGCGCAGCGCGCCGGTCAGCATCCGGTAGGCGCCCGGGTTCGGCTCTCGCTCCTGCGCGACCTGGTCGATCGCTTCGAGCATGGGCACCGCGTGCGTGAGCAAGCCGTACTCCTCGCGCAGCACGCGGTTCGCTTCGAGCGTTTCCACTTGGGTCACGACGTCGAGCTCGCGACCTCGATAGCACTGCACCGCGACCCGGCTGGTCGGTTCGAGCCGAGCACCGAACTTGCTCGTCGTCTTGCGGATGCCTTTGGCGACGGCGCGGATCTTGCCGTGGCCGAGCGTGAAGATCGTGACGATCCGGTCGGCTTCCCCGAGCTTGATCGTCCGCAGCACGATCCCCTCGTCGCGGTACAGGCCCGGCATAACCACACCAGTGTAATTCAGACGCCGCCGAACCTGCGCTCGCGTTTCTGGTACTCGGCAATCGCTTCGAACAGGTGCTCGCGGCGGAAGTCGGGCCAGAGCATGTCGGTGAAGTAGAGCTCGGAATACGCGAGCTCCCAGAGCAGATAGTTCGAGATCCGGTACTCCCCCGACGTCCTCACCAGGAGATCGACCTCGGGCATGTCCGGCGCGTAGAGATGGCGACGGAACGTTCGCTCGTCGACGCGCTCCGGGTCGATCCGCCCGGCAGCCGCCTCCCGCGCGATCGCCCGCGCGGCATCCGCGAGCTCGGCCCGGCCGCCGTAGTTGAACGCGAACGTCAGCGTAAGCGTGCGGTTCTTGTGGGTGAGCGCCTCGGACTCCTCGATCCGGCGGCGAACCCGCGCGGGCACGCGGCCACCCCGGCGGCCGATGAACCGGATGCGAACGCCGCGCTCGTGCAGCTCGTCACGTCGCTTCAGCAGCACGCTCTCGTTGAAGTTCATCAAGAACCGGACTTCGTCGAGCGGCCGGCGCCAGTTCTCGGTCGAGAAGGCAAAGGCCGTCAGCCACGGCAGCCCGATCTCGAGCGCGCCCTCGACCGTGTCGAACAGCGCGTGCTCGCCGGCGGTGTGCCCTTCCGTGCGCTTCAGCCCGCGCTGCTGCGCCCAGCGTCCATTGCCGTCCATCACAAGCGCGACGTGGGTCGGGATGTGCGCCGGGTCGAGGTGCACCACGAGCGCGGACGCTACCCGTCGACGCGTCGTCCGACCGTCGATCTGCACGGAAGTTTCACGCGTGCAACTACGCTCGCCGTCGTGCCGTGGAAGGTCATCG
>JBKPCL010000181.1:0-5246 GCA_046727335.1 Actinomycetota bacterium
AGCATCGATCGCTCGTCGAGCTCGTACGCGGGATCGCTCCGCTCTACGGGCATGGGTCCATTCTCGCCGTACCCTGGCATCGTGATCCACGACGCAGAGCTGTTCACGGTCGGCCCGGATGAGGTCGTCGTCACCTTCCGCACCGACGACGACCGCGCCATCACAACCGTCGTCGGCGACCGCGAAGCAGCGACGACCGGCCGCTACCACTCGGCGCGCGTCGCCGGGCTCGAACCCTCCACGACCTACGAGCTCAGCGTCGACGGCGTCGAGCCGACGCCGCTGCTGCCGCCGACGTTGACCACGCTCGCACGGCCTTCGGGTCGGCTCCTTGCCACGATCGCGACCGTCAACGATGTGCACTTCGGCGAGGCAGAGTGTGGCCTGCTCGGGACGCCTGAGGAAATGGGTCCGGTCTTCACCTCGCCGCCCGGCGAGGACCCGTATCCGCAGGTCATGAACGGGGCCGCGATCCGAGAGATCGCTGCGCTCGACCCGGATGCGGTGGTGGTGAAAGGCGACCTCACCGACGTCGGCAGCGACGCCCAGTACGAGCAGTTCCTGGCTGCGTACTCGCGGCTGGGCGAGCGAATGCACCACGTGCGCGGCAACCACGACGCGATGCTGACCGACACGATCGCGGCGCACGCGCCGTTCGAGCGCCGGCTCGACGGTGTGACGCTCGCGGTGATCGACACCGTTGTCCCGGGTTCGGACCGCGGACGCATCACGACCGAGCAACTGAAATGGCTCGACGACGTCGCCGCCGACTCGACCCAACCGGTGCTCGTGTTCGGCCACCATCACGCATGGGATCCCGACTCCCACACGCGAAGCGAGACCTACTTCGGGATCAATCCCGACGACAGTGACGCCCTCTGCGCGCTGATCGCTCGCCGTGACGCGATCAGTGGGTACTTCGCGGGGCACACGCATCGGACCCGCCTGCGCCGGTTCCCGCAAGCACGGAACGTGCCGATCGTCGAGATCGCGTGTGTGAAGGACTATCCCGGCGCGTGGGCCGAATACCGGGTCTACGAGGGCGGCTACGTGCAGCTCACGCGCCGGATCGCTGCTCCCGAGGCGATGGCGTGGACCGAGAAGACCCGAGGCATGTTCGCCGGTCTCTATCGCGACTACGCGTTGGGCGGACTCGCAGATCGTTGCTTCACGAACCCGTGGTGAACGGCGTGCAGGCGCTCGAGGGACTGCGCGTCATCGACATGGCGACGGTCTTCGCCGGCCCCGGCACCGCTCGGCACCTCGCGGACTTCGGCGCCGACGTCGTGAAGGTCGAGTCACCGTCCGGTGACGGTGTTCGCCGCATGGGCTGGTTCCCACTCGAAGGCGGCGACTCGTACACGTGGAAGCTGCTTGGTCGCGGCAAGCGCGCGATCGTGCTGGACCTCAAGACCGATGACGGGACGAACGCGTTCCTCCGCCTCGTCGATTCGGCCGACGTGCTCATCGAGAACTTTCGGCCGGGAACGCTCGAGCGGCTCGGACTCGCGCCTGACGTCTTGCTCGAACGCAATCCGGGGCTGGTCATCTTGCGCGTCACCGGGTTCGGTCAGGACGGACCGTACGCGGGGCGGCCCGGGTTCGCGACGATGGCCGAAGCGATGAGCGGGTTCGCGGCGATCAATGGCGAGCCAGATGGGCCGCCGCTCCTCCCGCCCATCGCGCTCACTGACGAAGTCGCCGCGCTCGCGGGAGCGTTCGCGGTCATGGTCGCGCTGCGGCATCGAGATCGAACCGGCGAAGGTCAGGTGATCGACGTCAACTTGCTCGAATCGATGTTGCAAATGATGTCTGCGCTGCCATCAGCTGCCGCGCATCTTGATTACGAACAGCCGCGCCTGGGTTCGGGAATTCCGTACACCGTTCCGCGCGGCACGTATCAATGTGCCGACGGGAAGTGGGTCGCAATATCCACGTCAGCCGAGTCGGTCGCGCACCGCGTGCTCGAGCTGCTCGGTATCGGCGACGATCCTCGCTTCGGTACGTTCGAAGGTCGCGCCGCGCATCGCGACGAGCTCGACGCGATTGTCGCCAAGTGGATCGCGGCGCGGCCGAGCGCCGAAGTCCTCGCCGCGTTCGAGGAAGCACACGCCGCGATCGCGCCGGTGTATTCGATGCATGATCTCTTGGCCGACCCGCACGTGAAGGCGCGAGATGTGTTCATCGAGGTGGATGGCGTCGTGATGCAGGCGCCGGTCGCGCGGATGTCGCGAACGCCGGGAGCGGTTCGGTGGGCCGGCCGTCCGCTCGGCGCCGACACCGACGACGTCCTCGCCGACCTCGACGAACTCGACGAAGAGCAGACGCGCGAACGTCCCGAGGAGGGCTGGTAGAGAACGCCACCGCTTCCTACGGACGGC
Organism: Actinomycetota bacterium; assembly: GCA_046727335.1. Classification (GTDB taxonomy): domain Bacteria; phylum Actinomycetota; class Acidimicrobiia; order IMCC26256; family PALSA-610; genus JBKPCL01. The sequence goes on from JBKPCL010000181.1 coordinate 2,382, forward strand.
CCCAACGACCCCTCGGGACGCGCTGGCGGCAAGTATCCACCGTTTGCGGCACGTTTTCCAGAGGGGGTGTGGAAAGAGTTGGGGATACCCCCTCTAGGGTGAGGCCGCCGCGGGTTAGTTCGCCTCGGGTGCGAGCTCCACTCGGTCTCGGCCGCGCGACCGAGCTTCGTCGAGGGCCCGGCTCGCCTGGTGGACGAGCTCGGCGGCGCCGAGCGCGTGGGTCGGGTAACAGGCGACACCGGCCGAGAGTGTCAGCGCGTCGCCGACCGGGCTGGCCAGCAGCGTCCCGCGGACCCGCTCCGCTGCCCACACCGCGCCCGCTTCGGGAGTGTCCTCGAGGATGGCGCCGACCATGAGGTCGCCCAGCCGGCACGCGGCGTCGCTCTCGCGAAGCGTGCGGCGCACGACGTCGCCGACCATGCCCAAGGCCTGTTGGCGGGTGTCGCCGTCGGCTTCGCCCAGGCTGTCGATCTCGAAGATCACGACCGAGACGGGGCGAAGTGACCGCCGAGCGGCGGCAACCTGCTGCTGCACCAGCACGGCGAAGTAGCGCTCGTCGTACAGGCCAGTGGCGGCGTCGAAGGCGTGCTCGGGCCGGTCGCGCCCGCCGGTGACCTCGTCGAGCGGGCCGAGCTCGACCTCGGCGGCGCGACGCGACGCCTCCTCCGCGAGGGCTGCGTTGATCGACGACAGTTCCCGGCGCACCGCTCGGATCTCGCCCTCGGCGACCTCCAGGCGGTCCTCGCTCTGGCGGGCTCGGGCGCCGAGCGCGACGCCTGCGATCGCGGCGATGACGCCGCACGCGCCGGCAACGACGGCGAAGACGGGGGAATTGATTGCCACGCCGACCGCCCCCGCGGCGAGCGCGGCGAGACCACCCGTGACGGCAACAACCAGACGCGGATCCTGCATTGGCTTCCTCATCGGCCCGCGACTGCCCCTGCCTGAGGACTCGTCCGCCGGTGGCGCGACGCGAGCTCCGCGACGTCGTCCATGATCGCTGAGAACCGGAAATCCTTCGGCGTGTACACCCGGGCAACCCCCATGCGTTCGAGCTGCTCGCGGTCCGAATCCGGAATGATCCCGCCGACGACGACCGGCGCATCGACCCCTTCGGCGCGCAGACGCTCAAGAATGTCAGGCACGAGCTCCAAGTGCGAGCCCGACAGGATCGACAATCCGACGACGTCGACGTCTTCGTCGCGCGCAGCCGCGGCGATCTGCGCGGGCGACAAACGAATGCCCTGATAAACGACCTCGATACCCGCGTCGCGCGCCGCGACCGCGATCTGTTCGGCGCCGTTGGAGTGACCGTCGAGCCCGGGCTTGCCGACGAGCAAACGGATCGGACGGTGAGTCTGCGCGGCGATCTCCTGCACGCGCGCACGAACCCGCTGCATGTCGCCGCTCGGTCGAGCCGCGACGCCGCCGACGCCGGTCGGCGCCCGGTACTCCCCGAAGACCTCCCGTAGCGTGCCGGCCCACTCGCCGACGGTGCCGCCCGCGCGCGCGAGCTCGATGGTCGCGGGCACGAGGTTCTCCGATCCCGCCGCAGCGGTGCGCAGGTGCTCGACCGCGGCGGCGACGCGCGTATGGTCGCGGCCATCCCGCCACGTTCGAATCGCTTCGATGTGCGCCTGCTCGACCGCAGCGTCGATCCTCACGATGCCGCCGCGTTGCGCGACTTCGGCGAGGGGTGACGGTTCGGTCTCGGTGAAAGCGTTGACGCCGACGACCTTCTGCTCGCCCGACTCGATGCGACGTACGCGCTCGGCGTGCGCCTGCACCAAGCGCCCCTTCATAGCATCGATCATCTCGAACGATCCGCCGCCGTCGAGCACCCACTGCATCTCTGCCGCGGCGGCCTCGCAGATCTCGGCGACCTTCCGTTCCACGACGACCGAGCCTTCGAAGAGATCGTCGTACTCGAGGAGATCCGACTCGTAGGCGAGCACTTGTTGGATGCGCAGCGACCATTGCTGGTCCCACGGCGTCGGGAGGCCGAGCGCTTCGTTCCAGCAAGGGAGTTGGATAGCACGGGCGCGGGCATCCTTCGACAGCGTGACGCCGAGCATCTCGAGCACGATGCGCTGCACGTTGTTCTCGGGCTGTTCCTCGGTGAGCCCGAGCGAGTTGACCTGCATGCCGTAGCGAAACCGTCGGAGCTTCTCGTCTTCGACGCCGTAACGCTGGCGGCAGATTCGGTCCCACATGCGCATGAACGCGCGCATCTTGCACATCTCTTCGACGAATCGAACGCCGGCATCGATGAAGAACGAGATCCGGCCGACAACGTTCGGGAACTCGTCGTCCGGTACTTGGCCCGATTCCCGCACGGCGTCGAGCACTGCGATCGCGTTCGCCATGCCGTACGCCACCTCTTGGACGGGAGTCGCGCCCGCCTCCTGCAGGTGGTACGGGCACACGTTGATCGGGTTCCAGTTCGGGACGTGCTTGACGGTGTAGGCGATGAGATCGACCGTGAGCCGCTTCGACGCCTCGGGCGGGAAGATGTACGTGCCGCGCGACAAGTACTCCTTCAAGATGTCGTTCTGGGTCGTGCCGGAGAGGGTCTCATAGGGCACGCCCTGCTCGTCGGCCAGCGCGAGATACATGCCGAGCAGCCACATCGCCGTCGCGTTGATCGTCATCGACGTGTTCATCTCGCCGAGCGGGATGCCGTCGAACAGTTCGCGCATCTCGCCGAGGTGGGCGACCGGCACTCCGACCTTGCCGACCTCGCCCCGCGCGAGGGGATCGTCGGGGTCGTAGCCGGTCTGGGTCGGGAGGTCGAAGGCGACCGACAGGCCCGTCTGCCCCTTGGCCAGGTTCATCCGGTAGAGCTCGTTCGAGGCGCGCGCCGAC
>JBKPCL010000182.1:0-28122 GCA_046727335.1 Actinomycetota bacterium
TTGCGCATCTCGCCGTGCTCGAAGGTCGCACGCTCGTCGAGCACTACGTCTCGACGCCGACCGACGACTCGACGTCGATCGACGGCAACATCTATCTCGGCCGCGTGCAGAACGTGTTGCCGGGTATGGAGGCTGCGTTCATCGACATCGGCACGCCGAAGAACGGCGTGTTGTACCGCGGCGACGTCGTGTACGACCCGGCGGATGTCGAAGGCGGCGAACGACCGCGCATCGAGCGCGTGCTCCGCAACGGTCAATCGATCATCGTGCAAGTGACGAAGAACCCGATCGGACACAAGGGCGCGCGCCTGACCCAAGAAGTCAGCCTCGCGGGGCGCTTCGTCGTCATGGTGCCGGGACAGCCCGAGACGTACGGCATCTCGAAGCGTCTGCCCGACGACGAGCGCAGACGGTTGCGGCGAGTCCTCGACCGGCTTCGGCCCGCGGACGCGGGTCTCATCGTGCGTACCGCCGCGGAAGGCGCGACCGAGGAAGAACTCGAGCGCGACATGCTGCGGTTGAATGCGCAGTGGCAGCAGATGTCGCAGCTCGCGAAGCGAGTCAAGTCCGGCAGCCTGCTGTACAAAGAGCCTCCGCTCGCGATCCGATTGATCCGCGAGGAGTTCACCAAGGAATACCGGGGTGTCGTGATCGACGACTCGGCGTTGTACGACGAAGTGGTGTCGTACGTCGATGCCATGGCGCCCGAGCTCGCCGACCGAATCGAGCTGTTCGACCCCGAGGTCGAGCGACTTCCCGTCTTCGAGAAGTTCCACGTCCACGAGCAGTTGCACAAAGCGCTCGACCGTAAGGTCTGGCTGCCGTCGGGAGGTTCGATCATCATCGAGCGCACCGAGGCACTGACCGTCATCGACGTGAACACCGGCAAGAACGTCGGCGCGTCCAACCTCGAAGAGACCGTCTACCGGAACAACCTGGAAGCGGCCGAGGTGATCGCGCGAGAGCTTCGGCTCCGCGACATCGGCGGGATCATCGTCATCGACTTCATCGACATGGAGACGAAAGGCAACCGGGACGCGGTGGAAGAAGCGTTCCGCCAGGCGTTGTCGCGGGACAAGACGCGCACCCAGGTGTTCCCGATCTCTGAGCTCGGGTTGTTGGAGATGACTCGCAAGCGGGTTTCAGAGGGGCTCGTCGAGACCTTCTCCACGACGTGCCCGCACTGCAACGGTCGCGGCTTCGTGATCGACGACTCGCTGCTCGAGTAGCCCCCCGGCCGCGGTCCCCGTGATCCGGCCTCGATCGCGGGTGCCACCGTCGGCCACAATGGTGTGATGGGGAGCTATCGGGCGCCCTATCTGCCACGTGTCGCGGCCGAGTGGGATCTCGACACGCCTCGAGCGTCGTGGCGTGAGGTCGAGGCGACACTCTGCTTCGTCGACATCTCAGGTTTCACCGCGCTCTCCGAGCGCTTGGCCCGCCGGGGCCGGATCGGTGCCGAGGAGCTCACCGAGGTGCTCAACCACGTCTTCTCGCGCATGCTGCACGTTGCGTATGAGAAGGGTGGCAGCCTCCTGAAGTTCGGAGGCGATGCGCTTTTGCTCGCGTTCTTCGACGGCGAGCACGCGGTGGATTCGGCCAACGCCGCCGTCGGCATGCGCGCGACGCTGCGCGAGGCGAGGACGTTCCCGACGTCAGTCGGACGGCTGCAGCTGCGAATGTCCGTCGGAATCCATACAGGGACGTACGAGCTGTTCCGTGTCGGCGAGCTGCACCATGAGTTCATCGTTGCCGGTCCCGCCGCGACGACCGTGACGCGGATGGAACAGACGGCCGACGCCGGCGAGATCGTGGTGAGCGCGGACACTGCGGCGCGCCTGCCGACAGCGGCAATCGGCGCGCAGAAGGGCAACGGCTACTTGCTGCGCCGGCGCCGAGTGGTCGACGGTGGCAACGGCGCCGGCACCATGCGGCCGGTTGCCGCAGACGCGATCGAGCGCGCGATTCCGATCGAGTTGCGCGAGCACCTCGGCACCGGTCGCACGGAATCCGAGCACCGGCTGGCCACGGTCGGCTTCGTGAAATTCACCGGGACCGACAATCTGCTCGCAGCGCGCGGACCCGAGGCCACCGCGCGCGCAATTGATGACGTCGTGACCGCCGTGCAAGAGGAGGCCGCGGGCGAGGGCTTGACGTTCCTGAGCTCGGACATCGATGCCGACGGCGGAAAGGTGATCCTCCTCGCGGGCGTCCCGACCGCTCGAGAGGACGACGAGGGTCGCATGCTCCGTGCTGCGCGGCGACTGGTCGATCGCGAGCTTCCGCTTCCGGTGCGCGTCGGTGTCAACCGCGGTCACGTGTTCGCGGGGGAGATCGGAACCGAGTTCCGCCGTGCGTACACGGTGATGGGCGACACGGTGAATCTCGCCGCGCGGCTGATGGCTGCCGCTGGCTCGAATGAGGTGTACGCGACTGGCGGTGTGCTCGACATTGCGCGAACGCGTTTCGCCACGCACGCGCTTGCGCCACTTCAGGTCAAAGGCAAGTCGCAGCCGATTCAGGCATATTCACTCGGGCAGGCCGAGGGCGTGCGCGACCGTGACTTCTCAGAGCTGCCGTTCGCCGGACGTGACGCCGACTTGGCGGTGTTGCGCAACGCCGAGCCCCGCATTCCCGAAGGCCGGGGTGCGACCGTCATCGTCGAAGGTGACCGCGGGATCGGTAAGAGCCGCCTCGTCGACGAGTACTTGGCGCTCGCGGCGCGTTCGGTGTTGCGCCTCCAAGGCGAGGCGTACGCGACGGCGACGCCGTACTTGCCGTTCCGCGCCCCGCTCCGCGAACTCTTCGGCGTCACCAGCAACGATCGCGAGAAAGGCGGCGACGAGTTGTCCCGGGGCGTGCGGGCAATCAATCCGGTCGCCGAGCGATTCGCACCGCTCCTCGCGCCGATGGTCGGTGTCGACGTTCCGTCGACTCCGGAAACGGACGCGATCGCGCCCGAGTTCGCGCGGGATCGGTTGGCGGATGTACTCATCGACATCCTCGACGCCGCTTCCCCGAGTCTCTGTATCGTCGCCGAGGACGCGCACTGGTTCGACGATGCGTCGGCCAGCCTCGGTGAGCGCCTCGCGGTCGCAACTGCGTCACGACCGTGGTTGATGCTCATCGTCAGACGGCCGGCGCCGAGCGGGCTCCGGCCCGCGGCGACCACGGCGGAGCTGCTGCTCGATGCGCTCGATGCATCGACTGCCAGCGCGCTCATCGACGAGGTGACGGCAGCCGCGCCACTCCGTCCGCAGGAGCGCGACGCGCTGGTCGCACGAGCTGCCGGCAATCCGCTCTTCATCGGCGAGCTGCTTCGCGTGGCCCGCACGAGCGATCTCGACGCTCTGCCCGAGACCCTCGACGTACTCGCGATGCGTGAGATCGACGCGCTGCCGCCCGTTGCTCGGCGTGTCGTTCGGGTCGCGTCGGTACTCGGGCGCACCTTCGAGTGGGAGCTCCTGCTCGAACTCTTGGGCCAAGATCACATCGAGCTCGACGCCGCGTCGCGTGACCGTCTTTTTCCGTTTCTCACGGCGCACGCGGGTCACATGCAGTTCCGGCACGCCTTGCTTCAAGAAGCCGCCTACGAGAGCCTGCCGTTCCGACGTCGGCTTGCGATGCACCGGCTCGCAGGCGAGGCGATCGAACGAACGCACGACGCGACCGAAGCTGCCGCGCTGCTTTCCTGGCATTTCTCGCGTGCGCAAGATTGGCCCCGCACGTGGGAGTACGCACGGTTGGCTGGACACGCCGCGCGAGACGCGTTCGCGCCGGCCGAAGCGGCCGCCCATCTCGAACGGGCCCTGCTCGCGGCCCGAAAGCTCGGCAATATCGACCCCGAGGAGATCGCAGCGCTGCTCACCGACCTCGGTGAGGCGCTGATCGTGTTGGGCTTGTACGAGAAGGCAGATGACGCGTTCCGGCGAGCGGCGGCAAGTGTCAGGACCGACCCGATTGCAGCTGCGCGATTCCGCGAGCGGCGCTCCTATGTCAAAGTCGAGTGCCAACGTGATCTCAAAGCCGCGAGGCGGCACGTTCGTGCCGGCATCCGGCTACTGGAGACTCTGCCCCTGGAAAGTGTGGATGCAGCTCGCGTACGAGTGCAGCTCCGCGCGCGTGAGGCAGAAGTGCTGGTGCACGCCAACGAGTATGAGCTCGCCGCGCGCCTCTGTGGCCAGGTGATGGTTGACGCCGAATCCCTTGGAGAGTTGCGGGCACTCGCCACCGCGATGTCGATCCTCGACGAGTGCATGTACGCCCTCGGCCGGCGCGCCGAGGCCGTGCACATGCGTCGCGCACTCGAGGCGTACGAGCAGCTCGGTGACGCGGTCAAGGTCGCCACCATGCTCGGCAACCTTGGGGCGAACTCGTACAACGAATCGGATTGGGTCGCTGCGAGCGAGTATTTCGACCGCGCCGAGCAAGCGTCACTGCAGGCTGGCGACGTCGCGATCGCGGCGCTCGCGCGGGTGAACCAGGCTGAGCTGCGCACAGCCCAGGGGCGCTTGGAGGAGGCCGAGGAGCTTCTCGTTCCGGCAGTGCGCACGCTGCAGGCGGTGGGGGACCGCGGCAATCTCGCGGTCGCGACCCTTCAGCTCGGTCGCACGCGAGCGCTGCTCGGACGGCTCGACGAGGGTCTCAAGCTGCTGAAGAGTGCGATCGAGATGTACGAGCGGCTCGAGGTGCGCGGCGGCGCCGCGGAAGCGTGGGCGCGCATCGCTGAGGTTCACCTCGTCAGCGGTGCCCTCGAAGAGGCCGAGGCCGCCCTCGGAAAGGCGCGAGCTCTCGGCGCGACGCTGGGTGATGCCCAGTTGGACGTGGTGCTCGACCGCATCGAGGCTGCGCTCTCAGTCGTTCGCGGTGACGAGGTGACGGCCCGGCGCCAGGTCGAGCAAGCCCTTGTCGCTGCTCGCAGCATTGACGCGAGCTATGAGCTACTGCTCCTGCTGACACTCGACGAGCGGCTGGGCGGCGATGGCTCCGCGGCGGAGCGGGACGAACTCCAACGCGCGCTCGGCGTCGTGGAGCTCGTCCCGTTAGCCACTCCTTAGTGGTGGTACGTGATGTCGCCGAGGCCGTCCCACGTCTCGGTGATGTGCGTGAACGTCGTACCGTTCACGGTCACGTACTCGAATTTCTGTGACGTCGTACACCACGGCGGCGTCACCGGCGGATTCGCCGCCGCGCAGAACGTCTGCACCTGGAAGCCGCTGCCGAAGTCGACCAGCGTCGGCGGGCAGGTCGGTACGTTCGGGTTCGAAGTGCCAGGCTGACAATACGGGAACAAGCCCCAGTCGAACTGTGCCGTCAGGTGAGCACCGCTGGCACTCGCGGCGATGAGCGAGACGGACTTGCCGCTCGGGCTGTTGGGATCGGTGGTGGTCGCCGTGAACGTGCCGTACGACTTGCACTTGGTGGGGTCGACGGAGTTGCCGACGTATGTGAAGGTGGCACTGACCTGACCAGTCGTCCCAGTTCCGTCCGTCGACGTCTGGGAGATGTTCTGCCCAACACAGAGCTGATTCGCCAGCGTAAACGTGGACGTGGGGCCGACGACCGATACTGATCCCGCGGCCGGTGACGCGACTTGTATCTCGAGCGAGTCGAACAAGAGGTTCGAGCTCGAGCCGGTGTCGGTGGGTAGCTGTGTACCGTTCGGTCCTGACAGGTTGTACGACTGCGTCAAGACGGGGGTCGATCCGAGCCGCAGGATGATGTTCACGACTGCTGGCGGATCCGTCGCGGTCGACTTGTCTTCACGCTCGAGCAGGAGCTGCGCACGTGAGAACAAGCGTCCCGCCGTCAGCGCATTCGGTCCCGGCGCAAAGATGAGCGCCTCGTTGACTTCGATGGACCACGCCTGCGGGAGCTGACACACGCCCGTGCGGCTGTTGTACGCGCCGACGATCGCCGGTGTTGACGGACCGCCGTAGCCGCTTCCGTAGTACTTCGCGCTAAAGGCGAGCACCGGATTCGAGGTGTTCGGCGTGGCACACCCGCCGCCGCCCGTGACCGGCTGCGTCGTGACCTTCGATCCGTCACCCGGCACGTACTGCAGGTACTCGCCGTTCTTTCCGTTCTGTTGCGAGTAGATGATCTTGTCCGGTGCCGTGCTTGCCGCCGCGCCCGTGTCGAGGCGAAGCCACGTTGTGGCTCCCGCGACGAGTGCAAGCGCGACAACCGCCGCGACACCGCGGTTGCGTCCGCGCAAAAGACCCCACATGCTGGCCTCCAATGTCCGCCCTCTTCGCCCTGTATGCCCGCGCCCAGCGGGCCGCGCCATCGTTCTTAGTCCGCCGCACTGCTGTTGCGCAAGGCAAAGACGGCATACGTGGGCGATTTGCGGGTTACAGTCCCGCCGTGTCCATGTATCGACTCAATGTGCGGGAGAACCTCACCCCGGACCGACACCGCTCGGACGAGCGCCGCGCCCGGCGGGACGCGGCCGCCCTCGCCGCATCGCTGGCAAACGTGTCGCTGTTCTCAGCGTGCTCCAAGCGCGAACTCAGGCTGATTGCGAAATTCGCACACAAGCGTCAGGTTCGAGCCGGCACGCAACTCGTGGTCGAAGGCGAGAGCGGCGACGACATGTTCGTTCTGCTTTCCGGGAGCGCGACGGTGCTGCGCGGTGGTCGCAAGCTCGCGATCGTCGGTCCTGGTAACGCAGTCGGCGAGCTCGCGATTCTCGCGAAGGCGCCGCGGAATGCGACCGTCACGACGAACTCTGAGTGCGACATTGCCGTGATCTCGCGTCGCCACGTTCGCCGCATGATCGAAGAGGCGCCGGGGTTCTCGCTCAAGCTGTTGGAGTCCTTGGCGAACCGCGTGCGTGACCTCGACCGCAAGCTCGTGTGCTGACGGAGTCGCCGCGAACGCATTTGTGGTTCGGTCAGACGAGGAGTTCCACACCTTCAAGGGCGGCTTGGGCGCCGACGCGTCGCGCGATCGCGTCGACGTCGTCGTCGGTGCGAGTCGGGCCGTGATGCGTCAACACCAGCCGGTCGACGCCCGCTTCCTTGGCGAGCCCGGCTGCGTACTCGGCGGTCGCATGGCCGAAGGCTGAGGCCCGTTCCAGCTCGGACGCGACGAACGGCGCGCCGTGCACCATGACGTCGACACCCTCGACGAGTTCCAACGCGGCCGCGTGATAGACGCCGAGGCCTTCCGGTCCGGGACCGAAACTGGTGGGGCAGTGGTCGGGAAGGTACGCCAGGCTTCGCCTTTCGCACTCGATGCGGTAGCCGTACGTCCGCCCACCCTTGTGGGGGATCTCGCGCGCGACCACATCAAAGCGGTCGTGTTGCATCGTTCCGGGTTCCAGCGCGACATGCGTCCACGTCCCGCGCAAGCCATCGGGCGCGATCGGGAAGTACGGCGGCGACATCACCACCGACAACACCGTGAACGGATCTCCCTGCGCCGGCTGTGCGAGCGTCACGCGTGCGTCGTCGCGGTCTGCGGGAGGAAAGAACGGCAGGCCCTGCGTGTGGTCCCAGTGGAGATGTGTCAGCAGGATCGCACCGTCGAACGGTCGCTGACCGAACACCGGCGTGAGCGATTGCAAACCCGTTCCGGCGTCCAGCACGAGCGAGGGGAGCTCATCTTCGATCGACAGCGCGAGGCACGACGTGTGGCCGCCGACGCGCGCGAACTCCGGCCCCGCGACCGGCGTCGACCCCCGCACTCCCAAGAACCGAATTCTCACCTACTACTGCTCATTGATCGCGTTGCTCTTCTCGCCGGTGGCCCGCGCTGACCTCCTGGAGCTTCGCGGGGTCGATCTGCTCGGCGTCGGCAACCGCAACCTTCGCCTTGGTCACGGCGCGAAGCGTCGACGTTCGCCGACCGCCTTCGAGGACGGCGCGCTCGCCCAGGATCGCACCTGGGCCCAGCTCCGCGAGCGCCTCGCCGTCGACTTCGACGGAGAGCACGCCGTCGAGCAACAGGTAGATCTCGTGGCCCAGCTGCCCTTGCTCGACGAGCACCTGTCCTTCCTTGAGCTTGCGCGTCGCCGGCTTCGCGCCACCGCGCATGATCGTCGTCGCGAGTTCGCGCTCGAGCGCAGTCTCGACCGCGGTGACGAGCGCAGGGGAATCCTCGTCTCCCCACGGGGACTTCTTGCCGAACGCGTGGCGGTACCAGTCCTTGAAGTCGGCCAGGCCCGCCTTGGCCGCGAGCTTGCCTTCGGTGTCGTACACCCAGTGCCGCGGGAAGGTGCTCGCGCCCGTGAGCTGGAAGTCGGCACGACCGTCCGCGTGCAGCACGAGCTCGACGGTGGTCCAGACGAGCGGCGCCCGCCATTGCACGAACGGAGGATGATTGACTCGTCGCGGCGCGGGGAGCGCCGTGCGGCCGCCGACCGTCTGGACAAAGCGCACGGAAGTGTCGCGGCGTTCGGGGTCCTGCCGAATGTCGGGAAGCGACGGCGCCGCGAAGGTTGCCGACGCCGGTCCGAGGCGCACGGTCGTCGAGCCCATGACGACACCGCTGTCGGGGTCGTAGCCGGCGTCAACGACCGTGCCGTCGTTGACCTCGATCCATGCATGCAGCACGTTGGCGAAACGGAACGTGTCGGTTTCGCGCAGGCTGTCGAGTTCGGTGATGGCATCCGGCGGAGGATTGTCGTAGTGCGTGATCCCCGAGTCGAAGAAGCCGCGCTGCATACCCGTCACGGCTTCGGACGGAATCCACGAAAGCGTCGTGATCTGTTTTTCAATGCGCACGCCGTTTCCTCCCGTTCATGGCTTCGCCGAACGCTACGGTGCGGCGAGTTGGATGCCCATGGGGACGGCCGGTGTCGCGGAGGGGTGCCAGCACCCAGCGCCGCCGGGGGTGCGCGCCCTTGTCCCTGGTCCCTCCGGAAAGGTGCAATGCGAACGTGACTCAGACGGCGTTGCCGCCCAAGATCACGGTCTTCCTCGCCGATGACTCCTTGCTGGTCCGTGAGGGTGTGCGCGCGCTGCTCGCCGCCCAGGCTGACCTCGATGTCGTCGGCGTCGCCGAGGACTTCGACGGCCTCGTGCAGGGGGCCGAGGAGATGCGGCCGCAGGTGCTCGTGACGGACATTCGGATGCCGCCGAGCTTCCAGGACGAAGGCATCGAGGCCGCGAAGCTCGTGCGCATGCGCAATCCCGGCACCGGCGTCGTCATCCTCTCGCAGTACGACGAGCCTGAGTACGCGATCTCGCTCTTGTCCGAAGGCGCCGCCGGATACGCGTACCTCTTGAAGGACCGCGTCGGCGACGGCGACCAGCTCGTGCGCGCCGTACGCGAGGTCGCAACCGGCGGCAGCATGCTCGACCCCGCGATCGTGAACGCACTCGTCGCGCCAGTGCGAGAAGACGAGGAGCTCGACAGTCGCGAAGAAGAACTGCTGCAGTGGATCGCCGAAGGGCGGCCGGTGAAGGCCATTGCGGTGGCGTGGAACATCACCCCTGAAGCCGCGAACGACGCGATCGAAGAGCTGTTCCTCAAGCTGGCGAAAGAAGCGAGCGCGGGACGCGAAGGAGCGCTCCGCCGCTTGCGTCTGTTGCAGAAGGCGATCGTCGATCGTGAAGAGCAGGGCGAGTCGCTGAGCCGGCTCCTCCCCGGCGGCCTCGCCGAGAAGTTGCGCAGCGGTGGTCGCGACATCGGCGCGTCCGAGCGCCTGCTCGTCACGGTGCTGATGTCGGACGTGCGCGGATACTCGGGAATCGCCGAACGAGTTGATCCAACCGTCCTCGCCGGCATGCTGAACACGCACCGCGCCGAGATGAACGCGGCGATCCTCGCCGAAGGCGGCACGGTCATGCAGTACGTCGGTGACGCGGTGATGGCGGTGTTCGGTGCGCCGTTTCCGCAAGCGGACCACGCGGACCGAGCGCTCACCGCGGCATGTGGGATGCACGAACGGCAGAGCATCGTGAACTCACAATGGCAGGATGAAGGGATTCCGGAGTTCGGGCTCGGCATCGGGCTGTCGACGGGGGAGGTCGCGGCCGCGCTGCTCGGATCGCAGGAGCGCGTCGAGTACACGCTCGTCGGTGACACGGTGAACCTCGCGCAACGGCTGCAGGATCTCGCCCGGCCGGCCGGCACGACGGTGCTGAGCGCACCAACGGCGGCGGCGTTGAGCACCCAACCGGCGCTCGAGCCGCTCGGCGATCAACAGGTCAAAGGTAGGGAGACGCCGGTCGCAGCTTTCCGGCTGTTGGCACTGGCACAAGTCGAGGGGAGTTGACACCCATGGGTGGGGTCTGCGAAGTACGCGGGGTCCGAAAGACGTTCGAAGCCGAGTTGGCGCCGGTGCGCGCCTTGCGCGGTGTCGATCTCAATGTCGGCGCGGGCGAGTTCGTCGCGATCATGGGCCCGTCCGGATGCGGGAAGTCGACGCTGCTGAATCTCGTCGCCGGGCTCGACACCGCCGACGAGGGCGAGATCTTCATCGCAGGCGAGGAGATCACCGGCAAGAGCGAAGACGACCTGGCGCGCATGCGGCGCCGGCACGTCGGCATCGTGTTCCAGTTCTTCAACCTGCTGGAGGGCATGACCGTGTTGGAGAACGTCGTGTTGCCGGCCGTCATCGCGGGCACCAAGCGCCGCGCCGCCGAGACGCGCGCGCGCGACATGCTCGATCTCCTCGGGCTGGGTGACAAAGCTCGCGAGCTCCCGGGCGTCTTGTCAGGTGGGCAACGGCAACGGCTCGCGATCGCTCGCGCGCTTGCCAACGAGCCGACCTTGCTCCTCGCCGACGAGCCGACCGGCGCGCTCGACACCGCCGGTGGCCACGAGGTCCTCGAGTTGTTCAAGCGGCTCCACGCCGACGGTCAAACGATCCTCATGGTGACGCACAACGACGAAGTCGCGGCGGCGGGTGACCGCATCGTGCGCATGCGCGACGGCCGGGTGGAGACCGACGGCCGCGTCGAAGTCTCTGCCTGACGGGGGCTCGACCGCTTCGATGGCCGCCGTCCTCTACCGGTTCCGCGTCGAGCTGCGCGGGCACTGGCGAGCATGGCTCGCGCTTGCGCTGCTCGCCGGCATCGCGGCCGGCGTCGTGATGGTTGCGTTTGCGGGTGCGCGCCGGACCGCATCGTCGCTGCATCGCGTCGTCGTTGCCCAACGGGCCGCGGACGTCCTCGTCAATCCCAACGCAGGGGAGATCTCGAAGTCGGAGCTGCGGCAGATCGAGTCGCGGCCTGAGGTCGCGGCCGCGGCGTTCATTCGCGGGTTCGACGCGACGGTGATCGGCAGCGACGGCAAGCCGTCGATCTCCTTCATCGCCGCCGCGCCGGGCACGATCATCGTCGGCAACGAGGACGGTCGCCTGATGCGCTCCGTCGAACGTTCTCATGTTGTGTCGGGTCGTCTGGCGAAGCCCGATGCGATGGACGAGATCGTCGTCTCGGAAGCCACGGCGCGTCAACATCATCTCCACGCCGGCAGCCGCTTCCGGCTCGCATTCTTCGACGACGAGCAACTCCGCGCGTCGAATCCGCAGGGACCATTGCCACCGTTTCGAGCGGTCCCCGTGCGCGTCGCCGGTGTCGTGCAGAACTTGAGCGACGCCACCCGGGCGGCGGACGATCCGCGCCTCAGCGGCTTGATCGCGCTGACGCCGGCGCTGTCGCGCTCGCTCTCGTCGTTGACCTCACCGTTCGGTGGCGTCTTCGCGCGACTTCACGATCACCACCAGGTCGCGAGCTTCGAACGGGCAACCACCCGGATCCTTGCACCCGTCCCGATCGTCTACCAGGAGCTGAACAACACGCTTGCTCGAGCGCGACGCACCACCCGGCCGTACGTCTTGGCGCTGTGGTTGTTCGGCATACTCGCGCTCATCGCCGGAGCGGCGGTCGTGCTGCAGACGGCTGCCCGCCAACGCCGGTTGGAACGCACCGACGTGCCTGTCCTGCGCGGGCTCGGGTTCGCGGGACGCGACCTGGCGGTACTCGGGCTGCTCCGTGGCATCGTCATCGGCGTCGGCGCGGCAGTCATCAGCGTGCTCGTCGCGGCGTTGGGATCGACACTCATGCCCATCGGTCCGCTCCGGCAGCTCGAGCCGTCTCGCGGTCTCGACCTCGACCTGACGGTTGTGCTCACGGGCGCGTTCGTGGTCGCGCTCGTCCTCGCGGCACAGAGCGCGCTGCCCGAACTTCGGCGCGCGGCCGCGCGTAGAAACCGAGTGCATCACCTCGGCGACGCGCTTGCCCGCAACGGCGCGCCGACGCCGGTCGTCACCGGGGTCCGCCTCGCGCTCGATCCGGGGCGCGGCGAGGCGGCAGTGCCGGTGCGGTCGACACTCATCGGTGTCGGACTCGCGGTTGCCGCGCTCGTCGCCACACTCGTCTACGCGTCCGGGCTCTCGTATTTCACGTCGACGCCGCGCCTGTACGGCTGGGTGTGGAGTTATCAGATCGAGCCGAATGGCGGGAACATCACAGATCTCGCGCGCGCCACCCGCGCCGATCATGACGTGCGCGCCGCGGCGGTGGGTTTCTATTCGCAGTTGACGATGTCGAACCAGAACGTCACTGCCATCGCGGTTCCCCCGCGGTCGGGAGTTCCTGTGGCCGCGATCGTGACGGGCCGCGCACCAAGCTCCGCCAGCGAGATTGCCCTGGGCCGCACGACGCTGCGTGACGTGCACAAGGGAATCGGAGACACCGTCGACATCAAGGTGACGAACCTGTCGCGCCGCTTCACGATCGTCGGTCGAGCGGTCTTTGCTCGCTTCGCGCCGTACGAAGGCTCCGACCCGACCGGGTTGGGCGTCGGTGCCGCGTTGACAACTGAAGGACTTCACCGTTTTGGTCCGCTGGACACCAACTCCGCGAACTCGCCGGTGCTCGCGAGCCCGTTCCTCCTCGTCAGGACGCGGCCGGGCGTGACCGCCGCGGACCTCCGCCACAAGGTGCTGCACGACGACACCACATCGGGCATCGTCCTTGCAGCGCAGCGGCCCAACGACGTGCTGAGCTATCAACATTTGCAGCTGACGCCCATGTTGCTCGCCGCACTGCTCGTGTTGCTCGCCATTGCGACGACTGCGCACTTGCTCGTGACCGGCGTCCGCCGCCGCCGGCGCGACTTCGGTCTGTTGAGAGCCATTGGCTTCACGGGTCGGCAGCTGCGCACGTCCGTCCTCATTCAGGCGTCCACGCTCGTCGCCCTTGCGCTGGTCGTCGCGGTTCCGACTGGTGTGCTCGCGGGACGCGCTCTCTGGGCTCTGACCGCGACGTGGCTTGGCATCCCAATCCACAACGTCGTTCCGCTCGCAACGATCGGGGCCGTTGTCGTCGCGGCGCTACTGGTGGGCAACAGTGCCGCCATGGTTCCTGCCATTGCCGCCGGCCATGTGCGTCCGGCCGACAGCCTGAGGACCGAGTAATGGCCACGTCGCGCATCGCGATCGATGGTGTGCCGGCGCGCCACTCGGCCAACGGCGTCGTCGTGCTCGGCGCGACGGCGCTCGCGGCCGCCGCGATCGCGCTCGCGATAGTCGGGGTCGGCAGTCACAACGACCCACTCGGACGCTCGCTCGTTGCCGTCGTCACGGCCTGGGCGCTCGCCTCGGTCTTCCTTGCCTGGTCGCGGTCCAATGAACCGATGTGGGCGTGGTGCGGTCTCGGCGCGGCGGTCGGCGGCGTCGCGTTGATCGACAACCGCGCGGCCGGTCTCGTTCCGTACGCCGTGTTCGCGATCGCCACGATGCTCCCGAGCGGCACGTTGTCGACCCGAGCCGCGCGCGCATGGCTCATCATCGGGACCGTCGTCGCGGTCCCGTTCGTCGTCCTCGTCGCGGCCGAGAGCGGCACGCCGTCGACGCACGTTGCGACTGCGGAGTCGGTCGTCTTGGGCTTGGCGGCAGTGGGCGCATATGTGCAGCGATGTCGCGGCGCAAGCGCGGTCGACCGGGCTCGGCTGCAATGGGTCGGCTGGGGCGTCGTCGTGGCGTCGGCGTGCATCCTCGCGACTGGATTGATGCACGAGCTGGTCGGCTGGCCCGACGTCGTCGGCCCGACGATGGTGTCGCTCACACTTTTCGTGCCCGCCGCGGTGGCCTTGGGCGCAGTCGAACGTCTCGCGCTTCGAATCGACCGTTTGCTCGTGCGGACCATCGAAGCCGGCGGTCTCGTCCTCATGGTGGGCACGATCTATCTCGTCGTCGTGCTCGGGTTCGGGGAAAGTCTGGACGCGTCCGGCCGCCGCGTGCTGGGTCTTTCGATGATCGCGGCGGCCATCTCCGCTCTGCTCTACCTACCTGCTCGCTCGCGACTCGATGAGTTCGCCAATCGCCGCGTCTACGGCGAACGGCGAGCGCCCGACGAACCGCTCCAAACGTTCGGCGCACGCATGTCGCGTGCGATTCCGTTGGACGAGCTGCTCCTCCAACTCGCCGAGTCGTTACGCAAGAGCATGAAGCTCACCGCCGCCGAAGTCTGGACGGGATCGAACGGCCGCCTCGATCGGGCGGCGGCAGTGCCTTATCGAGAACCGGCCATGCTGCGTCTTGCTCCCGAAGAAGTGCAGGTCGTTGCGCGGGCACATGTTTCTGGCAACGCATGGATGCAGGTCTGGTTGCCGGCGCTGCTCGAGCAATTTCCCGAGCGCATGCTGCGCGTCGCTCCCATGACTCATTCCGGTGAGCTCCTGGGCCTGGTCGTGTGCGCGCGCCGCCCCGACGACCAGCCCTTCTCCGAAGAAGAAGAACGGGTGCTCACCGAACTCGCGCGCCAGGTTGCGCTGGCGCTGCACAACTCGGCGCTCGACAGCGCGCTTCAGGCTTCGCTCGACGAGTTGCAGGTCGCGAACGACGAGCTCCGCGCATCGCGTGCGCGCATCGTCGCCGCCTCGGACCAGTCCCGCCGGCAGATCGAACGCAACCTCCACGACGGCGCGCAACAACACCTCGTCGCTCTCGCCGTGAAGCTGGGCCTCGCCCGGCAGCTCATCGACGGCGATCCGTCCGCAGTCGCCTCGCTCCTCGAGGAGCTGCGCAGCGACGCGCAAGCGACGCTCACCGAGCTCCGCGAGCTTGCGCACGGCATCTATCCGCCGTTGTTGATGGACCGTGGCCTCCCCGAGGCGCTGCGCGCGGCCGCGAATCGCTCGCTCCTGCCGACCGACGTGCACGCCGAGGTCGGCCGGTTCCCGGCGGAGGTCGAGGCGGCCGTGTACTTCTGCTGCCTCGAGGCGATGCAGAACGCGGGCAAGCACGCGGGGGAGGGCGCCCGCGTCACCATCACGGTCGAGGTGTGCGACAACGAGTTGTGTTTCGAAGTCGGTGACGACGGCGCCGGCTTCGACGCCAGCGGCTCCGCCATCCGTGGACACGGCTTCATCAACATGGTCGACCGAGTGGGTGCGATCGGCGGGACCCTCGGCGTCGACTCGGCGCCGGGAAAGGGAACACGCGTCAGCGGCCGCATCCCGCTCGAGCACGAACCGGCCCCCGCGTCGGCGTGACACCGCGCACAACTTGCGTCAGTTGTCGACACGTCACGTGCACAACTGACGCAGGTTCGGTTAGGCGCGCTGGTCCCAGAGCTCGCGCACCAGCGACGGGCCGAAGTCTTCCTTGTGGACGTACGCCAGCGCGCCGCACGCGCGAGCGTCAGCTGGAAGGTCGTTTTCCGAATAGGTCGACAGGAGAATGACCGCGACTTCGGGATGCGCCGCGTGGATGCGCTTGGTTGCTTCGATTCCGCTCATGCCCGGCAAGTTGATGTCCATCAACACCAGGTCGGGACGGTCGGCGTCGACGATCGCGACGGCCTCCTCGCCCGACTCCGCCTCGCCGGTCACCGCGAACCCGGACGTGAGCCCGATGACCGTGCGCGCGACAGCACGGAACGGCACCTGATCGTCGACGATCAGCACCGACACCGTCGCAGTGCGGTCGGCCTGGTTCATCTCGTCCATGGTCGCGCTCTTTCCGCGCTCCACCCAGGGTGACAACCGATGACGTGCGGGGGGTGCTAACCCCCCTGTTGAGACAGGAACAGCAGGACGGCTTTCACCCGCCGATGGACGTCGACTTCCTCGGTCAAGCCCAGCTTGGAGAACAAGGAATTGATGTGCTTTTCGACGGCGCGTTCGCTGAGGTAGAGCGCCTGCGCGATGCCGGCGTTGTTCCGGCCCTGCGCCATCTGCTCGAGGACTTCGCGTTCGCGCGGGGTGAGGCGGTCGATGGGTGAGGCGGACCGCGAGCGACGGCTCGCGACGAGCGTCTCCACGACGATCGGATCGATCACGGAACCGCCGCGCGCAACCTCATGGATCGCCTGCACGATCTGCGTCGCGTCCGAGACCCGCTCCTTGAGCAGGTATGCCCGCCCCTCGGAACCGTGCTCGAGGAGCGCCAGCGCGTACGCCGGGTCGGCGTACTGGGACAGGACGACGACGCCGGTCTTCGGACTGGATTCCCGCACCGCGAGGGCCGCGCGGATGCCTTCGTCGGTTCCGGTCGGAGGCATGCGGATGTCGGTCAGAATGACGTCCGGCGTCTCGCGCTCGACGGCTTCGATGAGTTCGTCGTAGGTACCGCAGGTCGCGCAGACGGTCAGGTCGTCTTGCATCTCGAGGAGCGTCACGACGCCTTCTCGGACGAGAAGATTGTCCTCCGCGACGACGACCCGCAGGCTCACGGGGCCGAACAGTACCGGTCCTGACCCGATCGACCCGGGCTTCGCTCACGCCGTCCGCTAGGATTTTTTGGTTCCTACCGAGTTCGGCGCGCGTAAGCGCAGGAGAACAGCGCGGATGTACGCAGTCATCGAGTCGGGCGGCAAGCAGTACCGGGTCGGCGAGGGTGACCGCATCGAGGTCGAGCGCCTCGAAGGCGACGACGTGTCGTTGCGGCCCGTCATGCTCATCGACGGCGAGGACGTGCTCGCCACGCCGGCGCAGTTGTCGGGTGTCACGGTGACCGCGCGGATCGTCGGCGCGAGCAAGGGCCCGAAGATCAAGGGCTTCACGTACAAGAACAAGTCGAACCAGCGCCGGCACTGGGGTCATCGGCAGCACTACTCGACGATCGAGATCGTCGGCATCTCGAGGGGCTGAGTCATGTCGAAGAAGAAGGGCGCAAGCTCCTCCCGCAACGGCCGGGATTCCTCCGCCCAGCGGCTCGGAGTGAAGCGATACAGCGGCCAGACCGTCAGCGCCGGGACCATCATCATCCGTCAGCGCGGCACCCGCTGGCACCCCGGCTTCAACGTCGGCAAAGGCGGCGACGACACGCTGTTCGCGAAGGCCGACGGTGTCGTGAAGTTCGGCACGCGCCGCGGCCGCAAGCTCGTCGACATCGTTCCTCAGTAACTGCCGGCCTCAGCGCGTTGGCGCGGTGAGGCCCTCCGGCAGTGGGTCGGCATGCACGACCGTCAACGTCTTGGTCGTGCGCGTGATCGTGACATAGAGCAGGCGGAGGCCGGGTCGGTCCGGGGTGACGAGCCGCGCTGGCTCCACGACCACAACGTGGTCGAACTCCAGACCCTTTGCACTCGTCGGGTCGAGCAGCGCGACCGGCGCGTCGAGCGCGTCGGCGGTATCGGCCACCGCGCCCAGATCCGCGAGCGCGTCGAGCAGCGCCGGGTGCAAGCCCGACGGCGCGATGACGGCGATCGTGCCGGTCCGTACGTACGCCTCGCGCACGGCCTCGGCCGCCGTCGAGACGAGCTGGCCGTCGGCCGCGGCAACGAAGCGGGGCTCTTCGCCGGTGCTGCGGACCGACACCGACGCCTCGACGGTCGGTGCGGCAACCGCGAGCAGACGCGTCGCAACGTCCATGACCTCCGCCGGCGTGCGGTAGTTGATCGTGAGCGTGACGAACCGAGGCGGGTTGTGGGTCGGCAGATGCTGCAGGACGTCGTCCCAGCTCGCGACCGCGCCGGGACGGCTCGCTTGCCCCGGATCGCCGACCAACGTCATGGAGCCGGACGGGCAGCGCCGCGCCAGCATGCGCCACTGCATCGCGGTCAGATCCTGCGCTTCGTCGACGAGCACGTGCCCGAACGTCCGTGGTTCGGCGAGCGTGCCTTCCCCGTCCGCGGACGGTTCGCCGAACCTGCTGGCGAGCGTCGCCGCATCGGCGTAGCCGTGCAGTCCGAGATCGTCCATGACACGCGCGGCCGTGTCGAGCGCATGCTCGCCGTCCCGCTGACGCTTGCGTCTCGGACGCGCCGCTTCCAGGGGCCCGAGCAGGCTGTCCGCTTCATCGACCAACGCGACATCAGCTTCGGTCCACAGCAGACTGGCGAGATCGCGTTCGCGCCGTCGATGCAACAGCCGTTGCTCGTCGTCGTCGAGCACGCCCCTCGCCGCCGATGCGACGAGCGCCGTGAAACCGAACAGATCGTTGACGAGCTCGGCGCCGGACAACACTGGCCAGATGCGATCGAGCGCTTCGCGAACCTCGGGACGAGCGCGCAAACGGGCGCGGAGCTCCGCTTCCCATCCGTCGGGCGGTGCTTCGTCGCGCGCCAAGGCGCCGGCGATCGTCGGATCGATGTTCGCGTCGCGATCGAACATGCTCGTGACGTTCTCGCGCGGCGCGCCCAGGCCCCGGTCCTTGTGCGCGCGCGCGGCTGCCGTCTTGTAGTGGGCGACGAGAATGTCGAGCACCCGGCGCATGACGAAGGGACGCTTCTCGTTGTGTGTGCCGCGTCGCCGTCGCGCGGCCTCGACGGCCCGCGCGGTGTCGCTGCGCGAGAGACGGACGCGTAACCCGTCGATCACGATGACGACATCACGGGGCACGGGCCGTTGCCGATCCGCGACCGCGCGGCGAATCACCTCGACCATGCGCCCGTCGCCCTTGAGCGCGGCCGTGGCGGCGTCGTCGATGCCGCCGAGACGGAGGCGTGACTTCAACCCCGGAAGCGTCGAGAGCTGGACATCCTGTTCACCGAGCGACGGCAGGACCTGTTCGATGTAACGGAGGAACACCGGGCTCGGCCCGACGAGCAGCACGCCCTGGGCCGCCAGGCGTCGCCGGTGGGTGTAGAGCAGGTATGCGGCGCGGTGCAGGGCGACGGCGGTCTTACCGGTTCCGGGACCGCCGCCCACGACGAGGACTCCCGCGGCGTCGGCGCGGATCGCTTCGTCCTGCTCGGCCTGGATGGTCGCGACGATGTCCGACATCCGTCCCGTGCGATTGCGCTCCAGCGCGGCCAGCAGCGCGCCTTCGCCCGCGACCCGCAGGCCGGCTTCGGCGATGGCTTCCTGGTCGAAGACCTCGTCGTCGAGGCCGATGACCTCCCGGCCCTTGCGCGTGATCAGGTGCCGGCGCCGGACGACGTCCATCGGCGCCACCGCGGTCGCCCGGTAGAAGGGCTCGGCGACGGGCGCTCGCCAGTCGAGGACGAGGGGAGTGTGCTCGTCGTCCTCGACGGCAATCCGGCCGACGTACCAGCGAGGCGTTTCCTCCTCGTCTTGCTGTTCCATGTCGAGCCGCCCGAACACCAGCGGCGCGTCGCCGATGTCGAGGTCGGCGAGCCGCCGCTGCGTCACGTCCCAAGCGATGTCTCGTTCGAGGCGGGCCTGATGGGTGCCGCCGGCGCGGACGTCCGCGTAGGCGGCCCGCACCCGCTCCGCCGCCTCCCGCATGGCCTCCAGCCGCGCGTACGCACGGTCGACATAGGCCTGCTCGGCAGCCAGCTCGGGATCGGCGTCGGGGCGTTCGAGCAAGGCGGTCCCTCATGTCGACCGGCATTCCGGTTGCGCCAGACCCACACGACGCTGCGGAATGGGGATGGAACAGCCTAGTCGGTGACGGGAGTCTGGCTGCGCGACCCCGACTGTGCCCAAGCGCGTGCGTCCGGGCGGGCGCACGTCGGCAGTGAAAGAACGTCTGGCTACGCTCCCGGACCGTGGCTTCGATGACGCCGTTTACGAACGATGCCGACGCCAATGCGCTCCTGGAGTCGAACCCGCTCGCACTGATGATCGGGATGCTGCTCGATCAGCAAGTGCCGATGGAGTGGGCCTTCAGCGCGCCCAAGCTCCTGAAGGAGCGGCTCGGCGGCGGACTCGATGCCACCGCGATCGCCGCAATGGACCCGGCCGACCTCGAAGCAGCGTTCCGCGAGAAGCCGGCGCTGCACCGATATCCCGGTTCGATGGCGAAACGCACGCACGCGTTGTCTCAGTACCTCGTCGAGCACTGCGACGGTCGCGCGGACGGCGTGTGGACGGATGTCCAGAGCGGCGACGAGCTCCTGACGCGCGTCATGGCGCTGCCCGGGTTCGGCAAGGACAAGGCGCGCATCTTCGTGGGTCTGTTGGGCAAGCGGCTCGGCGTCCGACCGCCCGGCTGGGAGGAGGTCGCCGCCGACTGGGCATCGATCGCCGACGTCGACCGCTACGACCGCGTACAAGAGATCCGGGAGAAGAAGCGGGCCCACAAGGCTGCTATGAAGGCGGCTTCGTCGAAATCGTGAGCGTCTCACTGGTCCGCTCCGGTCCGGCGATTGCGACGAGCTCGTAGGTGTGAGTTCGGCCGTCGCACGCGAGCGGCAGTAGGTGGTCCTGGCTTCCATTCGGGTACGTGGAGAACACGTTCCCACCGTCGATGCGCAGCTCGACTCGCGCCGCGCCTCGCGTCGTCCATTTCAGTTCGACCATCGTCGGCGCGTTGCACTCGACCGGAGACGGCGGTCCCGTCAACGTGTCGATGTGCACCGTTGATGGGCGCGGCGCGGTCGTGGTGACGCTCGAGGAAGTGCGCGGTGCCGTTGTCGCGGACGTCGACGAAGTCGTCGCACGGGACGACGTGCTCGTGGGTCGGTTGCTCACTGACCGTTGACGTCCGCTGCTGCATGCACCGAGGACGAGCAGTGCGATGACGGCCGCGACACCGGCGCTACGCATTCGACGATCGTACGGTCCGCCGCTCCGTATCCTGGTTCGGTGGCCGGGTTCGTCGACCTTGCGCAGATCAACGTGAAGGGCGGGAACGGCGGCGCGGGCGCGGTGTCGTTCCGGCGAGAAGCGCACGTGCCCAAGGGCGGCCCCGACGGCGGCGACGGAGGAAAGGGCGGTGACGTGTGGTTGCAGGCGAACCGCAACGTCGCTTCGTTGCTCACGTTTCGCGACCATCCGCATCGCAAGGCGGGTTCGGGAACTCATGGGCAAGGCAAGAAGCGCCACGGTGCGCGAGGTGCCGATCTCGTGGTCGATGTTCCCGAGGGCACGATCGTTCAGTCGTTGGAAGGAGAGCCGCTCGCCGATCTCGTTCGCCACGGCGACCGTTGGCAGGCGGCGCGCGGTGGACGGGGCGGCCGCGGCAACGCGCGGTTCCTGTCGAACGCGCGACGGGCACCGAGCTTCGCCGAACAAGGGGAGTACGGCGAAGAGCGTTGGCTTCGGCTGGAGCTCAAGCTGCTCGCGGATGCGGCACTGGTCGGTTTCCCGAACGCGGGCAAGTCGACGCTCATCTCCGCGGTGAGCGCGGCGAAGCCGAAGATCGCGGACTATCCGTTTACCACACTCGAGCCGCACCTCGGCGTCGTGCGCTTTCAGGACCACGAGTTCGTGCTGGCCGACATACCCGGCGTGATCGAAGGCGCGGCCGAAGGGCGCGGCCTCGGACATCAGTTCCTTCGACACGTCGAGCGGGCACGAGTGCTCGTGATCCTGTGCGATCTGGCGCCGGCCGACGGCCACGCCTGGGAGGAGCAGGAGCGCGTCCTCCTCGCCGAGCTCGGCCGGTATGAACCCGAGCTGTTGGACCGGCCGCGGCTTGTCGTCGGCAGCAAAGCCGATATCGCGACACAGCCGTTCGACGGTCTGCGCATCTCTGCTGTCACCCGCGCGGGACTCGACGAGTTCTTGGGCCGCGTCGCGGTGCTCGTCGACTACGCGCGCGACGCGGAGGGAGAACCGGAGCCGTTCGTCGTCCTGCGGCCACAGGAGCAAGGCTTTTCGGTGGTGAAGGAGGGCGCCAACGAATGGCGCGTGCGAGGACGGCCAGCCGAACGCGCCGTCGCGCTCGCCGACCTCACGAACCCCGAGGCAATCGCGTACGTCCAGCAGCGACTGCGGCGCATGGGCGTCGAGCGGGCGCTGGCGCGTGCGGGCGCGACAGATGGAGACCTGGTACGCATTGGCGAGATCGAGCTGACGTACGAAGAGAGTCTCCTCTGATGAACGGCGGGCGGTCGCAGCGATGATCGGCGTGGTAAAGATCGGCACGTCGTCGATCACGCGCGAGAGCGGGGACCTCGACGACGCGGCGCTCCTGAAGCTGTGCGCAGATCTTGCCGCGGCGCGCGACTCTGGACATCGCGTCGTGCTGGTCCTGTCGGGTGCAATCGCGGCCGGGATGCCGGCCCTCGGACTCGAGCGGCGGCCGACCGACATGGGCACGCTCCAAGCGATCGCGGCCGTCGGGCAGCCCCGGCTCTTGGAGCGGCTGAACGCGATTCTGTCGACCCACGGCGTCGTCGCTGGTCAGGTGTTGCTGACGCCGTACGACTTCGTGCATCGCAGCCAGTACCTGCACGCGCGGGCGACGTTGCAACGGCTGCTCGATCTCGGCGTGCTTCCGATCGTCAACGAGAATGACACCGTCGCCGACGACGAGATTCGGTACGGCGACAACGATCGCCTCGCTGCGCTCGTCTCGCATCTCCTGCACGCTGACGTCTTGGTGATGCTCACCGACACCGCGGGAGTCCACACCGCCGACCCGCGGCGCGACGAGGGTGCCTCGTTGATCGAGGAGATCGTCGAGGTCGACGACGCGCTCGAGCAAGTGGCCGGCGGGGCCGGCACGGAGCGTGGCAGCGGCGGCATGGCGAGCAAGCTCGCGGCGGCGAAGATCGCAGCCTGGTCGGGCGTGCGCGCCGTCATCGCGGCGGCGAGCGCGCCTGGAGTCGTACTCGACGCGATGGAAGGACGCGCAGTCGGGACTTCGTTCGCGCCGCGATCCCATCGGTTGCCGAGCCGCAAGCTGTGGATCGCGTTCGCGCAAGGGGCGGCCGGACGCGTTGTTGTGGACGCGGGTGCGCGCGCGGCGCTCGTCGACAGTGGTCGTTCGCTGTTGCCGGCCGGAGTTCGTGCCGTCGACGGAACGTTCGAGGCGGACGCGGCTGTCGAGATCGTGGGCGACGACGGTCGCGTGTTCGCCAAGGGACTGAGCCGGTACGGCGCCGCCCAGCTGCGCGCGGTCGCCGGCCGGCGCACCGGCGACCTCCCCGACGGAGCGCCGCACGAAGTCGTCCACCGCGACGACCTTGTCGTCCTCCCGTGAGCGGCGAAAGTCGGCGACTTGACCGATTGGTCAAGAGCTAACCTGGCACGATGACGGCAGTCGAGGAGCTGGGGCGGCGCGCGAAAGCCGCAAGCCGGCTGCTCGCGTCGGCGGCCACGCCGTCGAAGAACGGCGCCCTCCTCACCGCCGCTGACCTCCTGCTCGAGCGCGCTGCTGACCTCCAAGGCGCCAACGACGCGGACCTCGACGCGGCGCGGGCGGGCGGCATGGACTCGGGGCCGCTCGACCGTCTGCGGCTGACCGACGCCCGCCTGTATGCGATGGCGGACGGCTTGCGCACCGTCGCTGCTCTGCCCGATCCGGTCGGCGAGATCCTCGACGGGTGGCGCCGCCCGAACGGTCTCGAGATCACGCGTGTCCGCGTGCCGCTCGGTGTCGTCGCCATCATCTACGAGAACCGGCCCAACGTGACCAGCGACGCCGCCGGCCTCTGCATCAAGTCGGGCAACGCCGTGTTGCTGCGCGGCTCGTCGTCTGCGCTGCGCTCGAACATGGCGATCGTCGCGGTGCTGCGTGATGCGCTTGCGAAGCACGGACTGCCGGAGGACGGCGTCCTTCTCGTCGAGGACACCGCGCACGAGACCGCGACGGAAGTCATGCGCCTCACCGAGTACGTCGACTGCCTCATTCCGCGAGGCGGGCCGTCGCTCATCAAGAGCATCCGCGACAACGCGAGCGTCCCCGTCATCATCGACGGCGATGGCAACTGCCACATCTATGTCGACGCTTCCGCCGATCTCGGCGAAGCGGTCGCCATCGTCGTCAATGCGAAGACGCAGCGGACGAGCGTTTGCAACAGCGCCGAGTCGCTCGTGGTGCACACGGCCGTCGCCGACGCGTTCGTGCCGCGCATTGCCGACATCCTGCACGAAAGAGGCGTGGAGCTCGTCGGGGACGCGCAGTCGCAGCGACTCTCGCCGCACGTCACGCCCGCAACGGACGACGACTTCGGCCGCGAGTTCCTCGACTTGAAGCTCTCGGTCGCGATTGCCGCTGACCTCGACGCGGCCATCGCGCATGTCAACCATTACGGCACGGGCCACACCGAAGCGATACTGACGCGCGATCTGGACGCGGCACGCCGCTTTACACAAGAAGTCGATGCCGCGGCAGTCATCGTCAACGCTTCGACACGCTTCACCGACGGCGAGCAGTTCGGCTTCGGCGCGGAGATCGGGATCTCGACACAGAAGTTGCACGCGCGCGGGCCGATGGGTCTGCGCGAGCTCACTACCTACAAGTACGTCATCTGGGGCGAAGGGCAGGTACGCGACTGATGGCCGAGCGGTTCGAATCCGTCGGGGAAGTCGCGGCGCGGCTCCGAAGCGTCAGTTACTTGGCCGACACGAACATCTCCGGTGTTGTGTACCTCGCGGATCGGCTGGAAAAGCCGGTACTGGTCGAGGGCCCGGCCGGCGTCGGCAAGACCGAACTCGCGAAAGCCGCAGCCGCGACGACGGGCGCTCGGCTCATCCGCCTGCAGTGCTACGAGGGGCTCGACGAGTCCAAGGCTATCTACGAGTGGAACTACAAGAAGCAACTGCTTCGCATCCAGGCCGATCGTGAGCACGAGCGCGACTGGGAGACCGTCGAGGCGGACATCTTTTCGGAGCCGTTCCTGTTGACGCGGCCGTTGCTCGAAGCGATCCGCGCCGACGAGCCGGTCGTGCTGCTGATCGACGAGGTCGACCGCGTCGAAATCGAGACCGAGGCGTTGCTGCTGGAGGTGCTCTCCGATTTCCAGGTGTCGATACCGGAGCTCGGGACGATCGAAGGCAAGCAACGGCCCATGGTGTTCCTCACGTCGAACAACACCCGTGAGCTGTCGGAGGCGTTGAAGCGCCGGTGCCTGTATCTCCACGTCGACTATCCCGACGTCGACCGCGAGAAGGAGATCATCCGGGTGCGTGTCCCCGAGATCGACGCCGCCCTCGCGCAGCAGATCGCCAAGGTCGTCAACTCGATCCGTGCGATCGACCTCAAGAAGGCGCCGTCGATCTCGGAGACGATCGACTGGGCCCGGACGCTCGCGTACTTGGGCCGCAACGAGATCACGCCGGAAGTGCTCGCTGAGACGTTGCACGTGTTGCTGAAGTACCAGTCCGACATCACGAAGGCGCGCAAAGAGCTGGGTGTCGACGCGCCGGCCGCCGGCACCGCGGCGGCCCGCCGCTAGCGAGTGTGCACTTCCAGAAGCTCGACCATGCGATGCGCGCGCGAGGTGGTGACCCAGTGAGTGTGCTGCCCGCCGAGCCGCACATGCTCGACGTGCTGCAGGGGTTCGTGCACGAACTGCGCCTCGCCGGGCTGCCGGTATCGATGACGGAGAACCTCGACGCGATGCGCGCGCTCGAGCACGTGCCCCTCGAAGACCGTGACTCGTTCCGAGCCGCCCTCGGCGCGACGCTCGTCAAGCACCAAGGGCACCAGCGCGTTTTCGAGACGGTCTTCGAGGTGTACTTCTCGATGTTCAGCCCTGGTGTCCAGACGGGAGACGACGAAGACGTCGACGCCGCCTCGAGCACCGACGCCGATTTCGAGCAGCTGCGCGCCGCGATGGATGCCGGTGGCGCGATGGGTCAGGTGTCCAACGAAGAGCTCGCCCAGATGCTGCTCGATGCGCTCATGCGGATGGATCAAGCGGAAATGCGCATGCTCGCGGCCTCCGCGGTGGCGCGCTATGCCGGGATGGAGCCCGGCCGTCCCGTCGGCGGCGCGTACTACCTGTATCGAACACTGCGGCAACTCGATGCCGACGGACTCGTCACGAAGATGATGCAGCAGGCGCGCGAGGACGAGCAGATCGGTGAGGGCGCCTTCGACGAGCGCCTCGCGCAGGAGGATTTCGAGGGGCGGCTGAAGGTCCTCAAGGAGATGATCGAGGCCGAGATCCGTCGTCGCCTGGTCGCCGACCGGGGAGTCGAGGCGATGGCGCGGACGTTGCGCAAGCCACTCCCCGAAGATGTCGATTTCATGCACGCATCGCGTGAGGAGATGCAGCAGCTGCAGCGTGCGATCTATCCATTGACACGCGCGCTCGCGGCACGGTTGGCGCAGCGTCGTCGTCATCGCCGGCGCGGCCATCTGGACTTCCGCCAAACCGTCCGCCACTCACTGTCGTACGGCGGCGTTCCCGCCGAGCCGAAGTTCAAGCGGCCGCGGCCGTCGAAGCCCGAGATCATGGTGATCGCCGACATCTCGGGATCCGTTGCGTCGTTCGCGCGCTTCACGCTGCAGTTCGTCTACGCGATGCAGAGTGAGTTCTCGAAGGTGCGGTCGTGGGTTTTCATCGACGGCATCGACGAAGTCACGCGGTTCTTCGACGAATCCGACGAGCTCGGCGAGGCAATCCATCGCGTGAACACCGAGGCCGACGTCGTCTGGGTCGACGGCCATTCCGACTACGGCCATGCGTTCGAGATCTGGCACGAGCGGCACATTCGCGAGGTGACGAAGAAGTCGTCGATCATCCTGCTCGGCGACGCACGGAACAACTACCACGCATCGCAGGCGTGGACCCTTGGCGAGATGCGCAAGCGCGCCCGGCGCGTGTTCTGGTTGGATCCCGAGCCGCGTGGCTACTGGGACACGGGCGACTCGATCATCTCCGAGTACGCCCCGAACTGCGACGGCGTCTACGAAGTGCGGAACCTTCGGCAGTTGCAGCGGTTCGTCGGCGACGTCGTCGAAGCCTGACTCACCCTGAGCGCGGCGGGCGGAGCATCGTCCAGATCGGTGGACAATCCACGACCTCGAGCTTGTCGACGAGCTCGAACCCGTGCCGGGCGTAATACGCGAGGTTGGCCTCTTTCTGCGTCTCCAGGTACGCAGGCACGCCGAGCTGATCGGCGCGGTCGAGCACGGGACGCAGGACGGCGTTGCCGGCGCCTGCTCGTTGGAACAATGGGTCGGTGCCGAGCACCGCGAGGTAGTAGTGCGGCACCGCGACCTCGTGATGCGCCCGGTCGATGTCGCTCATCAGCTTGAGCCCCTTGGCGACGCGGCGCGCCGCGTGCGCGAATGTCGGCAACGATCGAGCGAGCGTGATCGCGTCCCGGCCGCGGGTGCGCGGATAGCCCTCGGGCGGCAGCCATACCGCGGCCGACGCGACGCTTCCGTTCGTTCGCGCGACCCAGATTTCACCGAACGGTCGGGCGTCGGCGATCGCTGCCGACATGAACGCCAGCAAGCCACGGGTTTGGCGTATGGGATCGGGAACGAAAAAACGAAACAAGGGATCGTCATAGAACGCGCGAGCCAGCATCGCGACGACCGCTCGCTGCTCCGTTGCTCGCATCCGATCCACGTCGAACGAGTTGGGCATCAGTTGAGCGTACGCTGGTTGAGTGAATTCTCCGGAAGCGCGTGGCCTGGAGCGGTTGGGCTGGGACGATCGAATCGCCGCGCTCGTCGTCGCGCAACAACGCCCCGATCTGGTACCGGGGCGCGTCGCGCGCGTCGATCGGGGCCGCGTCACCGTGCTGACGCAGCGTGACGCCGTGCGCGCCGTGCCCGCGATCGGAAGCGATGCCGTCACGGGTGACTGGGTGCTGTTCGACGAAACGGTGCGGCCGCCGGAGATCCGGATCGTGCTGGACCGCACGTCGCAGTTCGTACGTGGTGATTCCATCGACGGTCGGGCACGCGGCGCGCAGGTCGTCGCCGCGAACATCGACACCGTCTTCGTCGTCCAGTCGCTGGCAACCGGCCCGAACCTGCGTCGGCTCGAGCGAGAGCTCGTGTTGGTGTACGAGAGCCGCGCGGAACCCGTCGTCGTGCTCAACAAGGCCGACCTCGTCTCTCACGCGGCCGCCGAGGATGCGCACCAGACTGTCCGACAGGTCGCACCGGACGTCGACGTC
>JBKPCL010000183.1:0-14103 GCA_046727335.1 Actinomycetota bacterium
TGGCCACCGGACGAAGGGGAGTGGCTGCAACACTTCGAGATGACCGACGCGGGCCCGATGTTGTGTCGCAGCGAGAACTTCGTGCCGTTCCATGCTGAGCTCCGCGAGCTGCTCTGCGCAGGCCCGGTGCCCGAAGTCGCGTCCGCACTCCTCGGCGAGCCCGCGGTGCTCTACAAGGAGAAGGTGAACTACAAGGCACCGGGTGGCGGTGGCTACTCGCCGCATCAGGACGCGCCCGCGTACCCGATGATAGATCTCCACGTGTCGGCACTCGTCGCCGTCGACGACGCCGACGAAGGGAACGGCTGCCTCGAGGTCGTGAGCGGCGCGCACCGCGAGCTCTTCGAGACCGACGAACGCGGTTGCATCAGCGCCGCGATCGTCGCGGACCTCGTGTGGGAACCCGCGCCCGTGCGCGCCGGGGAGACGCTCTGGTTCCACAGCCGCACGCCGCACCGCAGCGGGCCCAATCATTCGAACCGGCCCCGACGCGCGCTCTATCCGACGTACAACGCGGCATCGGAAGGCGACCTGCGCGCCGCGTACTACGCAGCCAAACAAGACGCGTTCGCGAATGCCGCGCCGTCGGATCGCGCGCGCGTCTCGCTCATCGGAGACTTCGAAGGCCGCCCCGTCCTCTGAATTTGCGTCACTTAGCTACACGACACGTGCACAAGTGACGCAAGTTGGAGAGGTCAGTCGGCGATGCGGAACCTGGTCTGCGCGATGTACTGGATCGGGCGCTCATCGTCGTCGGTGTACTCGTGGTACATGGCGAGGATGCTGCCGTCGTCGAGGAGCGTCGCGCTCGGATAGCCGATGTGCTGGAAGATGCCCGGGTTGTCGTAGTGCGCGGCGGGTACGCCGCCCTCGCGGATCGTGAACTCGTTGGCGATGTCCCAGTCGGTCCCGTCTTCGGAGATGCAACCGCGCACTCCGTAGGGCGGACGGCGGTAGCCGTACACCATCAGGATGCGACCGTCGGGCAGCGTGACGAACTCGGCCGGATATCCCCAGATGTTCGTGAAGCGGGGGCGCGACCACGAGAATCCGTCGTCCTCGGACACGACGATCGCCATGTTCTTCGCGTCGCCGCTCGGATTGACGTGCGTGCGGAGCATGCCGACGATCCGGCCGTCCGCGAGGCGGACGATCGCCGGTTCCTCGAAGTCGACGATGCTCGCGGCGTCGTACGCCATCGTCGAGAAGTACTCCCAGTTGTTTCCGCCGTCGTCGGAGCGGAGCAGCGCCGAGCGCGTCGACTCGTTCTCGCCTTCCTCGCCGTACCCGCGGATGCGTCCGTACACGCCCATCAGCAATTCGCCGCCCGGCATCAGCCATGACCCCAAGCGGCATCCCGCGTGCTTCAGTGGCCGCGCATTTACCGGGATCGGCTCGCTCCAGCTCGCGCCGCCGTCTCTCGAACGCAGGACGTACGTGCCGAGCCATCCCATCAGCCGGTACGTCCATGTCCAGTCGCCCCATCGCTCGCTGCGGGGGCCCATCGACCAGGACGGCTGTTCAGGCCGGATGCCGCGTTTGAAGTAGGCGGCCATGGTGAGGTTGACCAACAGCGAGCCGTCCTCGGTCTCGCAGATGCCGCAGTCCCAGTTGCCGGTCGTGTCGGTGAACGGCAGAACCACTCGGCGGTCGCCCCACGACGCTCCGCTGTCGCGCGAACGCAGCATCACGGTCAGGCCGGTGTCATGGTGGAAGTGGAATCGCTCCTCGTTGTAGACGGCGACGAGGTCGCCCGACCGCAGACGCCGCACGTTGACCTGGTTGTACGCGTGTTCGCGTGTTGCGTCGATGTCGACGACCTGATGGTCGAGGTCGGTCAGCTTCGGCATGGTTCGGGACGCTACTCGTGCGCGAGTTGGCGATTTCCTGACGTGACGCGCTTGGCGTGGGCAGCGATCTGGGGTGAACTCTTCGACGGGCGGGGTTTCCGTCGAGTGCTCGATGGGAATTTTGTGACGCCTTCATTTCGAGATCGACACAGGAGGCACTCGATGGAGCCGGTCGAAGTCTTGGGAATTGCGGGGGTAGCGGCCGCGGGCTGGGCGCTCGGCCGCGCCAGCCGCGGTCGCCGCGAAGGCGCGCCCGATCCCGGTGAACGCATCGCGACGATCGGCTCGGACATGTCGCGACGCGCTGCGTTCTCGGCCGCGTCGGTCGGGAGCCGGGCGTTGCTCGTGACGGCCGCGGGAGTCTCGGTTGCCGGATCGCTTGCCGCGCGCGGTGTCGGTGCCGCGACCGACGCCGCGATCACAGCGGGCGACACCGCCACGCGGCTGGTGCGTCGCGGACGGTCCGGTGAGGAGTCGCAACCCACGCTCATGGCGGAGACGTCGACGCCGCAGACGGCTGCCGCGAGCACAACTGCAGCGAAGCCCTCTGCACCGAAGAGAGCGACGTCGAAGGCATCTGCGCAGAAGTCGGCGGCGCCGACCACGACCGACGTGTCGGCCCCCGCCTGACGCGTCCGTGCACATCCCAACTCCTGCCGAGGTCACGCGCCGTCTCACCGCGCTGCTTCCGCCATCCGGGCGTCGTCATCGACGCGCCTGGTTCGGCAACGGTCGTGCACATATCGAGCTGCGCGGCCACACAAGACTCGATGACGCTCGCGTCCGTGAGGTGCTGCAGGACGTCTTCGGCGGCGTCCGGGGCGTCGATTGGGCGGTGTGGAACGCTGGGATCGCGCGTGTGATCGTGGCGTTCGACGGCGACGCGCTCGACGAGGACGCGCTCACCGAGTTGCTCGAGGAAGCGGAGCACAAGCTCGGCGTCCCCGATGATGCGTTTCCGCTCGACGCGCAGCCTCACCCCGGTGATGGGGAGCCGATCCAACGCCTCGTGGTAGAGCTCGGCGCCGACGTCGCGGCCCTGGGGGCGTCGATCTCAGGTGCGTGGCTGCGCTGGACGCCGCTGCCGGTGGAGTGGGCATCGGTGGTCGGCTTCCTCGAGGCGCAGAAAGGCGTGCGGGAGACGATCTCTCGGTTCATCGGAGCGCCGGCCACGGATATGGGCTTTGCGCTGACGAACGCGATGGCCCAAGGGCTCGCGCAAGGGCCGCTCAGTCTCGTGAGCGACCTCGCGTACCGCGCCGATCTGCTCGCGGAACACCTCACGGCTCGGAATGCGCTCGAGACGCACGAAGCTGCCCTGATCAACGGTCCCGAGGCAGCCGCGGCACCGCGCATCGAACGCCACGAACGACCGCGTCCGTTGCCGACGCCCTTCGCCGACGTGGTGACCGACCGCATGGCGCTGGGCTCGATAGCCGGCGCTTTCGGGCTCACCGCCATCGGCGCCCGTCGAGCTGCGGGAACAGTGGTCGTGGCCGGTTTGGTGAAGGCCGCGCGTACAGGTCGCGCCGCCTTTGCCGCGGAGTTGCATCGCACGCTCATCAAGCGCTCGACAATGTTGCTCGATCGCAGAGTCTTGGCGCGCTTCGAGCAGATCGACTTCGTCGTGGTCGACGAGGCGAGTCTGACCACGGCCGACGTCGAAGCAGTGATGAGCCTGCTCGGCCGTCACGACATCGCATCGGAGCGCGTGGGGGACGGCGCCTCGGCCTACGACGCCATTCGGAGCGCGCAGGCTGACGGCCGGGTCGTCGCGACCGTGACCGACGACGCCACTGCACTGGCTCACGCCGACTGTGGCGTCGCGGTTCGACGCGAGGACAGCCGAGCGCCGTCCTGGCACGCCGACCTCATCGTGCCGGCGGCGGAACTGCCGCTTGTCATCGATGCGTTCCCGGCCGCGCGCGCCGCGGCGCACCGAAGCCTTGCTCTGGGGCTGAGTGGCTCCGCCATCGGCGCGGTCGTGGCCGCCGCGGGTCCCCGTCCTTCGGCCCGGGCGGCCACGGGCGCGGTCAACGTCGCGTCGCTCGCCGCGATCGGGCTCGGGACCTGGGACGCGCGTCGACTGGGCGAGATCTCCAGCGCGGTGCGGACGCGCGGCGCGTCGGTGCCTTGGCACGCGCTCGCCGTCGACGAGGTCTTCAGGCGGTTGGGGTCGTCGGTGCGCGGGCTCGACGAGCGAGATGCTGCGCGGCGGCCCGTGAACCGCACGACCGACGATGAGGAGGACGTGCTCGACGTCGTGGGCGCCGAGCTCGCGACACCGCTCACCCCGGTGCTCGGCGGGGGCGCCGGCCTGTCCGCGATTCTCGGTTCAGTGGTCGACGCGTTGCTCGTCGGTGGCGTCCTCTTTGGGAACGCCGCGATCGGCATTGCCCAGCGTTTGCAGACGCAGCGTGCGGTGCGCGAGCTGGAGACGGCGAGCGACGCGCCGGTCGTCGTCCGGCGCGACGGGATCGACGTCGCAATACCGGCGAGTGAATTGGTCATCGGCGACGTCGTGATGCTCGCGCGCGGCGACATCGTCCCCGCCGATTGCAAGGTGATCGAAACCCGGGGCGGAGTCGTCGACGAGTCGGGCCTCACCGGCGAATCATTCCCGGTCGCGAAGATCGCAGCGCCCGACCCACGCGACACGTTCGTCGCCGACCGTCATTCGATGTTGTTCGGTGGCACGACCGTGGTCGCGGGCGAGTTTGTCGCCGTGGTGGTTGCCGTCGGCGACGACACCGAGGCCGCGCACGCGCTCGCGATCGCCGACCACGCGCCGCCGCCGTCAGGTGTCGAGCGGCGGTTGGCGCAGATCACACGCATCACCGTCCCGATCGCGCTCGGCGGCGCCACCCTCTTGAGTGCCAACTCCGTGCTCCGTGGTCGCCCGCTGCGCGAGGCGGTGACGACCGGCGTCGGGCTCCTCGCGGCCGCGATCCCCGAGGGTCTGCCGATCGTCGCCACGACCGCGCAGCTCAGCGCCGCCCGCCGGCTGTCGGAACGAAGCGCCATCGTGCGCACGCCGCGCACGATCGAGGCGCTCGGGCGCGTCGACGTCTTGTGTTTCGACAAGACCGGAACGCTGACCGACGGCGAAGTGGCGGTGCACGCGGTCGCGACGGCCTCCGGTGTCGAGGAGCTCGACGCGCTCGCTGCCGACGGTCGGGAACTTCTCCTCGCCGCGATGCGTGCGACCGCGGCGGATACCAACGGCAACGGCAATGGCCACGGCAATGGCAACGGAACGGAAGGGAACGCGGGTCCGCTGCACACACACGGCGCCGACCGTGCGGTTGCCGAAGCCATCCGGGCGATCGGTCTCGATCTGCCGGACTGGGACGTCGCCGCCGAGTTGCCCTTCGAGCACGAGCGGGCGTTCCATGCGAGTCGGATCGTCGAGGCGGGGGCAACCCGCGTCGCGGTGAAGGGCGCGCCCGAGACACTGCTCCCTCGATGCACCACCTGGCGCGGCGCTCCCGAGGTGACGCTCGATGCGGCCGCGCGCGCCCGGGCACTCGCGCAGGTCGAGGAACTCGCCGCCAGTGGCTATCGCGTCCTCGCCGTCGCGGAACGCCGCGGAACGGGCCGTCCCGAGCTCGAGGACCGCGACGTTCGTGACCTCGAGCTGCTCGGGTTCGTCGCCCTGGCGGACAGCGTGCGGGGCACGGCCAGCGCGGCGGTCAAGGCGCTCAGAGGCGCGGGCGTCGACATCGTCATGATCACTGGCGATCACCCAGGCACCGCCGAGGCGGTGGCGCGGGAGCTCGGCCTGCTCGACGGCCGGCGCGTGCTCGCGGGCACGACGCTCGACGAGATGTCGGACGACGAACTCGATGATGCAGTTGCGTCGACAGCCGTGTACGCGCGGGTGACGCCCGCGCACAAGGCGCGCATCGTCGAGTCGCTGCAGCGTCAGCAGCGCGTCGTCGCGATGACGGGTGACGGCACGAACGACGCGGCCGCGATCCGGCTCGCGGACGTCGGTGTCGCGCTCGGCGGCCGGGCAACGCCGGCGGCGCGCCACGCGGCCGACCTTGTCGTCACCGACGACCGGATCGAGACGATCATTGCCGCCATCATCGAAGGTCGGGCGATGTGGGGCTCGGTGCGCGATGCGTTGTCGATCCTGCTCGGCGGCAACCTGGGCGAGCTGAGTTACGCGCTGATCGTGGGCGGAGTGGTCGGCTCGTCCCCGCTCAATGCCCGCCAGACGCTGCTCGTGAATCTGCTGACCGACATGCTGCCGGCGGCCGCAATCGCATCACGGCCTCCGCGCAATGTGACGCCCGAGGCACTGCTCGACGCCGGACCCGATGTCGCGCTCGGTTCGGCACTCACCGACGACGTGGTGACGCGCGCGGTCGCGACGTGCACGGGTGCGACCGTCGCGTGGGCGATCGGACGGGCGACCGGCCGCCGGCGCCGGGCGAACACGATTGGCCTCGTCGCGCTGGTCGGTACGCAGCTCGGGCAGACGGTGTTGACCGGCGGACGCGACCCGCTCGTCGTGGGATCGATGGTCGCGTCGACGGCGGCGCTGGCCGGCGTCGTGCAGACGCCCGGCGTCAGTCAGTTCTTCGGGTGCACACCACTCGGTCCCGCGGGCTGGATGGTTGCGACGGGAGCAGCGGCCGCGGGGACAGCGCTCTCAGTCGGTCTGCCGTGGGTGGTGGGTTCGGTGCGGGCGCGAGTGTCAGGCCACGCCGACTCACGAGGTAGCGAGTCGCGGCAGGACGAGCTCGCGGAACAACCATTGGGCGAGCATGAACGCCAACTCGGCGAGCGCGAGGGCAAGCAGTTCCTTCACCAGTCGATCCTTGACCAGAGCCTCGGTTGAACCTTCGTCACAACGGTACGACGCACTTCAGTCGTTGCCGTGGATGGTTGACTTTCAGAAAGCCGAAGTTCACCTGGTGTCCGCGTCCTCAAGGTGCATTCGGGACCATCGGAACGCATGTACTTCGCAACGAGCGCGGGTCAGAAGGGAACGCTCGGATGCGGGAACACGTCGAAGTCGGGTGACGTGCGCGCGAGCGAGTGGTAGTCGCGGCGCGCGAACCACCATCGTCCCGTGTCCCGGCTATACACGTCGTGGTAGACGCCGTAGGCAACCGACCAGCGACCGGAGTCCCGACCGTGTCGCAGCTCGTTCATGTAGACGCGCGCCGTCGCCCGGTCGGGGTCGCCGTCCGGGTCGAGGAACACCCGCGAGTTGAGGATGACGAACTCGAAGAAGTCGTACTGCTCGATGGCCCCGCCGATGAACGTGCCGAGCGCCGCCGGACCGGCGATCTCGATGGCCTCGCCGTCCCGCTTGTCGACGCGGACGACGGCATCGGCGCAGAAGAGCTCGGCGAACTCCGCCCATGCGCGCCGGTTGACCACGTCGGCGTAGGCGTCCTGCAGCCGGCGGACGGCGAGATACTCGAGGGCTTCTTGCATGCTCGCGTCCATGGCGCGGCGGAGCGTATCGCCCACGTTGCCGACGGCCGTGCTGGGGGTACACCGGATGTATGTCCGCGAGCGCGCCGATGAGCACGAGCCCGGCTAGTCCGCCACGGCGGGATCTCTCGCGCTTCTCAGGCCCGCGCGGCCACCCGTTCCATCCGATCCTCGTCACAGTGCCGATCGGCGCGTTCGTGTCGTCGCTGGTCTTCGACATCCTTACGCACACCCGCGCCCACGGTCTGCCGTATCTCGTCGACGGCGCGTACTGGCTGATCGGAGTCGGACTCGTCGCCGCGCTCATCGCCGCGGTGTTCGGGCTCATCGATCTCTTGGCGATTCCGCGGAGGACTCGCGCGTTCGGGATCGGCGTGCGCCACGTCGCACTCAATGTGACCGCGCTTGCGTTGTTCCTCGTCGGGTTCATCTGGCGGGCGACGGACCACCTGGAGCTCGACAAGACCCGGTGGGGTCAGCTCGCACTGAGCGCGGTGGCAGTCGCTGTCGTCGCGGGTTCGGCGTGGCTCGGCGGCAGCCTCGTGTATCGACTCGGGGTCGGCGTCGCGAGCGACAGAGAGGCGTAACCGCCCGCGAGTTCTCTTCGAAGACTCTTCGAGAATGCCGAGCGAACACTCAGCCTGGGCGTGTTTGCTCGCTGTATGAACACACCGACACTTCCGACAGCTCCTGAATCCGTCGATGTTGTCGTCCTCGCGGCGCCGGCCGGTCGTCACCTCCCCGAGGAGTTCCTCCGGACCGTCGTCCGGCTGAGACGTGTGCGCGAGCACCTCGCCCTGCTCGTGGTGCTCGCGCACTCGCCGGAGTCCGACGAAGCCGTCGCGTCACTGATTGCGGCGGGTGCGGACGATTGCGTCGTCGCGCCATCGCCGTCCGAGCTGTTCCGTTGCATCGAACGCGTGCGTACGCTGCGCCGCCGTGCACTCGAGCACGGACATGAGCCCGCGGAGCCCGAGACAACGAACGCCGCGGACGCGCTGCTCGACGCGCTCTGGCGCACGAGAGCCCACGCGGCGGTCGCGTAACCGGAGCGAGCGCCGAAAGGCGGAGCCGTCGGCCGCGAGCGTGGCCCGAGCGGCCCGGCGGCACGAGACGAAGGCGGAGCCGACCGGAGGGGAGGCGGAGCCGAGAGTCGACCAATGAGGAAGCCGCCAAGAGCGGGAAGCAGTCTTCAGGTGCTCGTGGCGATCCAGTAGCCGTCGCCTTGGGGACGCGCCGCGAACTCGACGAACGGGCCTTTGGCCGCGCTACTCGCACCGAGACTGCCGAAGAACCGCGCGTCGCCGAGGCAGAAGACTCCGCCGTCGCGCGCCACCATCCAGTAGCCCTTGCCGCTTGGTGTCGCGGCCGCGCCGCTGATCGGCGCCCGCAGACGGAGCGCGCCGAGTGACCCGCGGAACACGGCGTCTCCGAAACAGAAGACGCCGCCGTCCGCCGCGAAGAGCCAGTAGCCCCGGCCCAACGGTGTCGACGCGATGCTGACGATCGGTTGGTTGAGGCGGATGGCCCCCGTCGATCCGAAGAATCGGGCGTCGCCGAAGCAGAAGACGCCGCCGTCGGCCGCGACCAACCAATACCCGCGACCCGTCGGCGTCGCGCTCATGCCGACGACCGGCTGCTTCAACCGAATGCCGCCGGTCGATCCGAAGAATCGCGCGTCGCCGAAGCAGAAGACGCCGCCGTCGGCGGCGACGAGCCAGTACCCGCGACCGCTCGGTGTGCGCGCGAGATCGACGATGGGCTTGTTCAGCCGAAGAGCACCGGTCGATCCGAAGAATCCGGCGTCGCCGAAGCTGAACACGCCGCCGTCGGTGGCGACCAAGTAGTAGCCACGGCCCGATGGTGTGCGATCAATTCCGACGACCGGCGCGCGCAGGTTGCCCTTCGGCGCACCCGCGTACGGCGCGGCGCCGAACGCGTAGACGTGCGCGTTGTGCGGCTGCGGCGCGGGATGCAGACATGGCGCGTCGTGCAGCCCCGTCGCGAACGACGTAGCACTCGCGGTCGTACATGCCGGATCGAACTGCCACGGCGGCGCGCACGTGATGACCCGGCACACGACCGGCCCGACGCACCGCTCCTCTTGGTGGCATTGCCCGTACCGAAATTCGTTGCAACACACGCGGCGTTGGTCGCACGTTCCGCTTGCGCAATGACAACCGCAGCCCCAACAACTCGGTCCACAGATGCCGCTGGACCCGCAACCGCACGGCCCGCACGTCGAGTTGCAGTCGATGTAGTAGCGCGGGCCGCCACCGCAGAAGCCCGAGTTGTCCACCTTCCACCATCCGGCGGGGATGGAGCCGGGGGGGCACGTGTTGCGCCCGCCGTTGATCGTGCAGCACATCGCGGTCCAGCCGGAGCCGCAGTCGGCGGCGGGCCCGCACAGCGACGCGTAGGCGGTGCCGGGCCGGAGCAGATAACGCAGTGGGTTCACCGCCAGCGCCGATCCGACGACGGCCGTCTTCACCAAGAAGCTGCGACGCGAGATCCGGCGTCCGAGGCGCAGCGAGACACGGCGCACGACCCGCTCGGCGAAGGTCGCGCGTGGCTCCATCAGCGCGGTCATCGGGTCACCGCTACTTGATCGAGCAGGGCGTTGACTTTCGCG
Source organism: Actinomycetota bacterium (assembly GCA_046727335.1). Lineage (GTDB taxonomy): Bacteria > Actinomycetota > Acidimicrobiia > IMCC26256 > PALSA-610 > JBKPCL01. The sequence goes on from JBKPCL010000183.1 coordinate 9,937, forward strand.
ATGATCGAGGGGAGGGCGACGCGGCTTCCCGCGACCACGTAGAGACAGAACGGCCGTCCGCTTGCGGTGAAGAAGAACTGGCAGCCGAGTTGGCCGGGCAGTGGGCGTTGCAGTCGCCGGCTGCTGAACGCGCTCGCGTCGACGCGCGGGATCCCTTGCGCCTCGAAGAGGGGAGTACCGACCGACTCGGCTCCGTACTCGAAGAGCACGACGAACGCATCGCCCGGGCGCATGAGCTCGGTGACGCCGCCGCCGAAGTCGTCGCGCTGCTGCGGGAGGGGGAACGTCGCGAAGTGGCCCACGGTGTGCGTTCGCTCCGCGGGCGTCGAAGGCACGCGCCGCAGCACGCGACCCTCCCAGCCGGGCGGGAGCGCGACCGAGAGCCCGTTGGCGACGATCTGGGTCATGCGATTCTCACAACGAGTGCAACCGCGAGCGCAACGCTGACCATCGCCTGCGTGGCGGTCGTCAACGACGCGACTCGCGGTCGTGCCGCGTCGAGGCGCCGGATCGCGGCTCGAAGTGTGCTCGGTTCGTGCGCCGACGCGACCATGAGCACGGGCAACGCGCGCAACAGACCGAACGTGCCGCCGATGAGCGCGCCACCTTCCATCGAGCCGGCGCAGAACGCGCACACGAATGCGGCCCACGTCACCGACGCGACGACAATCGTCGAGAACGCGAATCCGAGTTGCGCGCCGAACCCGGTGCCGTACACCCATCCGCGATATGTCGTGAGCCAGTTCTCGTTCACTTGCCGCCGAGGACCAGGGACGCGCAGACCGCCGACGCCGGAGTCGAGCAGCAACCCGCCCGCGGCTGTGACGGCGACCGCGACGAGCGCGAGTGGCGGCGCCGGCACGATGACGCGGCCGAGTCCGCCGAGCGCGCCGCCGAGGACAACGCCTGCGACGGTCGAGGCGATCACATATGCGGTGACAGTCACGTGGTAACGCTGTTGCCGGCCCCGCTCCCCGAGCGGGTTGATGCTCGCAAGCATCGACTCGCCTCACGGAGACCACATGCTGCGCGCCGCGGCCAGGGCCGCGAGCACACAACCGACTGCAATGACGGTCACGTGCACGTCACGCCTCGCGGGCGATCTCTTCCGCGGTGCGAAGCAGGCTCGGATCGCCCGGCCCGATGCCGTGCAGCCACAGCTCACGATCGATGCGGCGTTCCCGCGCATCAGGGCGATCGGTCAGGTCGGCGAGCGACTGCATCATCAGCGTCCGCACCTGATCCCAGGTCACGCCGGTGCCGGCGCCGAGCACCCGACCCCTCGGACCATCAGCCAGGACGAAGTACGGCGAGCCGGGAACGTCGTACGCGTCCCAGGTCACGCTCGACATGATGACGGGCACGTCGGAGGGAGCGAGATCGCGCAACGCAGCGACGCTCTCCTCGCCGCGATCCTTCGTGACGATGATCACTCGGATGGCGTCGGCGATTCCGGCGACCGCGGCGGGGTCGGCGAGCGCGTCCCAGAACTGCCGGCACGTGAGACATCCGCTCGAGAGGAACGCGACGAGCGTTCGATACTCCACGCCAACGACAGGAATATGGATCGCTTCGTCGTACAGCGATTCACCGTTCACGTCGTGCGCCGGTCCCCGTTCGTCGCGCGCGCTGACGCTGACGGTGCGGTCGCCGCGGGGGCGGAGGTCGAGGGCCGGCTCGCCACCACCCGCATCGAGCGCGTGCAGACGCCGAAGGATCTCGCCGTGACTGCGTAGCAAGCCCGCGACGAGCAGCGCGAGCAGCGCGAGGACGACGGTCTCGATTGCGACAACGAGCACCATCAGGAAGCTCCCTCCTGATCGAGCAACGGAAGCGCGTCGGTCACGAGTGACGTCAGCGCGACGGCGAGCACGACGAGCACCGCGAAGACCGACGCGGTGAGCGGCTTCCCCGCGACGTCGGCGAGCGGCCGGCCGGCCGGCGCCGCGACCAGCGCGCACGCGGCGGCCGACACGTTGATCAAGACGTGCGGGCGCGTCGGTGGGCTCTCATGTCCGCCGAGGCAACCGCACGGTGTGCTGGGCGCGCGCCGGAGGAGACGCACAAGGGCGGCGGCGAGCACGAGATAGAAGGCCGCCACGGTGACCGCGAGCGCGCCGCCGTACCAGGCGCCGAGCAGGCCCAGTGCAATTTCCGTCAGCGCGAGCGCGTAGACGGCGACGCGACCGGCTGGGAGGCCAATGGCGTGCGCGGCGGCGCGAGTTGGCACCGGCCGCGCAAACTTGGTGATGCCTGCGAACGCCAGAAGCGCGCAAGCGGCGACGTATGGTCCTTCCGCCCAGTGACCGATGGTGGGCATTCCCTGCTTTCCGGTTGAGCGTCCGGTCGATGTTCCGGTTGAGTGCCCCCCGCCGGCACGAGTGCTCGGGTTCCGGGGATTTTCGCGGTACGGACGCCCGAAGGCAACGATTCCCGATATCTGGCGGAGTTGCGCGTTTCGCGCATTTCGTCGGCCTGGTGCGCGAGCGAAGTGCGATTCGCGCGCATCGTTGTTGACGCTTTGCGGTACACGCTCGTAGCGTGCCGCGGGGTCGTCGCGGTCGCGGGCCGTCCGAGGGGGAAACAATGGCGAACAACGCTTCGTCGAAGTCTGCACTGGGTCGTTCGGGATTGACCCGTCGCCGTTGGCTGATGCTTCTCAGCTCGAGCGTGGTGATGGCGATCGCGATCCCGTGGTGGATCGTGAGCGCGGGGGCTGCAGTGTCGAACCCCGGACCGGTCACCATCTCCTTGCACGACGGCGTGTTCCACACCGCGCTCGCCGACTTCTCGCCGCTCACCGGGACGATGACCGGCAGCGTCGACGCGAGCGGCAACATCGCCGTTTCCCAGGCGAACATCTCGTTCACGCCGGTGACGGTGAACGTCGCCGGGCTCGACATCACGGTGACGCCAACGGCGAGTTCCAACTGGACCGGAACGATCAATCCCGACACCGGTCAGGCAACACTCAGCGGACAGCTCACGACCAATCTCGCCGTCGCTGCCCTCGGAGTGACTGCGTGTCCGCTCGGACCCGTGTCGCTCAGCCTCAGTACGTCGAACACCGGAGGAGCGCCGTACAGCCCCACGACCGGTGACTCCACGCTCGTCGACGACACATTCACCATCCCGGCGATCCCGGCCGGACAGGTGGGTTGCGGCGGTCAAGAGGGGCTCATCAACGGCGCGCTTCCCTTGCCGAGCGCCCCCGGCGCAGTGACGCTGACAACGGGCGCGCTGTTCTCACCGGCACCGCAGGGCACGACGTCGACGAGCTCGTCCGCCAGCACGTCATCGACCTCCGCGTCGACGACGAGCACGACGGCATCGACGACGACAACCACCGGTCCGACGACCACGACAACCGGGTCGACGACCACGACGACGGGGTCGACCACCACGACGACAGGGTCGACGACGACAACAACCGGTCCGACGACCACCACATCCACGACCGCATCGACGACGACCACCGTGCCGCAGACCACCACGACCACCGTGCCGCAGACCAGCACCTCCACGACACCGGGTGCGTGCAAGCCCGGTTGGGGTTTCGGAGACAAGAACCACAAGCATTGCGGCCCGCCCGGACAGACCGGCCAGCACCCGCAGAGCGGCCACAACACGAGCATCCGGGGCCGGCTCATCTCGGCGACCCGGCCGGACGGGGGCAAGGGCGCGGGAGTCGTGGTGGCGAGTTCCGCGGTGGCAGGCCTGGCGTTGGTGCTGCGGCGCCGTCGTCGCTCATTGAGCTAACCGATCGCGCGACAGGGCGGGACCGGCCAGACTCCGGGGCGTGCTGTTCACGCAGCGGTTCTGGCCGGGTATCGCCGACGGATCCGTCACGACGGCCTTCCGGCGGTGGAAGCGCCCGACGGTCAAAGCCGGTGGAACCCTTCGATCGCCGGGCGGGTTTCTCGCGATCGATGACGTGCGCGTGATCACGATCGACGCGATCACAGAGGACGACGCGCGACGTGCCGGCTACTCGCAGCGTGCTGAGCTGCTCGACGAGTTACGGCGCCGGCACGGAACGCTGTATCGGATCGACTTCCACCTCGCCGGACCGGATCCGCGTGACGCGCTCCGGGCCGACGTGATGATCGACGACGAGGCTTGGGCTGACCTCGAACGCCGGCTCGACCGGCTGGACCGCGCCAGCCC
>JBKPCL010000184.1:0-4415 GCA_046727335.1 Actinomycetota bacterium
ACGCTGCTGCCGCGCGTGCTCGAAGCGGTCGGCGGGGCGGCCGAGCCCCCTCCGGAAGCGAAAGACCTCGAAGTCGAAGTGCGCGTGGCACGCGATGCGCAGGCGGCAGCTGAGGCGTTGCGCGCCGCGGCACGCGGCGACCGTGTCGCGCTCGAACCGCGCTGGGCCGGCGAGCCGGTCCGCAGTCCGTTGGCCGGCCTCGCGCTTGCAACGGCCGCGGGCGAGGACGCGACCTACATGGCGGCCGACCTCCTGAGCGACGCGAGCGGTCGTGACGCGTTGACGGCCCTGACGTCGGCGGGCAGTCCGCCGCTCGTCGTGCACCGCGGCAAGGAACTGATGCACGCGCTCGAGATCGAGCTCATGTCGCTCGAGCACGACACCGCCGTCATGGCGTACCTGCTCGATCCGGGCGAGGGAAAGTACGCACTCGAGGATCTCGCGCTTAGGTATCTCGGCGTCGAGGTGCGGTCACCGGATCAGGTCGAGGGAATGCTCGACTTCGAGGGCGATGCGGCGGCGCGAGAGACCGGGCGCCGGGTCGCGGTGCTTCCCCAGCTCGCCGATTCGCTGAGCGAATCGCTCGCCGCGCGTGATCTGGTCGAACTGTACGAACGCATCGAGCGCCCCCTCGTGCCTGTGCTCGCGCGCATGGAAGAGGCGGGCGTCCGTATCGACGTCGCCTTCTTGAACGAGCTCGGCAAGGAGCTCGGCGACGAATGCCGGCGCCTCGAGGCAGAGATCCACGCGCAGGCGGGGGAGCAGTTCAACGTCAACTCGACACTGCAGCTCCGGCGCGTGCTCTTCGAGAAGCTGCAGCTGACGCCGGTGAAGAAGACGAAGACGGGCCCGTCGACGGACGCCGACTCGCTGCAAAAGATGGCCGAAGAGCATCCGATCGTCGATGCGCTGCTGCGATACCGCGAGGTCGAGAAACTGCGGTCGACGTACGCCGACGCGTTGCCGCCGCTGGTCGGCCGCGACGGTCGCATCCACGCGACCTTCAACCAGCTCGCCACCACGACGGGCCGCATCTCGTCGGAGGCGCCGAACCTCCAGAACGTGCCGGTGCGCACGTCGGGCGGGCGCGAGCTGCGGCGGGCATTCATCGCCGACGAGGGATGCGGGCTGATGACGGCGGACTATTCGCAGATCGAGCTGCGTGTCCTCGCGCATCTGTCCGACGACCCGGGATTGATCGATGCCTTCGAGCGCGGCGCGGACATTCACACGACGACGGCGGCGCGCGTGTTCGGTGTGCCGGAGGACAAGGTCGACGCGTTCCAGCGTCGATTCGCGAAGGTCGTCAACTACGGCTTGGCGTACGGGATGGAGGCGTACGGCCTCGGATCGCGGCTCGACATCCCGACCGATCAGGCCCGCGAGATTCTCGACGCGTACTTCGCCGCGTTTCCGAACATGGCCGGTTATATGCGCGAGACCGTGCGCGAGGCGAAGGCATGCGGCTACACGACGACGCTGTTCGGCCGTCGCCGGCAGCTTCCCGAACTGTCGTCGGACAACTTCCGGATCCGGCAGATGGGCGAGCGCATGGCGCAGAACGCGCCGGTGCAGGGCACGGCCGCTGACATCTTCAAGCTCGCGATGGTCGACCTCGACGCCGCGCTGCGCGACGGCGGGTTCCGCAGCCGCATGGTGTTGACGGTGCACGACGAGCTGGTGCTCGACGTTCCGTTCGGGGAACGTGAGCGCGTCGAGGGCGTGGTGCGCGACGTGATGGAGCACGTGACCGAGCTGCGCGTGCCTCTCGTCGTCGACATCGGCTTCGGGCCTACCTGGGCCGACGCCAAGTAGCGCCGCTACTGGCCCTGCGCCAGTGCGCTCTCCAGCTTGGCGACCGCCTGGTCGATCGTGAAGCTCGCAGCGTGCTGCCGAGGTGGGAACTCCTTGAAGGTCTCCAGGAACTGCCCGACCACTGACGACGCCGCGAGCACCAGGATGACGTTGTCCACCACCCAGTCCCAATACGTGTTCGAGGTGATGTCGGCTCGTTCGAAAGGATCGGTCCGCAGGTTGAACAGCTTCGGGACGCGGAGTGGCACGAACGGCTCCGCCCAGATCTGCAGCGTCCCCTGCGCGCGTTGCTCCATGAAGACGACCTTCCAGTTGTCGAAGCGGATGGCGAGGACGTCTCCGTCGTCGGAGAAGTAGACGAACAGCTGCCGTGGACTCTTGTCGACCTCCCCGGTGAGATACGGCAGCAGGTTGAAGCCGTCGATGTGGACTCGGTACGTGCTCTCGCCGATGGTGTGACCGGCCTTCAGCTTCTCGACGATGTCCGGTTCGCCGGCCGCCGCGAGGAAGGTCGGCAGCCAGTCGTGGTGCTGGATGATCTCGTTCGACACGACGCCGGCCGGGATCGTGCCGGGCCAGCGAACCATCTCCGGTACTCGGAAGGCACCTTCCCAGTTCGTGTCCTTCTCGCTGCGAAATGGAGTCATGCCCGCGTCGGGCCAGCTGTTCATGTGCGGCCCGCTGTCGGTCGAATAGACGACGATCGTGTCCTCGGCGATGCCGAACGCATCGAGCTCGTCGAGCAGCGCGCCGACGATCTTGTCGTGGTCGATCATCGTGTCGTGGTAGGGCGACTTCCACCGTCCCGCTTGGCCGATGCTCTCGGGCTTCGGGTGCGTGCGCAGGTGCATATGCGTGGTGTTGAACCAGAGGAAGAACGGCTTGGCGGCCGCGTGCTGGCGCTCGATGAAATCCAGTCCCTGTTCGAGGATCTCGTCGTCGATCGTCTCCATCCGCTTCCTCGTCAGCGGCCCGGTGTCCTCGATCCGCTGCTTGCCGACGCGACCCCAGCGAGGATGTTCGGTCACGTCGTCGTCGTCGGTCGCCCAGCAACGCAGGACGCCGCGCGGTCCGAACCGTTCGCGGAAGTGCGGGAAGTCCTCCGGCGGCGGGTAGTTGGGGCCTTCCGGATCCTCCTCCGCGTTGAGGTGATAGAGGTTGCCGAAAAACTCGTCGAAGCCGTGCGCCGTCGGCAGGAACTCGTTTCGATCGCCGAGGTGGTTCTTGCCGAACTGCCCGGTGGCGTAGCCGAGCGGCTTCAGCAGCTGCGCGATCGTCGGATCCTCGGCGCGAAGGCCGATCGGCGCGGCCGGCACTCCGACCTTGCTCAGGCCAGTACGGAACACACTCTGACCGGTGATGAACGAAGACCGGCCGGCCGTGCAGCTCTGCTCGCCATAGGAGTCGGTGAAGAGCATGCCCTCATCGGCGATGCGATCGATGTTGGGCGTTCGATAGCCCATCAACCCTCGGGTGTAGCAACTCAAGTTCGCGATGCCGATGTCGTCGCCCCAGATCACCAAGATGTTCGGCTTGTTCTGGGCCATCAGCGCGCCTCCACTTGGTCGCGTTCCTCTGAGAGGCTGCAATCGTGGCAACGGCGCAGCATCATCCGATAGGGGTGATTCATAGACATGCGCGCTACTCCTGAGGACGGCTGGTTCAACGAGCTTGCGGCGTTTGTCGGTCCGGCGTATCTCCGCAACGCGTTCACGAAGGGGACGGAGCAGGAGGTCGCGTTCCTCGTCGGCGAGCTCGATCTTCGGCCGGGCATGCATGTGCTCGACGCCGGGTGCGGTCCGGGTCGGCACGCACTCGCGCTCGCGCGTCGCGGGATGACCGTCACGGGGGTCGATCTCTCGCCGGAATTCATCGAGCTCGCGCGCGCCGTCGCGGAGGACGAGTACCTCCCCGCGACGTTCGAGGTAGTGGACGTGCGTCACCTGACCTTCGAGCGAGCCTTCGAGGCCGTCATCTGTGTGTGCCAAGGCGGCTTCGGTCTGCTCGGTGGCGGTGCCGACGAGGAGGCCGTCATCAGAACGTTCGCGACTGCTTTGAAACCGGGGGGACGGCTCGCCCTGAGCGCGTTCTCGTCGGCATTCGTGCTCCGCCATCTCGAACCGGACGAGACCTTCGATCCTGACCGCGGCGTGAACCACGAACGTGCCGTCCTGAAGAACGCCGAGGGCCGCGAGCAGACGTTCGACCTCTGGACAACCTGCTACACGCCGCGGGAGCTGCGGCTGCTCGCGACCGCGGCCGGGCTCGAGGTCGACGCCGTCTATGGCGTCACGCCGGGCCAGTACGCGCGCACGCCGCCGAGCCTCGACGCGCCCGAGCACCTCCTGGTCGCGCATCGACCGATGTCCGCCTGAGCTTTCCCACCCTGTGGATCGCCTGTAGCCTTGACGGACCGCTCCACCGGAGCGGTGGTGTGCGCGCCCAAAGAGCGCTTGATGCGCACCAGCCTCACGTCATCACCGAGCAAGAGCAGGAACCACGAGTGTCGGATCAACAAACGGAAGCGACCACCCAAGCCGCCCCGGCGGCGGTCGCCCAAACCTCCGCCCCCGGAGCCGAATCGGCCCAGGACACGACGG
>JBKPCL010000185.1:0-5434 GCA_046727335.1 Actinomycetota bacterium
GGCGCCGCGCGACCGCGACCACGACAACGACGCCGGTCAGAAGTGCCAGTGCGAGCGTGCGGCGAGCCATGGGGAGATGTTCGCGGAGGCACTCCCTGGCACCGGCACTGGCCTCATCCCCTACACTTGACCGATCGGTCAAGATCCCAGGAGAGCGTCCGTGGCCACGATTGACGAGCAGCACGTGAACGAGCTCTGCGACGACCTGCTCGCCAAGCTCGATCCGAAGACCACGCCCACCGCGGAGTTTCTCGGCGCGCAGTACGACCTGGGCTTGGCGTGGGTGCACTTTCTGGACGGCTGCGGCGGCCTCGGCGCGTCGCCCAAGCTGCAGAACGTCATCAACGCCAAGCTGTTCGCCGCCGGCGCGCCGGTGCCGTACGCGCGCAACCCCATCGGGCACGGGATGTGCGCGCCGACGATCGTCGTGCACGGAAGCGACGAGCAGAAACGCCGCTACCTGCGTCCGCTGTTCACCGGCGAAGAGATCTGGTGCCAGATGTTCAGCGAGCCCGGCGCCGGCTCGGACGTTGCGAGCCTCAGCACGCGCGCGGTTCGGGACGGCGACGAGTGGATCATGAACGGTCAGAAGGTGTGGACGACGCTCGCGCACGTCGCGCGCTTCGGCATCATCCTGGCCCGCACCGATCCCGACCAGCCGAAGCACAAGGGCATGACGATGTTCGTCATCGACATGCACGAGCCCGGCGTCGAAGTACGCCCGCTCGTCCAGGCGACGGGCGAGGCGGAGTTCAACGAGGTCTTCATCACCGATCTGCGTGTTCCCGACGAGGAGCGGCTCGGTGACGTCGGCGAAGGTTGGCGCGTCTCCCTGACGACGCTCATGAACGAGCGTGTCTCCATCGGCGGCCAGGTGCACCTGCGCGGCTCGGGCCTCATCGCACTCGCCGTCAAGACCTACAAGGCCAACCCGGCGCGCGCCGACGCCGTCGCGCGTGACGCGCTGACGAAGCTGTGGATCGAGGCCGAGGTCAACCGTTTGACCAACATGCGCGCCTCCCAGACCCGTGTGAAAGGGACGCCCGGGCCCGAGGGGTCGGTTGGCAAGCTCGCGATGGCGACGCTGAATCAGCGGATGATGAGCTTCGTCATGGACCTGCTCGGTCCCGACGCGATGCTCTATCCCAGCGGTTACAGCATGGCGCGGCCCACGACCGCGATGGATCTCTCCAACGCGCAGAAGGCATTCCTGCGGGTCCAGGCCAATTCGATCGAGGGCGGCTCGACGAACATCATGAAGAACATCCTCGGTGAGCGAGTGCTGGGGCTGCCCGGCGAGCCTCGCGTCGACAAGGACCTTCCGTGGAGCGAGGTTCCCCGAAGTTCAGTGTGACCAGGAATTGGCCTCGTGTTGATTGACACCCCGGAGCCCGATACGTCAGGAATATGTCTCTTGCGGGGGCGAATCCTGAAGTTCCGGGGCCGGGATGCCGAGGCAAATGGGGATGCTCCTCCGTCAGTCGTCGCGAGCCGCGTTCCGCGCGCTCGTCGCCTTCCTCGCCGCGGCCACCGTCACCGTGCCGGCTGCGGCGCGAGCCGCTGACCCCACTCCGAACTCGAAACCAGGGTCGTCCACGACTACGACGGCCCCGCGGATCCCGCGCGACGTTCCGTTGCCGACGCCCTTCGCGCTACCGCTCGACGCCGGGATGAAGTTCGTCGCCGAGCGCGACAAGGCCTCCAAGGAGGTCAAGGAGCTCGAGCCGAAGGTGCGGGGAGCACGGGCGCGCACCGCCGAGGTCGATCACCACAAGAAGGTCGTCGACGCACGGCGCCGCAAGCTCGACGCGAAGATGCGCGAGACGTTGCAGCACCTCGCGGACACGAGATCGCATCTGCGCGCCGCGGCCGCGACCGCGTACGTCCACGCCGGCAGCGGTCAGCTCGACGCCGCGATCTCGTCGTTCACCAATGCCAAGTCGGCGGTCGACGTCGGCCGCGACATGCACATCATCGGTGTGTACGGCAACCGTGAACGCGTCGCGCTCCAGAACTACCTCGCGCTCAAGGAACTGGTCGAGCAGCAGATCCACGACGTCGCGAGCGAGCAGGCGAGTGTCCGCAAGCAGCTCGTCAGCGCCCGAACGAAACAGTCGGAGCTCGAGCGGAAGCTCGCAAGCTCGAAGCACCATCTCGCCGACGCACTCGCGGGCATCGAGCAGTTCCACAAGGACGCGACCAGCTCCACGAGCCCGATCCTCGGACCGAGCCGGCTCACTGCGAAGCAACTCTCCGACTTCGTCCTGATGAAGGGCTACAAGCCGCGCATCACTGTGACGATCCAGGAATTGGCGCAGGATTACCTCGACGAGGGCAACCGGTATGGCGTGCGCGGCGACGTCGCGTTCGCGCAGTCGATTCTCGAGACGGCCGGCTTCCACCTTCCCGACGGCGGACAGCTCAATCCCCTGGACAACAACTTCGCGGGCATCGGCGCGTGCGACTCCTGCAAGCACGGCATGACCTTCCCGGATGCGCGCACCGGGGTGCGCGCGCAGATGCAGTTGCTCCGCACCTACGTCGACAAGAAGTTCGGCGACAAGACGTCACCCGACCCGATCCTGTTGCACGGCGCGCTGAAGCTCGGCTTCCGCGGGAAGGTGCAGACGTGGTGGGATCTCTGGGGCACCTGGGCGACGGGCGCGCTCTACGGTGAGCACGTCTACAACCTCTATCTGCAGATCGTCGCGTTCAGCGCGCTTGATCCGCCGAAGTAGCGCGAGCGTTAGGAGGCGCCCTATTGGGGCGCCGTCGTAGACGTCGGCGCGACGACGAATTCAATTCGCGAGGCCGTGCCGCCACCAGGACGAGGGTCGATTGTCACCGTCGCGTCGTGAAGATCCGCGATCTGCTTGACGATCGCCAGCCCAAGTCCGGAGCCGGGCTTCGTTCGCGCGTCGGACGCGCGGTAGAACCGGTCGAACACGCGTGAGCGATCGTCGGCGTCGATGCCCGGTCCTCGGTCGAGCACGTCGACCCGCGATCCTTCGACGACGACCGTCACGGCACTGTCGGGCGGGCTGAACTTCAGCGCGTTGTCGATCAGGTTGGAGAGGGCTCGTTCGAGCATGCCCACTCGACCATCGATGACGGCCGCGTCGTGCGCTTCGAGCGTCAGCTCCCGTCCCGTCCGACGCCGGTACCGAGTAACGACATTGTCGGCGAGCTCGGCGAGATCGATCGCCTGCATCGGCTCCGTCTCCCGGGTGTCGGTCGCGAGCTCCACCAGCTCGGCGACGAGGTCGGTGAGCTCACGAAGCTCGACCGTCGTTTCGGCGAGGAGCTGCGACCGTTCGCCCTCACTCAGGGTGTGTCCTCGCTGCAAGAGCTCGATGTTCGTGCGCAGCGCGGTCAGCGGCGTACGAAGCTCGTGGCTGGCGTCGACGACCAACCGTTTCTGTTGCTCGCGGGACGTCTGCAAGGCGTCGAGCATCGTGTTGAAGCTCGCCGCGAGCTGACCGACCTCGTCCTTCCCCTCGACTTCGATCCGGTTGGCGAGGTCTTGGGTGTCGGCGACGTACGTGGCGGTCGACGTCAGCTGCTCGATCGGCCGGACCATGCGGCGGGCAATCAGCCAAGCCAGCGCGGCGGCAACGACCGTGCCCGCGAGCGCGATCAGCAACAGCCGCGTATCGAGCGCGGAGAGGACGTTGTCGTCGCTCTCGATGCTGCGCGCGATCTGCGCCGCACCCCCGCCGCTGCGGGCGACGGTGAGCATGCGATATCGCGAGTCGTCGACCGTGATGTTCCGGAACGATGCTGCACCGCCCTTCTTCGCTATCAGCCGGTCGTGCGCGTCGACCGGCAGGCGCGGCTGGCCCGAGATCGACTGCGCGATGCTTCCGTCCGACGCCAGGATCTGGGTGATCGCGTCGGGGTCGGCGAGCGGCGGTCCGCCGTGGGGTCCGCGTCCGAAGTCGCCGCCGTCGTCGAAGCCACTCGGCGGGGCATGGGTGAACCGGTCGGCGCGTTGTTCGAGGAACTGATCGGTCGCCGAGCGCAGCTGCCGGCTCGCGCTGACGTGCGCCGCGTACACCGAGCCGACGACGACCAACGCGAACGTCGCGGCGACGACGATCGTCAGGCGCACGCGCAGGCTCATTGCGTTCTCGCGGTGTAGCCGATGCCGCGGACTGTGTGGATCAGCCGCGGTTCGCCGTCCGCTTCCGTCTTGCGGCGGAGGTACCCGATGTACACGTCGAGCGATTTCGAGGACGTCTCGAAGTCGAAGCCCCAGATGCGTTCGTAGATGGTGTCCCGGGTCACGACGATGCCGGCGTTCGCGAGCAAGAGCTCCAGGAGATCGAACTCGGTCTTCGTGAGCTCGAGCTCGCTATCTCCGCGCCACGCCTGCCGGCGCTTCGGATCGAGCGAGAGGTCGGCGAGGGTCAGCGTCTCGTCCTGGCCGCTGACGCTCGTGCGCCGGAGCAACGCGCGAAGACGCGCCAGTAGCTCGTCGAGCGCGAACGGCTTGACGAGGTAGTCGTCCGCGCCGGCGTCCAGCCCGGAGACGCGATCGGACACCTCGTGGCGGGCGGTGAGCATCAGGATCGGGGTGTCATTGCCGTTTCGGCGCAGGGTGCGCGCCACCGTCAGGCCGTCGGTACCGGGCATGAGGACGTCGAGCACGATCGCATCGGGCTCGACGGAGTCGACGCGGGCGAGGGCGTCGTCGCCGTCGACGGCGGCCACGACGTCGTATCCCTCGTACCGCAGCGCACGCGACACCGCGTCACGAACATGGGCGTCGTCCTCGACGACGAAGATGCGGCCGGAGGTCCCGGCTGAAGAGTCGGTGCGCATGCAGCATCTAGCGTCGCGCGGCCAGCTCGCGGTCGACCATCATCGGCACCCGGGCGCGTGCCGGCGTCGAGCCAGCACGCGCTCGCCGGACCTCCTCGGCGATCCGGCGCGCGGTGAGGCCGATGACCAACGTCACGACGGTCACGGCGAGAAGCCGGGCGGCCATCGACTGCGTGTCGCTGCTCGCGGTGAGGCCGTGAATCGTCGCCGTGGCGAACAACGGAAAGCTTGCGTAGTGGACCCGGCGCCAGAGCTTCTTCGAGAGGCGTGCGCGCGCGAGCGAGGTCAGCTCCACGGCAACCAGCATGTAGAAGGAGACGATGCCCCAGGCGACGACCACTGGATGCCAGCGCGACGCGAACGGTACGAGGACGTCCGTCGGCGTGAAGCTCACATAGCGGTCGGCAAGGAGCGCGCCGACATGGACGCCGGTGAAGATCAGCGCCGCGCCGCCGAGCCAGCGATGGAGGTCGAGGATCCAATTCGGTCGCGGGCGACGGCCGAGCACCTTCGTCGACAACGTCAATCCCCACAGCGTCGCGGCAGACAACAGCGCCCAGGCGACGAGTCCCGACGCTCGCGCGACGTACCAGGGAAGCGGGCCACTCAC
>JBKPCL010000186.1:0-24015 GCA_046727335.1 Actinomycetota bacterium
TATCTACATCCCATGTCGTTTCTTGACGCAAGTACGTGAGCGGTCAGCCGGAGACGGCGACCTCGCCGAGGTCTCGGACGACGACGTCCGCGCCGTGCGCGCGGAGCTCGTCGCCGTCGCCTTTGCGGTCGACGCCGACGACGAGCGCGAAGTCCCCGGCCCGGCCTGCTTCCACTCCGGCGATCGCGTCCTCCACGACGACGCTGCGCCCGGGCGCGGCGCCGAGACGACGAGCCGCTTCGAGGAACATCGCCGGCGACGGCTTGCCGGGAAGACCGAGACGTTCGAGCTCGATGCCGTCGACACGCACGGAGAACAGGTCGCCGACGCCGGCGGCGTCGAGGATCCTTGCTGCGTTGCGGCTCGCGGAGATCACTGCGGTCGAGACACCGTGCGCCTGAAGGTCACGAACCAGCGCGACCGATGAGGGGAAGGCGAGCACGCCGTCGGTCTCTACGGTGCGGAGAAACTCGCGGTTCTTGCGATTGGCGAGTCCCCATACGGTCTCCCGCTCGGGCGGATCGTCCGCAGTGCCCCGGTCGAGACGAATGCCGCGCGACTCCAGGAACGCCGCGACTCCGTCGTCACGCGGCCGGCCGTCCACATAGCGCAGGTAGTCCTCATTGTCGAACGGGACGAACGGTGTTCCCGACTCGGCCGCCCGGCGCTCGAGGAAGTCGTCGAACATGCGCTTCCATGCTGCTGCGTGAACCCTTGCAGTGTCGGTGATGACACCGTCCATGTCGAACACCACGGCGTCGTAGTCGCGCGCAGCGAGCTTCACCAGTCCGCGCTCCGACGCCATCGTTCAGGCGAAGGCGGCAAGGAGAACGGGCCGGTGACTGCGGTCAAGCACCTCGCGTGCAACGACACCCCGTGTTGGGTCGTCGCTCTGGGGCCAGCCGATAGCGAGCAAGTCCGGAGACGAAGCATCGGCCGCGGTCAGGATCTCGTCGGCAGCGGCACCGATGCGCAACTCGAGCCGCGCCGCCTGCGCGCCCGGGGCGAACCGCGCAAGAAATTCGTGGGCGTACGCCTCGGTCTCGTGCTGCACCTGATCGGAGAAGCTGGGTATCGAGGTCTCGTCGTCGACGTGCACGACAACGAGCTCGAGGCCGGCTCCTTGCGCGACTTCGATGGTTCGCTTCAACCGGCGCGCGTTGCGGGGCGTCCCCTCCAACGCGACGAGCACCCGGTGCAGCTCGGCGGGCAGTTCCGCGTCCGGCGGTACGACGATGACGGGCGTCGCGACGCGGTTCGCGATACTGAGCGCGAGGTGGCCGGCGGGGCGCCGGCCACTCGGCCGTCCACGCGCGCCGATGACGACTGCGACGACGTCGTCTTCAGCAGCCAGCGACGCGAGTTGGTCGAAGGGATCGCCGTCGAGGGTCTGCAAAGCGATGCCCGATGCCGTGGCGGCGGCGCGAGCGGTGCGGTCACCGTCTTCGCGCACATGGACTGCTTGGACCGTCGCGTTGAGCACAGGGGCGAGCATGCGAGCAGCTGCCAGCACGGGACGCGCCGCGGCGGAGTTGTCGATACAGGCCAAGATCCGGCTCATGCGACGACCTCCCATCTTGGTCCCCGTGCGCGGAACTCGATGGTCCCACTGCCCACTGTGAATGGTGCTCCTCCAACGACGATGTCGGTAGGGGAATCAGTCGTGACTTTGAGATCACGGTGATCCACTCGCACGCGTACCCGGCTTCCGCGAAATCGGACATGGACCTCCAGCGTGTCCCAGCTCGGCGGCACATGCGGGTCGATCTCGAGGCGACCGCCCCCTGGGCGCAGGCCCGCGAAACCGAAGACCATGGCCTGCCAGACGCCGCCCATCGTGGCGAGATGGAGGCCGCCGCCCGTGGATTGGGTGAGGTCATCGAGGTCGATGCGGCTCGCGATCTCGAAGTCGACGAGCGCGCGCGGATAATCCCGAGCGCGAGCGAGCAACGACGCATGCACGGCGGGCGAGAGTGAGCTGCCGTGCGCCGTGCGCGGCTCGTAGAAGCGCAGGTTCGGCTCCAGGGTGTCGGGCTCGACCTCGTCCGGCACGAGATGGTGCAACATCAACACGTCAGCCTGCTTCAGCACTTGCGAGCTGTGTACACGTTTGGCTCCCAACAGCAGGTCGGCCGCGATCGGGCGGCGCGGCGCAACCTCCTCGACGATGAGCGGTTCAAGACCGCGGAACCCCGCGAACTGCTCGTACACGCCGGTGGCGGGATCGAAGCCGTCGACCAGGGCGGCCGCCAGCGCGCGCCAGTGCGCCCGTTCTTCGGCGGTGACGTCGTGGTCGTCATCGTTATGGCGTTCCACCGCGGCCGCGGCCGTTCGGAGATTCCAGCGAGCCATGACGTTGGTGAACGCGTTGTCGTCGACCGGCTCGTGGTACTCGTCGGGGCCGATCACGCCGTAGATGTGCGCCGACCCGTCCCGGTCGACTCTGACGCGCGATGCCCAGTAGCGAGCGGTCTCGACGAGCAATGAAAGCCCGGGTCCATGCGCGAATTCCTCATCACCGGTCCAGTCCACATAACAGCTGGCCGCCCATGCGACGTCGGCGACGATGTGCTCTTCGAGCAGACCCGTCCGGATGGGAACGAGGTGGCCGGCGCGGTCGAGGGCCGAGGGCGGTGTGACATCCTCGCCGGTGCGCGCCGACTCCCACGGGAAGCGGGCGCCCTCGAAGCCGAGTGCACGAGCGGCGTGGAGTGCGGCGGGCAATCGTCGGATTCGGTACGCGAGCATCGCCCGCGCCGCCGCCGGATATGTCGCTGCGAGGAACGGCAGGACGAAGGTGTCGGCGTCCCAGAACACGTGGCCTCGATAACTCGTGCCCGTCAATCCACGAGCGCCGACCGCGGCCTCGCCGATTTCGCCGACCGACGCCATCAGGTGGAAGAGCGCAAACCGGATTGCGAGCTGGAGGCGGTCGTCGCCTTCGATGACGATGTCGGCATCGTCCCAACGTGTCGCCCATGCCTCGCGGTGCTCGGCGAGCAGACGCTCGAAGCCGAGATCCGCCGCCGCCCGGACCTGCTGCGATGCAAGCGCAGGATCCGGCAGCGCATCGGAGTCCGCGACGTACGTGACGAACCGGTCTACGCCGTGCAGCCCGCGCTCTGGTGCATCGGCACCGTCGACCTGGACGCTGGCCGCGACGATGCCACCTGACGTCGCCGCGACGCGCATCCAGTGCACCTCTCCGTCGTCGCCGATGTCGTGCGGTCGATCGTCAGACGGTGACAGGAGCGCGGGGGGGAACTCGGTGGACCGCGGCGCCCACGTTCGCGTCACCACGGTTCCCGGCCGCACGAGCGACGCGAAGCGCACGCTCTCGATCGTCCCGCCTGGGACATCGAACGCCTCGCGCAAGACGCCCGCGTGTAGGTCGAGCTCGCGTCGCACCGGCGATTCGCTCTCGAGCTCGACAAGGAGCGGCGTGAGCACGGGTCCGGTGAGGAGGTGCGTCTCGGGCCCGTCGCCGTCGTAGACGCCCGCCGCGACCATCCACGGGTGAGCCATGTTGGCGAGCAACGGCGCGCTCGCGCCGATGCGACCGTCGGCGAGGGTGACGAGGGTTTCGCGTACGCGTTCGCGTTCGTCGCTGCGACCCTCGAGCACGAGCACCCATCCGGGCTCCGCACCGGGCGCGGGGCGGGGCTCCATCGCCCTAGTTTCGTCCATCACCGCCAGACGCGCGTCAACGGCCCGCCCTGAGGGCGGGCCGTTGAGCCTTGGGTACCGAATCGATCAGTTCACCGTCACGGGGACGCGGCCGTTGCGAGGAGCCGCAGGCGTCATCGTTTCGGTTGCGTGCTTGACCTGAGCCTCGTGCATCACGAAGCCGATGACCAGCGCTGCCAGCACCGCGAGTGCGCCAAGCAGTGCCGCGATGCCGACCCACCATGCGATCGCACCGACCGTCGCCCAGCCCCACACGTTGAGAAGCAAGCCGCGCAACGTCTCACCGCGGAACAGCGTGTCCTGCTGCGCCACGAGCTTCGCATCCGGCGTCTTGCCCTGAGCCTTCGCAGCTTGCACCGCGCTGCTCACTTCGGAATACGTCTTGCCGCCGGCGACCGACTGCAGGTGCTTGCGGATGAATTGGTCTGCGTACGCCTTGGCCTTCGGCCCGTTGTCGACCGCCTGGCCGGCGTACCGCTGCAGACCTGGGAATTCCTTCGGGTCCAGTGCCGGGCTGCCCTTGGCCGGGAACGTGATTCTCTGCTCCGACAGCTGGCTGTGGACCATGTTGTTCGCGAAGTTCGACCCCCAAAGCAGGAGCCCGCCTCCGATCGCCAGGACGAGGAACAGGATCGACCCGATGATCACGAGCGCGGGGACCGTCTTGAGCCAGTTCCTCACTCGCATGCCTCTCTCCTTCGTTCGAGTTGTTGCCGGTCCGCCGCTTCTGGCACGTCGGGCTCGACGTCGTCATCGTGCGATAGCGGCGTGGGGAGTCGCGAGAGGCGTCCCGCCCTGCGCGGGCGGACGAAGGACCCGCAAAGGGCCCTAAGTCAGTGACGCGACGCGGCGCGGACCAGGGACTTTCGGCCCTGTCGGGCGCGCCACCGCGACGCCACGATCACCTGAGGTTCACAAAGGAAGGGATCTCGGAGGCGCGAGTTCATCGAAGATCGTGCTCGGCGTCGACGGTTCTGAACATTCCGAGCGGGCGGTTCGCTGGTGTGCGGATCACGCCCGCGCGTTCGACGCCGAAGTCATTGTCGTCCATGCGATCGAACTACCCGTGTACGCAGGCTTTGGCGCCGCGTGGTACCCGGCGCCGCCGCTGTCGGAGGCACAACAGAAGAAGATCTTGGAGGTCATGAGCGCCGAGTGGTGTAAGCCACTCGCGGACGCCGGCGTTCCGTATCGGGTGGTGTTGATGGACGGAAGCGCAGTGCTCGCGATCGTTCAGGAGGCGGAGAAGGAGAACGCCGATCTCATCGTCACTGGCCGCCGTGGACGAGGCGGCTTCGCCGAACTGGTACTCGGGAGTACCAGTCACGCGCTCACCCATCATGCCGCCCGGCCACTCGTGATCGTGCCGTGATGGCTACCGGCGACTCGTGGGGCCGGTAGCGTGCGCGGTGGGATGAATCGAGGCGAAAGATGACGGTCCGGGTGTTCCTGCTCGACGACCACGAGGTCGTCCGTCGCGGAGTCCGCGAGCTACTCGAAGCACAGGACGACTTCGAGGTGGTCGGCGAAGCGTCGACCGCGGAGGAAGCCGTCTCGCGGATACCGCCGACGCAGCCCGATGTTGCGATCGTCGACATGCGGCTGCCCGACGGCAATGGGGTCGAGGTGTGCCGCGAGGTCCGCTCGCGTGATGCGGGCATCCAATGTCTCATCCTCACGTCCTTCGCCGACGACGAAGCGTTGTTTGACTCGATCATGGCCGGTGCGGCGGGCTACTTGCTCAAGCAGATCAAGGGCACCGACCTCATCGACGCCGTGCGGAGAGTTGCATCGGGCCAGTCCCTGCTGGATCCCGAGATCACCGCTCGAGTGCTCGAACGGCTTCGTAAAGGCCCAGAGGAAGACGAGCGACTCGCCCGTCTGAGCGAGCAGGAGCGCAAGATCCTGGAACTCATCGCGGAGGGCCTGACGAACCGCCAAATCGCCGAGCGGATGTTCCTCGCTGAAAAG
This sequence comes from Actinomycetota bacterium, assembly GCA_046727335.1. Taxonomy (GTDB): domain Bacteria; phylum Actinomycetota; class Acidimicrobiia; order IMCC26256; family PALSA-610; genus JBKPCL01. Next base: position 5,659 of record JBKPCL010000186.1, read on the forward strand.
ACGGTGAAGAACTACGTGTCCAATCTGCTTGCCAAGCTCGGCATGGAGCGTCGGACCGAAGCGGCGGTCTTCGCGGCGCGGTTGCAGGACAAGAAGCAGCAGGACTGACCCGGGGCACAGTCGCCAATCGGCGTCGACGGTCGGGACGTTCGGCCCTCCACATGGGCGGGGCCCACCCGCATGCTGGTGAGAATCAAAACGCCGACGAGATCGAAGACGGAGAAGGCTGTGCTCGTAGTCGCAGCGGTGAGCGGACGTGCCCTGTTACGGCACGGCGGCCCGTTCGAGGCCGGTGTGCAACAGCAGAACGTCGCGGCCGCCGCGAGCGCGCTCGCCGCGGTTGCGCTCGCGCACCCGCTCGTCGTGACGCACGGCAACGGCCCTCAGATCGGCCTTCTTGCCTTGCAGAGCGAGGCGGTCCGAGACGCTCGCGTGTACCCGCTCGACGTCCTCGGTGCACAGAGCGAGGGGATGATCGGCTACCTGTTGGAGCAGCAGCTGGCGAACGCGTTGCCGGAACGGCAGGTCGCGTCACTCCTGACCGAGGTCGTTGTCGATGCACTCGATCCCGCGTTCCGGCGGCCGACGAAGCCCATCGGGCCTCCGTACACGGAGGCCGAAGCGCGGCGACTCGTGGAAGAGCGAGGTTGGACGGTCGCGTGCGACGACGGTGGCTCTTGGCGACGAGTTGTTGCATCACCGATGCCGCGGGCCGTCGCAGAACTCGGGGTGATCCAGTTGCTCCTCGAGCATGGAGTCGTGGTCGTGTGTGCAGGCGGCGGCGGCATTCCAGTCGTGGTCGACGTGCACGGCGCACGCCACGGAGTCGAAGCAGTGATCGACAAAGATCGCTCGGCGGCGTTGCTCGCCCGTCAGATCGGCGCGGACAGGCTGTTGCTTCTCACTGACGTCCCAGCCGTCGAGGTGGGCTGGGGCACGCGGCAGGCGCGGCCGCTGCAGCATGTGACGCCGGACGAGTTGCGCGGATATTCGTTCGCGGCCGGCTCGATGGCGCCGAAGGTGGAGGCAGCCGCATGGTTCGTTGCGACGACCGGACACCGCGCCGCGATCGGCGCGCTTGCCGACGCGGCGGCCCTCATCGAGGGCAACGCCGGAACCATCGTGACGCCGTCGGCTGATCGAGTAGCGATCGGGCCGAGCTCATGAGTACGCGCGAGCCGGCGATGGTCGACGAAGGTCTCGAGCTGTTGACCGAAGAAGAGTGCGGGGCGTTGCTCGCTACGGCGCGCATCGGGAGAGTCGGCGTCACGGTCGGCGGCCTTCCGGTCATCCTGCCCGTGAACTACACGTATCTGAGCGGCGATGTGTTCTTTCGCACAGGCGAGGGCACGAAGTTCCGCGCCGCATCCGGCGGGGCGGTCATCGCGTTCGAGGTCGACGCGTACGACGAAGCCGCGCAGCAGGGCTGGTCAGTGCTTGCGATCGGCCGTGCCGACATCGTGACTGATCCTGCGGAGATCGCGGACGTCGACGGGTCGGTACGAACGCCATGGGCAGGCGGTCAGCGCAACTACTTGGTGCGGCTCCGGCCGGAGGTCATGACCGGCCGCAAGATCGTCGGCACCTGACGAAGTCAGCGTCGAAGGACGTGTTCACCGTCGACGAGGTGCGCGGCGATACCGTGCGCGACGGTGCTGCCTGATCTCGATGTCGCGGCCGGTGCGCCGGCATCTGAGACTCTCGCCGCGCTCGGATCGGGACCCGCCGGCCTGTCGTCGGAGGAGGCGAATCGCCGGTTACGCGAATACGGGCCGAACGCGCTCCGAAGCCATGGCGCTCGGCCGTGGCACGTGCTCGTGCGGCAGCTCAAGAATCCTTTGCTCGTTTTGTTGCTCGCAGCTGCTGCGGTCTCGGGCTTCACTGCGAACGCGACCGACGCGGTCATCATCGAAGTCATCGTCGGTCTCTCTGTGGGCCTCGGCTTTGACACCGAATATCGCTCCGAGCGCGCGGTCGACGCTCTGCACTCGCAGATTCATCACCGGACGATGGTGATTCGAGATGGCATTCCGCAACCGATCGACGTGGTCGATCTCGTTCCGGGAGACGTGGTCGGTCTCAAAGTTGGCGACGTCGTCCCTGCCGATCTCCGGCTGCTCGAGACCACCGAGCTCGAGTGCGATGAGGCTGTGCTCACGGGCGAGTCACTTCCAGTCGAGAAGGACGCCATTGCGGGCGAGCCCAATTCTGAGGCCACGTCCGCGCTCATGGGCACCGTTGTGCACGGGGGGTTCGCGAGAGGCGTCGTCGTGCGCACCGGAACCCGGACGGAGTTCGGGCGCATCGCGGTCGGCTTGGGTGAGCGCCACTCCGAGACGGCGTTCCAGCTCGGTCTCCGACGCTTCTCGTACCTCTTGGTCCGGGTCGCGGGACTGCTCACGGCCGGAATCTTCGTCATCAACTTGGTGCTTCAGCGCCCGTTCATCGAGGCCTTGCTCTTTTCGCTCGCGATCGCCATCGGGCTGACACCACAGCTCCTGCCAGCGATCGTCACGGTCAGTTTGTCGATCGGCTCTCGGCGCCTCGCGCGTCGCAAGGTCCTCGTCAAGCGGCTCGTCAGCATCGAGGACCTGGGCAACATCACCGTCCTGTTCACCGACAAGACCGGCACCTTGACCGAGGGCCGCATCGCGTTCGACCGTGCGCTGGACGCCGACGCCAATCCCGGGCCGCGGGCGCTACTCCTCGGCCTGGTCTGCAACGAAGCCACAGTCGATGGGCACGAGGCAGTCGAGGGCAACGCGCTCGACGTCGCACTCTGGGCGGCTGCCGATGCCGCGACGGCGACGGCCGCCCGTCGTTGGTCTCAAGTGATGCTGCGACCGTTTGATCACGAACGCCGGCTCGCGAGCGTGGTTGCGAACGCTCCCAACGGAGCCGGATGGTTGGTTGTGAAAGGCGAACCGGAAGGTCTCCTGCGGCGCTGCGACAATCCGCCGGCAGCCGCCGCCGAGACCCTCGCGGGCCTCTACGACGCCGGCGCGCGCGTTATCGCCGTCGGCACGAGGCGGGTTGCTGCGAGCGTGAAGCCGCGTGACGTCGACGAGGCGCATCTCGACTTCGTCGGTTTTCTGGTGTTCACCGATCCACTCAAAGCCGACGCCGCGCGTTCCCTCGATCGGCTCGCGCGCCTCGGAATTGCCGTCAAGGTCATCACTGGCGACAGCGAGGCCGTCGCCGTGAAGGTCTGTCGTGAACTCGGCCTCGACGTGGCCGGGTCCATCACAGGCGAGCGGGTCGACGCCATGACCGACGCCGAACTCACGGACACAATCGGCCACACGACAGTGTTCGCCCGGATCGGTCCCGAGACGAAGTCGCGTATCGTGCGCGTGCAGCAAACGCGCGGCGCCGACGTCGCTTTTCTCGGCGATGGCGTCAACGACGCGGTGGCCCTCCACCACGCCGACGTCGGCATCTCCATTGACACCGGGACGGATGTTGCGAAGGACGCCGCCGACATCATCCTTCTCGACAAGGACCTCGGCGTGCTCGCCGATGGCGTTGTCGAAGGGCGTCGCATCTTTGCCAACACGATCAAGTACGTGCTGATGGCGACGTCGTCGAACTTCGGCAACATGTTCAGCGCGGCAGCCGCGTCGACGTTTCTCTCGTTTTTGCCGATGCTGCCTTCGCAGATCTTGCTCAACAACGTCCTCTACGACACGAGTCAGATGACGATCCCGACCGACAACGTCGACGAAGAGATGCTCGCCCGACCGTCGGCTTGGGACGTCCGCTTCATTCGCAGCTTCATGACCTTCTTCGGGCCGTTGAGCTCGGTGTTCGACTTCGCGACGTTCGGAGTGATGCTCGGCATACTCCACTCGCACGCGGCAGAGTTTCGGACGGGCTGGTTCGTCGAATCGCTCGCCACGCAAACACTTGTGATCTTCGTCATCAGAACCAGGCGGAGTCCGTTCTGGCGGAGCCACCCGAGCCGCCCACTCCTCGTCGCATCGCTCATCGTCCCGGTGGTCGGCGTCGTCTTGCCGTATCTGCCGTTCGGACGGCAGCTCGGATTCACCCACCTGCCGGCGGAGTACTACCCGATCCTGGCGTGCTTGGTGATCGCCTACCTCGCGCTCGTCGAAGGGCTCAAGGGCCGGTTCTACGCACGAGTTGCAACACGCAAGGCCCTGCCGGTACGGCCCTCGGGATCAGCGCGCCGGGTGGACCGACGTGCTGCACGGTTCAGTCGTCGCCACCCGCTCCAAACACCGACTACGCCGTCCAGTGAATCCGGCGGCCGGTGACGTTCTCGGCGCGGATTCTCACGAGACGTTCACGCTCTCCAGCCGGCCAATCGTGCCCGAGGCGTGAGCGCGCCTTGCTCTGCTCGTCGGGATGTCGCAGCTCCTCGGCGTGACCGGTCACGAGCACACTCCAGCCCGGGACCGGATCATCGACCTCGAACGCAACCTTCGTGCCGAGTACGGCCGCGTCGAGTTTCGTGCCCGGTGCAGTCCGAAACACGATGTCGTCATCGAACAGCGCGTAGAAGACGGGCAGCACGACCAGTTCGTCGGCCAGCTTGACCCCGACGCGGCCCAATGAGCGACTCCGCAACAACAGGTAGCAATCCTCAGTACGAAGCACCTCTAGGCCTCTGCTCGTCATGCGCTCGATGGTCGCGGGTATGGCGGCCGGGGTAAAGAGTCCGAAGTCAGTGGTCCCGTGACTTTCGTCGTCCTGCCGCTCCAAGCGTGACTTTCGGCCCTGGCTCACAGTCGTTCTCCAGCCGACGCTGAAGTCGTGGAGCCGACGTGTCGGGTGCTCGTTGCGGATCTCACGATCGAGCCGATCGTCCGCATCTCGCCCGACGTCTCACTGCGAGAGGCCGCGCGCCTGCTCGCGACGACGAGCGCGGACGTGCTGGTTATCGACACCGTGCCGGTCACCGAAATTACGGAGCGGGACGTCGTTCGCGCGATCGCGCTCGGGACAGACTCGAAAACTCCTGTCGCAGACGTGCCGCGCGAGGCGCCGGAGTTCGTGCGGCGCGACGCGCCGCTCGCACAGGTCATCGGGATCCTCCTCGCCACGGGCCGCCGCAGCCTTGCCGTGGTCGACGAAGGCGTCCCGATCGGCCTGGTGCGTCTTCCGACGGTCGTTGCGGCCACCTTCGGCGGCGCGTCATGGCTTGGCGCGCTGCGCGTCGCCTTGAGGATCGAGGGAACGCTGTGACTCCGGACGCGCATCCGACCACGAGGCTCGTAGAGCTCGACATCGATGAGTGTCTCCGGCTGCTCGCGGACCATCACCTCGGCCGTCTCGCGGTCGTCGTCGACGGCCGACCGCTTGTCTTCCCGGTCAACTACGCGCTTGACGGTCGGGCGGTCGTGTTCCGCGCCGACCCCGGTACCAAGCTGCACGCGGCTGTAGGTGCTCCGGTCGCGTTCGAGATCGACGGTTCCGACAACCGGTACCACGAGGGATGGAGCGTGCTGATGGTCGGCACGGCTGAAGAGGAGCACGATCCGGCTCGGCGGCGCGACCTCGAGACGCTGCCGCTCGGACCGTGGTGTCCCGGTCCCAAGTCGCACTGGATTCGCATCCGACCGGGCGCGATCACCGGCCGCCGGATCGAACACGGCACTACCGATTTGACCAGGAGTGATCGATGACCACCGAGAAGCTCAACGTACTGGTGCTCGAGAGCGAGCGGGGAGTCGGCGACGTCGCCCGTCACGACCTCGTCGCTGCCGGCCACAACATCGTTGGTTGTCACGAGCCGGGCGAACCGGGCTTTCCCTGCAACGCGCTCATCGAAGGCCGCAGCTGTCCGCTCGACACTGAGGTGGTCGACGTCGCGTTGCTCGTACGCGGTCGCGTCGGTGCACTCCCGAGGCCACGCGAGGAGGGTGCCCGGTGCGCAGTCGTTCACCGCATACCGCTCGTGGTCGCCGGTCATGTCCTGCTGAACCCGTTCGAATCCTTCGCCACAGGGGTCGTTGAAGAGCACTCCGACGTCGTCGACGCGTGTGAGCGAGCCGCGCACGCGTCGCTACGCCATCACGTCGAGGCCGCGGAGAAGGTGCTGCGGGAAGTGCTCGATCGTCGCGGTCTCGAAGACGTCTACCCAGCCGTCGACGTGGTTCGCCGCCGAGGGTGTTTGCTCATCCGTGTCACGGGCGGCGGCGACCTCGATCACACGACGAAGAACGTTGCATCCGCCCGCATGCTCGGCGCCGTCCGGGCCGTCGACCGGTACGCGCGTGGCATCGACGTCACCTTCGAGGAACCCTGAAGCTGCACGCGGGTGCAACAGAGTCCGGAGCCGGATACATTCCGGATGCGTGGCTGCCGGTGTAACTCACTCGACTGAGGAGACGTTTCGGCGGGCGTTTGATGCCGCGCCCGACGGCATGCTGGTGGTAGACGACGAGGGAGTCGTCGTGCTCGCCAACCCGAAGGCGCTCGAGCTGTTTGGATACGGCGCGGACGAACTCCTCGGGCAGTCCGTCGACCTCCTCGTACCCCAGCCTTTCCGCGGCGTTCACGTGCAGCATCGCCGCGGCTACATGGCGCAGCCGCATTCGAGGCCAATGGGCTCGGGACTCGATCTGCGCGGTAAGCGTAAGGCCGGCGAAGAGTTACCCGTCGAGATCAGCCTGAGCCCGGTGGAGACTCAGGGCAGGCGGCACATCATCGCGATCATTCGCGATGTCTCCGAGCGCCGGCGTGTGTCCGAGGCGCTGATGACGGCTCGGGAGGAGCTCGCCCTTGCTGACGATCGGGAACGGATCGCGCGCGATCTCCACGACACCGTCATTCAGCGCTTGTTTGCCGTCGGGCTGTCACTCCAGGGCGCGCTGGCCAGGTCAGAGGATGAAGCGACGAAGGCAAGGATCGAGGTTGCGATCGACGAGATCGACGCAACGATTCGCGACATCCGCACGGCGATCTTCAGCCTCCACACGCGCCGTATGCCGTTCGGTGGGGTTCGCGAAGACGTCCTCAACGTGACGCGGGAAGCCGCCAGGGCGCTCGGGTTCGAACCGCAGGTCGTCTTCGACGGACTCGTGGACAGCGCGATCTCGGATGAGGTTCGCGAGCATCTCGTTCCCACCGTGCGTGAGGCCCTATCGAATACCGCGCGCCATTCCCGGGCGACGCGGGTGTCCGTCACCGTGCGCGTGAACACCGACCACGTGCTGTTGCGCGTCGACGACAACGGTATCGGCGTACCTGACCACATTCCGGCAAGGAGTGGTGTCACCAACATGACCGATCGGGCGCTCGCCCTCGGCGGCCGGTGCTCGGTGCAGCGCGGAGCCTCGGGCGGCACGGCTGTGGAATGGGAAGTGCCACTGGGAGATCCGGATCGATAGTCCGAGGGGACTTTCGCCTCGCGCGGACTTGCCCTTCGACCCATGGCCGAGCCACGCCCCAGGTTCGATCATCGAGTAGAGACGACTGTCGAGAGGGTCCATCATGAACGCCCGGGAGGAAACGCACCAGTACACGCCGCACTTGTTCGGCAAGCCGCTCGCGCAATGCCCCAAATGCGGTTCGGCGGACCTCGAGCCCGTCGTCGAAGTCGACACCGCGGAGGTTCACTTTCGGTGCCGGAACTGCGCACGCTGCTGGCACGTCGAACTCGGCTACGTCCATCGGGTGTCTCCACGAACGTGCCACGGTTGCCCGAGCCAGCCTGAGTGCGAGGCAGTGTACGCACGCGATGCCGGACGACCCGACTGGACCCCGAGTCGGTTCAGCAACGCGAATTGAGGCGCCGGGCGGCGCATGAACGAGAGCGACACTCGACGCACGGATCAGTTGCTTTCGTGGCTGGGCCGGCGCGCACCGTCGGCTTCGGTGTCGACCGTCGAGACGCACATCTCGTTGGTCGCATTCCAAGCGGACCGCGTTTACAAGCTGAAGAAGGCCGTTCGCTACTCGTTTGCGGACTTCTCGACGCCTGACCGGCGGCGCGTGGCTTGCGAGCGCGAAGTCAACCTGAATCGGCGTCTCGCACCCGACGTCTATCTCGGTGTCGAGGAGGTCCTCGATGAGGCCGGGAGTGTCGTCGACCACGTGGTCGTGATGCGGCGCATGCCGGAATCTCGCAAGCTCGCAGCAATCGTTGGGGAACGCGGTCCGGCGACTACCTGTGGTGACGCGGTGGCGGACCTGCTCGCGCACTTTCATCGCGCCGCTCCGACCGGGGGAGTGATCGATGACGCAGCGAGCCCTGACGCCGTCGCCGCGCTGTGGCGGCAAGAGATCGCCGAGTGCGCGCCGTTCCAGCACATTCTCTTCAGCCCACTGGAAGCCGAACGCGTCTCGACGCTCGCTCGCCGCTACCTCGCTGGCCGCGCGCCGCTGTTCGAGGAGCGCGTGTGGGCCGGCCGAGCCCGCGACGGTCATGGCGATCTGCTCGCCGACGACATCTTCTGCCTTACGAACGGGCCTCGAATACTCGACTGCGTGGAATTCGACGACCGATTCCGCTTGGGCGACGTGCTTCTCGATGTTGTTTTCCTGGCGATGGATCTCGAGCGGCTGGGCCAGCCCGATCTCGCGCGGCGCTTTCTCGACCGATACCGTGCCGCGACACGCGACGATTGGCCGCGGTCGCTCGAACAGTTCTACGTGGCGTATCGAGCGCACGTGAGGGCGAAGGTCGCCGCGTTGCGCGGCGACGATGCGCAAGCACTCGTACTGATGGCGCTGGCCCTGACGCACCTCGAAGCCGGGCGGGTTCGGCTTGTGCTCGTCGGCGGGCCACCGGCAACTGGAAAGACGACGGTTGCTCGAGCAATCACCGCGACGACTGACTGGCAGCTCTTGCGCAGCGATGTGATCCGCAAGCAGCTCGCGGCCATGCTGGCGGCAGCGGATACACGAGCACCGTTGGACGAGGGCCTGTACACCTCCACATGGAGCGACGCGACGTACTCCGAGTTGTGCGACCGGGCATCGGCGCTGCTCGGCCGGGGGGAAAGCGTCGTCTTGGATGCCTCGTGGAGTGATGTGCGATGGCGCGCCGCGGCAAGCCGAGTGGCTCGGGAGACGTCGAGCGAGCTGGTCGCGTTCCGGTGCGAGGCGCCGCTCCACGTGGCGCGGAACCGCGCGGGGCGTCGATCGGCGGCCGGTACCGACGCATCCGACGCCGAGGCGGATGTCGTCGACGCGCTCAGCGAGCGCTACCCGCAATGGCCAGAGGCGGTTGTGCTCGACACGACGTTGCCGCCCGCAGACGTCCTCCAGATCGCGGTGGATCGCATCGGGGCGAGCTGACCGCCCATACCACCATCCCCACTTAGGGGGACTTCCGGCCCTTCACGCGTCCACTAGCAATTCGTACCGTCGGAACGTGACTAGCTACGGGTTGGAGGTGCTCGATCGCGACGAGTGTTTGTCGCTGTTGGCGACGCAACGCGTCGGCCGAGTGGGCTTGTGCGAGGACCGGCCTCTCATCTTGCCCGTCGTGTTCGGCGTTCTGGAGGGCGATGTCGTCTTTCGAACCGGACCCGGCGCCAAGCTCGTCAGCGCCGCGTTGCACCGCACCGTCGCCTTTGAGGTCGATGAGTACTCGGTCGAGGCAGGCACCGGATGGGACGTCGACGTCGTCGGCATCGCCGAGGAGATCGTGCGTCCGGACGAGTTGGCGCGCGTCCGCGCGCTCGATCTTCCCGCGTGGGCCGGCGAGTTTCGCGACCGCTTCGTACGAATTCGTGCCGAGACCGTGACCGGTCGCCGACTGCATCCGGATCGCTAGAAGGCCGTCTCCTGGGCACGCCGCCGCCCGCGGCGCGCAGGACCGATTCAATGCGCAGTCAGCGCCGCTCGAGCACGACCTTCAGCGCACCGGTTTCTGCGGGGTTACCGAAGACATCGTACGCGTGCATGAACTCGTCCAGCGCAAAGTGATGCGTCACGAAGTTTGTTGCGTCGAGCTGGTGACCCCGCAGCAGACGGAGGAACGTCGGTGTCGAGTAGGTGTCGACGAGCCCAGTCGTGATCGTCATGTCCTTGATCCACAGCTGCTCGAGGTGCAGCGTCGACGGCTCTCCGTGCACGCCGACGTTCGCGACGTGGCCCCCGGGCCGGGCGAGCGAGGCCGTGAGCTCGAACGCAGCCGGCGTGCCGACCGCCTCGATCGCGACGTCGGCACCGAGCCCGTCGGTGAGGTCGCCAACCACGGCAATCGTGTCTTCGCGAGCCGGATCGACCACGACGTCGGCGCCGAATTGCTTGGCGGCGTCTCGCCGACTTTCGGCCAGGTCGATGGCGACGATGTGGCTGGGGCTGTACAACCGGGCGCCCACGATCGCGGCGAGTCCGATGGGGCCCGCGCCGACGATCGCGACCACATCGCCGGGCCGCACTTGGCCGTTGAGGACACCGACCTCGTAACCGGTGGGAAGGATGTCGGCGACCATGAGCACCTGCTCGTCGCCGACGCCGTCCGGCACCGCATGCGTCGAGGTGTCCGCGAACGGCACACGCACGTACTCGGCCTGCGTGCCGTCGATCAGGTGGCCGAGTATCCATCCGCCACCACCGAGGCATTGGCCGTAACGGCGCTCGCGACAGAACCGGCATCGCCCGCACGATGAGATGCACGAGACGAGTACTCGGTCACCAGGCTTCACATTTTTCACACCGGCGCCGACGGCCTCGACCGTGCCGACGGCTTCGTGGCCGAGGACGCGGCCATCTGTCACTTCCGGTACGTCACCCCTCAGGATGTGGAGGTCCGTGCCGCAGATCGTCACGGCGTCGACGCGCACGATCGCGTCGGTGTCGTCCTGAATCGTCGGCTTCGGCACCTCTTCCCACGCCTTACGGCCGGGACCGTGATATACGAGCGCCTTCATGCCTCACTCCCTTCGGAATGTTCCGTCGCGCGGACCGCGCGATGCAGCACATGGAGAACTCCTCGTGCTCACCGTACGACCGACACCTGACATCGACTCAGGGTCGAAGGTCCCGGACGTGATTCGCGAATGGCCGAACGACATTCACGCTGTGGCGGTTGGACCCTGGGTCACCGGTATGCCGGGCAGTACCTTCGAGGCGTGGACCGTTCGACGCGAACAGCCCGCCGTCGATTGCCGACATCAGACGACGCCGGCTCGATCGCCACCGACGTACCCGGCCGTGCCCGACTGCTCCTCGTCGAGGATGAGGCGGCGATCGTCGCGCCGCTCGTCGAGGGACTCGAGCGCGAGGGTTACGACGTGATCGTTGCCCGAACCGGTGCGGAGGCCCTCGCTCTCGCCGCCGATGCAGACCTCGTGCTCCTCGACCTCGGTCTACCCGACGTCGACGGTGCCGACATCTGTCGCATGCTCCGCCTTCGCACAGAGACGCCGATCATCGTGTTGACCGCTCGGGGCGACGAGCTCGATCGCGTGCTTTTGCTCGAGCTCGGCGCCGACGACTACGTCGTGAAGCCGTTCGGGTTCCGCGAGCTCGTCGCCCGCATCCGTGCCGTGCGCCGCCGGACCGCGGGCACGACTCTGGAGACGCACGGGAACAGTGGTCGGGTTCGGGTGATCGGCGAGTTGCGAATCGATCACCGCGCCCGCCGGGTGTTCATTCGCGACCGCGAAATCGCGTTGACGCCGAAAGAGTTCGACCTTCTCACTGCACTTGCACAGGATCCTGGCGCGCTCGTCAAACGAGAACGGCTCATCGAGGAGGTGTGGGACGAGCACTGGTGGGGCCCGACGAAGACACTTGACGTGCACGTCGCGTCGCTGCGCAAGAAACTCGGAAACCCCGCCTGGATCTCGACGGTGCGCGGCGTGGGCTACCGGCTCGAACCGGCACCGTGACTCGGCGACTGGTCGTCACGTACCTCATCGTCACCGCGCTCGCGCTCGCGCTTCTCGCGGTGCCCCTCGGCGTCACGTTTGCGCGCCGCGAGAAGGAACGACTTCTCTTCAACATCGAACGCGACGCCGACGCCATGGGCGCCGTCGTCGAAGGCCCGATCCAGACACACAAACCGATCCCGCGCGCGGCGCTCCGCCGCTACGCCGCCCGCACCGGCGGTCACGTCATCGTGGTGGACGGGCACGGTGTGGCCCTCTTCGACACGGGGCGGCCGACGACACCGGGACGCGACTACTCCAGCCGCCCCGAGATCCAAGCTGCTCTCGCCGGCCGGCGGGTCGAAGGGTCGCGCATCTCCGAGTCGCTCGGTACGACGCTCCTGTACGCAGCGGTGCCGGTGACCGCCGACGGCCGGGTCACCGGAGCAGTACGCATCACCTATCCGAGCGCGACGCTCGATGCCCGAGTGCTGCACATGTGGGGTCAGCTCGCCCTGCTCTGCCTCGGCGTGCTCGTCATCGTCGCGCTCGTCGGATTCGCGCTCGCGCGCACGATCGTGCGACCCGTCCGGAGGCTCGAGGACGCAACCGATCGACTCGCCGAAGGAGATCTCAGCGCGCGTGTTGACGCGGCCAACGGACCGCCAGAGCTGCGTCACCTTGCGACAACCTTCAATCGCATGGCCGACCGTCTGGCTCGACTCGTCGATTCACAGCAGCGATTTGTTGCGGATGCCGCGCATCAGTTGCGGACACCGCTCACGGCGCTGCGTCTTCGGCTCGACAATCTCCGAGCGAGCGCGCTCGAGGCGAACGGCTCCGAGCGCGGCATCGGCACCGGCGAGCTGGGTGCAGTTGACGCAGCGATGCGCGAGGTGACCCGAATGAGCCGGCTGATCGACGGCCTCCTGCTGCTCGCGCGTGAATTGTCGGACCATATCGAGACGGTTGCGGTGGACGTGACGGAGGTAGTTCGCGACCGCGCCGAGCTCTGGGCCGATGTCATCGCCGACCGTGGCGTGCAGCTCGTGCTCGACGTTCCCGACACGGCATGGGCGATGGCAACGACGGGTTCCGTCGAGCAGCTGGTCGACAACCTGGTCGAGAACGCCATCGCGGTGTCGCCGTCCGGTGCGACGATCACTGTGCGAGTCGCAAGCACACCGACGAACGTCGCGCTCCACGTGGTCGACCAAGGACCGGGTCTCGAGGCCTCCGAGCGGGCACGTGCGTTCGATCGGTTCTGGCGTGCCACCACCGCGCCGCCCGGCGGTTCGGGGCTCGGACTCGCAATCGTGCGGCAACTCGCGGAGGCGAGTGGCGGCACCGCGCGTCTCGATGCACGTCGAGAAGGCGGCATCGACGCCGTCGTCGAACTCCGAACGGCCGTTCCTGTGCGTGGCCTGGGGACGACTTTGTCGTTGCGCTAACCCAGGCCGCACCGTCGTATCACCCGGCCGTCCGTACCGTCACGGACATGTCGGGCACTCGACACGCACGAAAACGAACTGTCGTCGCTGCCGGCGCGATGTCGGCGGGATTCCTGGCGGTCAGCACTGCGTTCGCCGTCGAGAACGGCCTCTTCGGTGCCGGGCGCGCGGACCGGGTCGGCACCTTCCAGTCGATCGATCAGCAACTCGTACCGGCAACCGCGGCTCAGTCAGAGAGCGCGCCGACCGTCGCGGCGCCGCGCCTCGCGACTCCGTCTCGCGACAACGCGCCGACGACGACGAGCACCGCCAGCCCCGTCGCGAGTGGCCACGCCGACGATGACGGACATGAGAGCGACGACTGATGGCTGACCGAAGCCCGCCGCGCGTCGCGCACAAACGCGGCCATGCCGCTGCCGGCGCTCGCGTCATCTCTGGCGGGCTCGCCGTCTCCGCAACGCTCGGTCTCGCGGGCGCCATGGCAGCAGGACAGCAGCGCGGACATGTCGCGGTGTCGAGGACGACACTGCCGACAGCCACGTTTCCGAAGGCGGCGGCAAGCGTTGGGGCCACGTCGGCGCCTGTCATCCTCAACCCCGCGACACTGGCACCGGCGCCGCCCACGACGGCGAGCCATGCAAGCTGAGCATCGACAGAACGTGATGGGAACGGAGGCCCATGTCGTCGTCGTCGGGCCCAACGCGCGTGACCTCGCTCGACTCGGCGGCGAACGGCTTGCCGCGCTCGAATCGAAGTGGAGCCGGTTCATTCCGACGAGCGAGGTCAGTCGATGCAATGCGATGTCGCAATCGCATGTTCTCGTCTCGTGGGAGACGCTGCTCCTGTTCGAGCGAGCCATCGAAGGTTGGGAGCGGACCAACGGCCTGTTCGATCCCACGGTGCTCGTGGCGCTGTGCAACGCGGGCTATGACCGCAACTTCGGCGCCGTACCTGCGCGCGCACGCCGGCTGGTGCCCGCAGCCGGCGTGCCCGCTCCCGGGTGCGCCGGCATCGTGTGTGATGCGCGCATGGGCACCGTGACGTTGCCTCGCGATGTGCACTTCGATCCAGGAGGCATCGGAAAGGGTCTCGCGGCCGACCTCGTGAGTGCTGAGCTCATCGAGCGTGGCGCGCTCGGCGCGCTGGTCAATGTCGGCGGCGACCTCCGCGCGCGGGGTGAGGCTCCGAACTGCCATTCCTGGGACGTCGCGATCGAGGATCCGGCCCGGCCAGGCGTCGAGTTGTTGCGCATCGGACTCGTCGATGGTGCGGTCGCGACGAGCAGTCGGATCAGCCGCCGATGGCAGACGCGGGCCGGTGAGGCACACCATCTGATCGACCCGCACACCGGCGAACCGTCCAAGTCGCGTCACGCAACCGTTGCGGCAATCGCGTACGACGCGTGGTGGGCCGAAGTCGTCACGAAGACGGTGCTCGTCGGAGGACTTGGAGTCGATGAAGCGCGGCAGCTCGGCGCACGCATCGTGACAGTGGCAAACGGTGGCGACGTCGCCTTCGACAGGGACTTGGTAGCCGTCTCATGACGCATGCCTGGTGGTATCTCGCGCGTTCCAGCGGCTTGGTTGCCTGGGCGCTCCTCGCAACCGCGGTCTTTGCAGGCCTCTTGCTCTCGACGCGCGTGTTCGACCGCAGACCGAGCCCGAAGTGGTTCACCGATCTGCACCGATTCCTCGGAGGCACCGCCGTCATCTTCACCGGCATCCACGTCGCGATGCTCGTCGGTGACAGCTATGTGCACTTCGGGACGAAGGAAGTGCTCGTGCCACTGGCGTCGAACTGGCGCCCGGTCGCCGTTGCGTGCGGCGTCATCTCGCTGTGGATCATGGTGGCAGTCGAGGGAACCTCATTGATGATGCGCTATCTGCCTCGCCGCATCTGGCACGGAGTACACCTCTCGAGCTTTGGTCTGTTCGTCACTGCCACGCTGCACGCGATGACCGACGGTACCGACACACGGAACGTTGTGTTCGTGATGGGGTGCACCGCTCTGCTGGCGGTAGTGCTCCTGTTGACGCTCATCCGCTTGGCGGTGCCGCGGGAGCGTTCGGTCGCCGCGCGCCGAGCGGTTGACCGCGTTCGTCTCGGCACTCTTGCCGAAGTTGAACCTGAAACACAGCCGCTTCACAGCGTTCCGGGCGATGGTCGGGCTCTGTGAGCACCTCCGCTCTCAGTGACGGACCGCCCTCCGCGTGACGACGACCACCCCAACCCGACCCGCCCCCGCCGTGACGACGGAACGCACGACGCGCAAGCGCGCCGCGGACCAGGCCTGGATCATCAAGGTCGGGCTCGTCGCGAACGCGATCCTCGTCGTCGCGTTGTGGTTGCGGCACGGCGGGTTGGAAGCGACCCGCGGACCAGGGGGCCCCGCAACAGCTCTCGGCCAGATCACGGCATTGACCGGAACCTATGCGGTCCTCGTCGAGCTACTGCTCATGTCACGGATCCCGTGGCTCGAGCGATATGCCGGCCTCGACCGCATCGCGGTGTGGCATCGGTGGACGGGCTTCGCCGCCGTCAATCTGCTCGTCGCGCACCTGGTGTTCACGACCGCGGGCTACGCCGCCGCGAGTCACAAGTCACTGGCCTGGCAGACATTCGACTTCATTCGCCACTACCCGGACGTGCTCATGGCGTTCGTCGCGCTGGCGCTGTTGATCGCGGTCGCGGCGACCTCGGTGCGCGTGGCACGCGCTCGTCTCCCGCGCGAGACCTGGTATTCGGTCCATCTCTACGCCTATCTCGCAGTCGCGCTCGGGTTCGCACATCAGCTCGCCGTCGGTTCGGACTTCAGCACCGATCGCGCGGCACGAATCTATTGGGTTGCGTTGTACGTCGCCGTCGTCGGATCGATCGCGATTTGGCGCGTCGGCCAACCCGTGGTGTTCAACGCGCGGCACCGATTGCGAGTCCGCGCCGTGCAGCGTGAGGCGCCCGATGTCGTGTCGATCTACCTGTCGGGGCAGCGGCTCCATGAAGTCGGCGCACAGCCTGGCCAGTTCTTCCTCTGGCGCTTCATCACTCGCGATGGCTGGTACAAGGCGCATCCATATTCACTGTCGGCGCCGCCGACCAAGCGATCACTGCGTATCACCATCAAGAGCCTCGGTGACGAGAGCGAAAAGCTGCAACGTGTCCGTCCCGGGACGCGTGTGTTCGCGGAAGGGCCGTTCGGGGTGTTCACTCCGCACCTGCGCACTCGCCGGAAGGTGTTGTTGATCGCGGGTGGCATTGGAGTCACCCCGTTACGGGCGATCGTCGAGTCGCTGCCGGGCGGCGCCGGCGACGTCGTGATGTTGTATCGAGTCGCGACGCCGGACAACGCGGTGTTCAAGGACGAGCTGCAGGAGCTCGCGCGTATTCGCGGTATCGCCCTCTACATCCTCCCCGGAACCGAGATCGGCGACGACGACACCGACCTGCTCGGCGTTCCGGCGCTGCGCAAGGGAGTTCCGGACATCCGGTCACGCGACTGTTTCGTGTGCGGTCCGCCTGGTCTGATCGACGCGATGCGCCGCCGTCTGGCGATGCTCGGCGTGCCGCGTGAGCAGGTTCACTTCGAACGGTTCGAGTTCTAGGAGACGGATCCCGTGCGCCGCGTCGTCCCCGTCATCGTCGCCACGCTGCTCGGTCTCGGGCTACTCGCGACATTCAAGACCAGCCCGGGATCAGCCGTACGACACATCGCGACGACTCCGGCGACCACACATCCGCCGGCCTCCGCACCACCGCCGACTGGCTCGGGATCGACCGCGCCTCCGGGAACGAGCGCACCGCCGACCTCCAACGGCGTCAGATCCGTCGACGGCGACGTGGTGTCGAACCAATACGGGGACGTACAAGTACGCATCACGGTCAGCGGCAAGCAGATCACCGACGTCCAGGCATTGCAGATGCCTTCAGACCGTCCGCGCTCCGCGTATATCAGCCAGCAAGCGGAGCCGTTGCTCCATGAAGAGGCGCTCCAGGCGCAGAGCGCGCAGATCGACATCGTGTCCGGCGCAACCTTCACGAGCGAGAGCTACGCGCAGTCACTCCAGTCGGCGCTCGATCGTGCGGGCGCTTGACGACGTGTGGTGAGGCGCGTCGAGCAACAGTGGGGAACTCGTATCAGCGTGGACGTCCGCGATGCCGTGCATGCCGCTGTGCTCGATGACGTCTTCGACTGGTTCGAGCGAGTCGACGACGTCTTCAGCACCTGGCGCGACGACACGGAGATCATGAGGATCGGTCGCGGCGAGCTCGACGTTGACGACGCGAGCAAGGAGGCGCGGGTCGTTCTCGAGCTCTGCGAGGAGATGCGCGTGGAGACCGACGGCGCCTTCGACATTTCAGTCGCGACGACGGTCGCGGCGCCGATGAAGCCCGGTCAGGCGTCGCTCGACCCTTCTGGGTTCGTCAAAGGGTGGGCCCTCGAACAGGCGGCGGCGATGCTGACGACGGCGGGCATTCGCGCCTTCTCTCTCGCGGCCGGTGGTGATGTGCTCGTCCGTGGTCGCCCAGACGCGCCCGATACCGCGATGGGATGGCGTGTCGGCATTCAGCACCCGTGGGAGCGCAATCGCGTCGGGGCCGTCCTCTCGGTGGTCGACGCGGCCGTCGCGACTTCCGGACGGTATGAACGAGGCGATCACATCATCGACCCACGCACCGGGCGAGCTGCGGTCGATCTCGTCGCCGCAACCGTCGTCGGGCCCGACTTGGGCATCGCGGATGCCTACGCGACGGCGGTGATGGTGCGCGGCGCCGACGATGGACTGCGATGGCTCGCGAAGCGTGACGGGTACGAAGGACTGGCGATCACCGCAACGTACGACGTCGTGTCGACACCCAGCTTCGAGCGATATCGCATCAGCTGACTCGCGACTGGTGCCGGCCGTTCAGTCGGTCTCGGCGCTCGCGTCGAGGCCGAACCGGGGAAACTCGCGCTGCAGCAGCGCGATGCACACTCGCTTGTCAGTGGAGGCGCAGCCCGGACATCCGAGCGGATCGACATGACGAAGCCGACCGTGCTCGGCACCCCAACACCGGCCGCAGCCGTCGCACCTCCAATGCCGCGACTCGGCGAGCGACTCGACCCTACGCAAGTACCC
>JBKPCL010000187.1:0-10555 GCA_046727335.1 Actinomycetota bacterium
CGACCCACGCGGCGAGCGGGGTCGGGTCGGACGCAACGGGACGCGGCACGGGCGGGAACGGGAACGGTGCGCTCTCCCATGAGATCGTCCGGGGCGTGTTCGCGGTGCGCGCGCGCCACGCGCGGAACACCGCGTAGGCGAGGCCGGCGAGCAGGCCGACGCCGATCGTGCGCTTGAACATCTTGCGCATCGACTCGAATTCTCTCATGCCGCCGGTGGAAATCGACGAAACTGGTTTGACCGGAACCTCATCGGCTGGCAGACTGCTTGGACTTATGCGTTTGGAGATTTGGCTGCTCACGAACTTGTCGAGCCTCCTCCTTACGTAAGCGCGGGCGCCGTTCGGTGCTCGCGCTCGACCCTCCGTGTCATCCGGCCGGAGGGTTTTTCATTGGTACGACGCCCGCCGGCGCCGTACGACCCCGGAGGACGAGATGGACACGGTGAAGATCTTCGACACGACGCTGCGAGACGGCGAGCAGTCGCCCGGCATCTCCCTCGACGTCGCCGAGAAGCTCGAGATCGCCGAGCAGCTCGCGCGCCTGGGGGTCGACGTCATCGAGGCCGGGTTCCCGATCGCCTCGGACGGCGACTTCGAATCGGTCGAGGCGATCGCCAAGTCGGTGCGGGGCCCGATCATCACCGGCTTGTCCCGCACCGGGTTCAAGGACATCGACCGGGCGTGGGAAGCGGTGCGACACGCCGACAAGCCGCGCATCCACGTCTTCATCGCGACCTCCAAGATCCACATGGAGAAGAAGCTCCGCATGACGCCCGACCAGGTGCGCGCCGAGGCGGCCGCAGCGGTCGCCCGGGCGCGGGGCTATGTCGACGACGTCGAGTTCTCGCCCGAGGACGGCTACCGCTCCGATCCCGACTTCATGTGCGAGGTCTGCCAGATCGCCGTCGACAACGGCGCGAGCACCCTCAACATCCCCGACACCGTGGGCTTCGCGGTCCCGGAAGACTACGGACGTCTCATCAAGTACGTCGTCGACACGGTCAAGGGTGACTTCACCGTCTCGACGCACTGCCACAACGACCTGGGCCTCGCCGTCGCGAACTCGCTCGCGGGTGTTGTGAACGGCGCTCGTCAGATCGAGTGCGCGATGAATGGGCTCGGCGAGCGTGCCGGCAACGCCGCGCTCGAGGAGGTCGTGATGGCGCTGCGCACGCGGCGCGACTACTTCGGTGGTGTCGACGTGAACGTGCGTACCGAGGAGCTCGCGCGCACGTCCCGGTTGGTCTCGCAACTCACCGGCTATCACGTCCAGTACAACAAGGCCGTCGTCGGACGCAACGCATTCGCGCACGAGTCGGGGATCCACCAACACGGCGTGCTCTCCGACCGTTCGACGTACGAGATCATCGACGCCACGACCGTTGGTCAGGAAGCCGCGCAGATCGTGCTCGGCAAGCACTCGGGCCGTCACGCGTTCGCCGACACGCTCGAGAAGATGGGCATCCGCATCCAAGGCGATGCGCTCAACGGCGCGTTCACCCGGTTCAAGGAGCTCGCCGACAAGAAGGTCGAGATCACCGAAGCCGACCTCGAGGCGATCGTCGCCGAGGAGCTCGGCACCGGCATGGTCCACCGCTTTGCGATCCACGAGCTCGACGTGCGGGGCGGGACGGCCACCAAGCCGTCCGCTCGGGTCGTCGTCGTCTACTCCGACGGCAAGCGCGAGGGGACAGGTACCGGTGACGGCATGATCGACGCCGCCATCGCCGCGATCTCGGAGGCGTGCGGCGTGCGCGGCACGCTCGGCGACTTCCAGGTGTCGTCGGTGACCGGAGGCGCGGACGCGCTCGGCGCCGTCACCGTCACGGTCGAGGCCGACGGTCGCAAGGTCACCGGCCGCGGCGTCGCAACCGACGTGGTCGAGGCCTCGGCGCGTGCCTACTTGAACGCGGTGAACAAGATCGTGCGCCTGCGCGACCGCGACGATCAGCCCCGCATCGCGGAAGTCGGTCCGTGAGATCACTGGCATGACAGACACAGAGAGCATCAATCGGTGGACGGAAACGGAATGGGCGCTGCGCTACCTCCGTGAGCGCGACGCCATCCCGCACCGGGTCGAAGGCCTCGAGGTGCTGCTCGAGTTACTCCCGGAACGGGTCGACCGCGTGCTCGATCTCGGGACCGGGGACGGCAACACCCTCGCGCTCGTGCTCGCGGCACGGCCCGGCGCGACGGGTCTTGGCCTCGACTTCGGCGCCGAGATGCTCGAACGGGCGCGGGCGCGCTTTGCGGACGACGAACGCGTCACCATCCGGCACCACGATCTCGACGATCCGCTGCCGGCCGACCTCGGAACGTTCGACGCAGTCGTCTCCAGCTTCGCGATCCATCACCTCGTACCGGCACGACAGCGTGCGCTGTACACAGAGATCTACGACCGTGTCCGCCCGGGCGGCGTCTTCGTCAACGCGGAGCACGTCGATTCGCCGACGCCGCAGCTCCACGAGGAATTTCTCGCCGCGCTCGGGAGGACGCTCGAGCAAGACGATCCGTCCAACAAGCTCGTCCCGGTCCCCACCCACCTGGACTGGCTCAGAGGTTGCGGTTTCGTAAACGTCGAATGTTTCTGGAAGTGGCGGGAACTGGCCGTTGTTGCGGGAACAAGAACGGTGTAGCGCTGCGGGCCTGGAGGTCGGGATGAATGTGATCGAGTTCTTCGAATACCTAGCGGCGAGCGACGCGACTCGTGAGCTTGCCCACGACCTCGCCGACGCCTGGGTGGCAGATCTGCTCATCGCCGCGGCGTGAGCCGACCACTCACCCCTGTGAGGTAACCGCCGGGAGCCACGCCGGTCGTGTGGCTTCGAACTCGGTGATGTCGCTTCCATAGCGCAGCGTGAGGCCGATGTCGTCGAGGCCGTTGAGCAAGCGGTACTGAGTGAAGTCATCGAGCTCGAAGGGCTCGTCCAGGCCGATGGCGGGCGCGGCCACGCGCCGGTGTTCGACATCGACGACCAGCTCGAGGTTCGGGTCCTGCTCGATCGCTTCCCAGAGCCGGTGCACGGTGTCGACCGGGACGGTTGCCGCGACCAGCCCCATCTTTCCGCAGTTGTTGCGAAAGATGTCGGCGAAGCGCGGGGCGAGCACGGCGTCGAATCCGTAGTCCATCAGCGCCCACACCGCGTGCTCGCGCGACGAGCCCGTGCCGAAGTTCGGCCCGGCGACGAGGATGTTGGCGCCGTCGTAGCGCTCTTGGTTCAACACGAAGTCGGAGTTGTCGCGCCATTCCGAGAACAGGCCGGCGCCGAACCCAGTGCGCTCCACGCGCTTGAGCCAGTCGCTCGGGATGATCTGGTCGGTGTCGACGTCCGAGCGGACGAGCGGCACCGCCCGACCGGTGATCACGCGCGTCTCGTTCATCAGCCTTCCAAATCGTCGGGGGTCGCGAAGTGACCCGCGATCGCGGTGGCGGCGGCGACGGGAGGGGACACCAGATGCGTCCGGCCGCCCTTGCCCTGTCGCCCTTCGAAGTTGCGGTTCGACGTCGACGCGCAACGTTCGCCCGGAGCGAGCTTGTCGGGATTCATCGCCAGGCACATCGAGCACCCGGGTTCGCGCCAGTCAAAGCCCGCAGCTCGGAACACGCGGTCCAGCCCTTCCGCTTCGGCCTGTGCTTTCACTGCCGCCGACCCCGGAACGACGAGCGTGCGCACTCCGGACTTGACGGTGCGGCCTGCGACGACGGCGGCAGCGGCGCGCAGGTCTTCGATGCGTGAGTTAGTACACGAACCGATGAAGACGGTGTCGACCGCGATCTCTCGCATCGGCGTGCCAGAACGCAAGCCCATGTAGGCGAGGGCACGCTTCACCGAATCCCGCTGCGAGGGATCGGTATATGAGGACGGATCGGGGACGACGTCGTCGATCGTGACGGTCTGACTCGGGTTCGTGCCCCACGACACGTGCGGCCGGAGGGTCGCGGCATCGATCCCCACTTCCTTGTCGAACGACGCGCCCGGCTCGGTGACGAGGCCACGCCACACGTCGAGCGCCGCTTCCCATTCCTTTCCCGACGGTGCGAACGGGCGGCCTTCGAGGTATTCGAACGTCGTGTCATCGGGCGCGATCACGCCGGCACGCGCGCCGGCCTCGATCGACATGTTGCACACGGTCATGCGCCCCTCCATCGAGAGCGCACGGATCGCGGAGCCTCGGTACTCGATGATCGAACCGATACCGCCGCCCGTTCCGATGCGAGCGATGATCGCGAGGACGATGTCCTTGGCAGTGACTCCCGCGGGCAGATCACCGTCGACGGTGATCGCCATCGTGCCGGGTTTCTGCTGCGGCAAGGTCTGCGTTGCGAGCACGTGCTCGACCTCACTCGTGCCGATACCGAACGCAAGCGCACCGAACGCGCCGTGCGTCGACGTATGGCTGTCGCCGCACACGATCGTCATGCCCGGTTGGGTCAAGCCTTGCTCGGGTCCGATGACGTGCACGATGCCCTGGCCGCGATCGCCCATCGGATACAGACGGATGCCGAACTCCGCGCAGTTGCGCGCCAGCACGTCCATCTGCTTCGCGGAGATGGGATCTTCGAGGGGACGGTCGAGCCCGGCCGTCGGCACGTTGTGGTCCATCGTCGCGACGGTCAGGTCGGGCCGCCGCACGCGCCGTCCGGCCTCGCGGAGGCCGTCGAAGGCCTGGGGCGACGTCACCTCGTGCACGAGATGCAGGTCGACGTAGAGCAGGTCGGGCTCGCCGTCGGCGCGATGGACCACGTGCCGTTCCCAGACCTTCTCGGACATCGTCTGCGCCATGGTCCGGGCCATGAGCATCACCTTCGCACTGTGCCGCGTCGTCTCAATATTGAGGCGTCTCAATATGTGAGACGCTAGTATCGCTTCGTGGATAGCGTAGCGAACGGCGCAACCGGCGTGCAGACCCTCGACCGGGCGGTGCTGCTCCTCGACTCGGTCGCGTTGCGTGCTCCCGCGACGCTGGCCGATCTGGTGACGGCGACGGGGCTGCCGCGGCCCACAACCCATCGCCTCGCGGTTGCGCTCGAACGTCATGGTCTGCTCGCGCGCGACGACCGCGGCCGGTTCG
The DNA here is from genome assembly GCA_046727335.1 of Actinomycetota bacterium. Taxonomy (GTDB): domain Bacteria; phylum Actinomycetota; class Acidimicrobiia; order IMCC26256; family PALSA-610; genus JBKPCL01. The sequence continues at coordinate 5,075 of JBKPCL010000187.1, forward strand.
TGCTCGGCGGACGGCTCGTCGGCTGGGGCGCGGCGGCAGGCCGGGGGCTCGTCGACGCCGCCCTGCCCGTGCTCGGAGCGTTGGCCGAAGAAACCGGCGAGAGCGCGCAACTTTATGTGCGAGAGGGCGACCGGCGTGTGTGCGTCGCGGTCCACGAACGGCCCAGCGGCTTGCGCGACACGGTGCCGCTCGGCGCGGTGCTTCCATTGACGAAAGGCTCGGGCGGCAAGGTCCTGCTGGCCTGGGCGCCGGACCGGGACCGGTTCGACGTCGATCCGGCCGTCCTGACCGGCGTGCGCCGCCGGGGCTGGGCCCAGAGCGTCGGTGAACGGGAGGCCGGGGTTGCGAGCGTGAGCGCGCCCGTCCGGGACGGGCGTGGCTCGGTCGTCGCTGCGATCAGTGTGAGCGGGCCCTTGGAGCGGCTCGGCCAGCAGCCGGGACGGCGTCTCGCGTCCGCCGTCGTCGCAGCCGCGCAGCGCATGTCGGCTCGTCCTGACGTCACCGCGGAGTAACAAGCGCGTAACAAACTGCTCGTACGGTCGGAAGCGTGAACGTCGAGATGCTGCGCTGGCCGGGCGACCAACGGCGCCTCGCGGAGCTGCGCGAGCTGCGCGTCCCTCGTTTGCTGGTCGTCGGCGACGACACCGAGCCCCCGCTGTTGACCGATTGCCTGGAGGACTGGGTCGCATCGATTGCACCCGAACGTGAGGTCGACGCCCGCCGGCGGGCCCTCGCAGTTCGTGCCGAGCAACACGGCGTCCGGCCGTTGCTCGACGGTGACGGCCTCTTGCACCACCGGGACGCCTGGGTCTCGCTGTCACCGGTGGAGCAGTCACTCGCGGGAGTGTTCCTCGATCGGTTCGGTGCGGTCGTGACGCGCGACTCCTTGTCGGATCGGGCGTGGCCGACCGGCGTGCCCACCCGCAACGCGCTCGATGTCCACGTGTTGCGCCTGCGGCGAAGAATTGCGCCCCTCGGTCTCGAGATCCGCACCGTCCGCTCGCGCGGCTATCTGATGCAGCAAGCCGACCACAACGGCGCGCTCGTGCACTGACCGGTCGGCGCGAGAAACTCGCGTCGTGCAATGCGGCGTCGACACCGGTGGCACATTCACCGACGCCGTCGCTGATGACGGCCGTGTCGTCAAGGTGTCCTCGACACCTGACGATCCCGCTCGCTCAGTCGCTGATGCGACTGGAAGGCTGCGGCGGACTGGTGTCGTGGACGTGCTCGCGCACGGAACGACCGTCGCGACGAACGCGCTCCTCGAGCGGCGTGGCGCGAAGGTGGCGCTCGTGGCGACGCGCGGGTTCGCCGATGTCATCGAGATCGCCCGCCAAGTGCGGCCGTCGCTGTATGACCCGTTCGCGGACCGGACGCCGCCGCTCGTGCCGCGGGAGCTTCGCTTCGAGGTGTCGGGTCGCCTCGACGCCCGCGGACAGGAGCTCGAACCGTTCGACGGTGCCGTGCCCGATCTCCCGGACGATGTCGACGCGGTCGCCGTCTGCTTGCTGCATGTCGACCTGAACGCGCGTCACGAACGGGCGGTTCGAGACGCGCTGCGCGCCGGCGGTCACAAGAATGTCGTCTGCTCGCACGAAGTCTCGCCGGAATATCGCGAGTACGAACGCATGGCGACGACTGTGACCGACGCGTACCTGCAACCGGTGTGCGCGCCATACCTCAGCCGCCTGCGAACGTTGGCACGCGAAGTGCTGGTGATGACGTCGGCCGGTGGCCTCGTTCCGGCGGCGGAAGCGGCGGGCCGCCCCGCGTCGTTGCTGCTCTCCGGACCCGCGGGTGGTGTGTGGGCGGCGGCGGTAATCGCCGCAGCGTGCGGTCATGCCGACGCGGTCACGTTCGACATGGGGGGCACGAGTACCGACGTCTGTCTCGTCAGTGGGGGTGTGCCGGAGCCGAGCCCGCAGCGCGTTGTTGCCGGGCTTCCGCTGCGCCTCCCGTCGCTCGACATTCACACCATCGGCGCGGGCGGGGGATCGATCGGGCGCATCGATCCGGGTGGCGCGCTCGTTGTCGGTCCGCAGAGCGCCGGTGCGTGGCCCGGCCCGGCGGCGTACGGACGCGGCGGCGAGCTTCCGACCGTCACCGATGCCGATCTCGTGCTCGGACGCATTCCGGCCGACGCGCCGTTTTCCGACCTCGGTCGCCTTGATATGGCCGCGGCGCGCGGCGCGCTCGAGCGCGCGGGAGTCGATGCGGAAGGCATGGTGCGAGTCGTCGACGCATCGATGGAGCGGGCCGTGCGCGTCGTCACGGTCGAGCGCGGCGTCGATCCGCGTGACCTCGCGCTGGTCGCCTTCGGCGGTGCCGGGCCGCTGCATGCCTGCGCAGTCGCGGACCTGCTCGGTATGCGGGCCGTCATCGTTCCGCCGCGCGCCGGAGTCTGTTCCGCGGTCGGGCTGCTGTGCTCACCGCGCCGGCGGGACATCGTGCGGTCGTTCGCCGGCGGCAACCTCGCCGATGCAGTGGAGGAGATTCGGCAGGCAGCGCTGACATTGGTGAGCGCGAGCGCGAACGTCGAGACGGCCGTCGACTGTCGATACGTCGGGCAGAGTCATGAGCTGACCGTTGCCGCTCCAGAGGACTTCCCGGCCGAACATGCGCGCCGGAACGGCCATGCACGACCGGGCGCGCCCGTGGAGGTCGTCGCAGTGCGCGCCCGTGCGACCGCGCCGGCGCCGATGTCCGTGACCGACCTCCCAGCCGTCGAACGCCGTCGGGTCATCGGTCCGGCCGTTGTCGCCGAGGCCGACTGCACCGTGTGGGTGCCCGACGGCTGGCGCGCCGAGCCACGCGAGCTCGGTGCATGGGTCTTGGAGCGCACATGAGCGAGGGTCGCGAGGGGGGTATCCCCCCGAGCAGCGAGCGGGGCCTGAGCGGCCCGGCGCCGGAGGCGCCGAGAGCGGGACACATGAGCCCGCGACTCGTTGATCCGGCGACGCTCCAGGTATGGATCTCGCGACTCACCGGTGTCGCGGAGGAGATGGGCGCGGTGCTGCGGCGCGCTGCGTACAGCCCCAACATCAAGGAGCGCGCCGACTGTTCGGCCGCGCTGTTCACACCCGAGGGGCTGCTGCTCGTGCAGGCCGAGCACATTCCCGTGCACCTGGGTTCGATGCCGGCGGCCGTGCGCGCCGCGATCGCAGCGTGCGGGTCCGGGATTGGTGCCGACGAGCAGATCATCCTCAACGATCCGTTCGCGGGCGGCACACACCTCAACGACGTCACGCTCGTCGCGCCTGCCGTCGGGGGTGGCGGCGCGCTGCTCGGCTGGGTCGCGAATCGCGCGCACCACGCCGATCTCGGTGGCATGGCGCCGGGCTCGATGCCGCCCGACGCGACGGAGATTTACCAAGAAGGTTTCCGAATGCCTCCGGTGATCTGCACGCCCGAAGTCGAAGCGTTGTTCGTCGCGTCGTCACGCACGCCGGAGGAGCGTCGCGGCGATCTCGACGCGCAGCGAGGCGCGAACCGGCTCGGCGCGGAGCGGCTTCGAGCATTGCATCCCGATGCTGCGGTGCTGGACGACATCATTGGCTACGGCGAACGGCGGATGCGCGCGGCGATCCGCGCGCTTCCGGACGGCATGTTCTCGTTCGAGGACGTGCTCGATTCGACCGGTGGCGATGTCGACAAGGGACCGGCGCGGATTGTCGTGCGCGTCGTCGTCGACGGGGACACAGTGACCTTCGACTTCACCGGCACGGACGCACAGCGGCCCGGAACGATGAACGCCGTCGAAGCCGTCACGGTGAGCGCGGTCGCGTTCGCCATGCGATCGGTCGTCGATCCGACCATCCCCGCCAACGGTGGCGCGCTGCGGCCGGTGCGGGTGATCGCACCGCACGGAACGGTCGTCGCCGCCGAGCCGCCGGTCGCGGTCGGCGCGGGCAACGTCGAGGTGAGCCAGCGCGTTGCCGACGTCTGTCTCGGCGCGCTCGCGAAAGCCGCGCCCGATCGAGTCGGTGCCGCGTCGCAGGGAACGATGAACAATGTGCTCGTCGGCGGCGACGGCTGGGTGTACTACGAGACGATCGCAGGCGGACAAGGCGGCAGGCCCGGACCGCGTCCTGGCATGAACGGCGTGCACACCGCGATGACCAACACTGCCGACACGCCGGTCGAGGCGCTCGAGCGGGCCTTGCCGATGCGCGTTCGTCGTTACGCGTTGCGCACGGGAAGCGGCGGGCTGGGCGCGGCTGCCGGCGGCGACGGGATCGCGCGCGAGCTCGAGGTCCTCGAGGACGCCACGCTGTCACTCGTCACCGAGCGACGGATCAACGCGCCGTGGGGTCTTGCCGGCGGAACGTCGGGCGCGGTCGGAGAGAACTGGCTGCTCCCGGCCGGCGACGAAGCCCGCGCCACCCGATTGCCCGACAAGTGCACCGTTCGTCTGACGAAGGGTGACGTCGTACGGATCCTCACACCTGGCGGCGGGGGATGGGGCGCGCCGGCCGGCAATGGACGGTCAGATGATTGAGGGTCAGTCGAGCGGGCGGACGCCGATGACGGTGACCGACAGCTCCCGCTTCGGGCCCTGGTATTTCACCTTCGAGCCCGGGCTCGCACCGACGATCGCCTGACCGAGCGGCGAATTGGTCGAGAGGACGTCGTAGGTGTCGTGACGCTCCTCGATCGAACCGAACAGATACGTCACCAGGTCGTCGTCGCCCTCGTAGCGCAGATCGACGAGACAGCCGGGTTCCACGACGTCGCCGGCCGCGCCCTCGAGCACGACCGCACTCTTCAGCATCGCTTCGAGTTGCCGGATGCGCGCCTCGTTGTGTCCCTGTTCGTTCTTGGCGGCGTCGTAGTCGGCGTTCTCGCTGATGTCTCCGTGCTCGCGCGCTCGTTCGATCCACTGCGAAATCTCACGACGCCGTGTCGTGGAGCGCTCGTCCAGCTCTTGGCGCAGCCGCTCGAACGCCTGCGGTGAGAGATGGGATTCCGTCATGGAGGGGCAGGGTACCCGTCGCCGAGTTTGACAATCGCGCCGCCGGCTGCGAACCTGTTCACTGCATGTACGCGTCGCGCGCCTCCTGGTCAGTCGTCATTTCGTGAGCGAACGCCGGCTTCGGCGTTCGCGTCAACCGTCCACGCCTGCGTGGGCGGTTTTTTCGTGAAAGGAACAGAACACAGTGGCCCATCGACTCGCCGTCATCGGCGGCGACGGCATCGGACCAGAGGTCATCACGGAGGCGTTGAAGGTCGTGCGCGCCGCAGGTGTCGCGATCGACACCGTCGACTACGACCTCGGCGGGCGCCGGTATCTCGCGACCGGCGACGTGCTGCCGGACTCCGTGCTGGAGGAGTTGCGGGACGTCGACGCGATCCTGCTCGGTGCAGTCGGTACTCCCGACGTACCGCCGGGCGTCTTGGAGCGCGGCCTCCTCTTGCGCATGCGGTTCGCGCTCGACCTCTACGTGAACCTGCGTCCGTTCCGCGCCGGGCCGAACCGGT
>JBKPCL010000188.1:0-5262 GCA_046727335.1 Actinomycetota bacterium
CCAACGCTGCGCGAGGTTCAGCGCGTCGGCGTCATCGTGCTTGATTCCGCGGTAGTTCGCGACGAGCGCCATGAAGGCCCACGAGACGCCCAGCGGTACCAAGATGATGTGGAACCCCAACGTGAACGCCATCTGTGACCGTGCCCACGGCACGGGGTTGACGGCAAGCAACGTCGGAATGCTCTCCATATGGCGCGTCAGCGCAACCGCGCACGCAGATGCTCACCGACGCGTAGTGCGTTGGCAATGATCGTCAGCGTCGGGTTCACCGAACCGATCGACGGGAAGAAGCTGGAGTCGACGACGTAGAGATTGTCGAGGTCGTGTGCCTTGCACTCGGCGTCGAGCACTGACGTCGCCGGATCGGTCCCGAACCGGACGGTGCCCGCCTGGTGCGCGGTTGCCGCGATATCCATGGCTTCGTGGAGGTACAGCTTCCGCTCGTGGGCACCGTCGTGCATGCCGAGGTCCGAGAGCATCGACTGGAACTTGCGGCGTAGTCGCTTGAGCCCTTCGGGATTGGTCTCGACCAGCGCAAGACGCACCGTGCCGCCCTCGTCGATGCTGACCCGGTTGTCGGGATGTGGAAGGTCCTCGGACGAGATCCAGAAGTCGACGGCGTGCTCGGCGAGTCCGTCGAGCGGCTTCTCGGGCATGAGCTTCGAGCACCACGCCAGGAAGTGCGGCGCCTTGCCGCGTAGCTCCAAACCGTCGGACTTGCCGAGCATCTGGATGCCGCCCCACGGGTAATCCGTGTCCTCGCCTTTGAGGTACCAGTCGTTGAGTGCGAGTGTCTTCTGGAATCGGGTGTGGTTCGGTTCCTTGGACAGCGCCATCATGGCGACGTTGTTGTGCCGCATGTAGTTGCGTCCGACTTGGTCGGAGCTGTTCGCGAGACCGTTGGGATGCGCGTCGTTCGCCGAGCGCAGGAGTAGCAGCGCGGAGTTGAGCGCGCCGCAGGACACCACGACGATGTCCCCTGAGAACCGCTGCTCCGATCCGTCGGCGAGCGTCGCCACGACGGCCGTCACGGCGCGTCCGCCTGCATCCGTCTCGAGCCGGTCGACACGCGCGTTCGTCACGAGTTCGACGTTGGAATGCTGCAAGGCGGGATCCACGCACACTGTCTGCGCATCAGCTTTGGCGTTGACGAGACACGGAAACCCGTCGACACGGTCGCATCGGATGCACTTGCTCGAGTGCAGCGCGTTGCCATGCTCGTCCTGATCGAGCATCACTCCGATCGGGAGATGTGACGGATGTAGCCCGAGCCGTTCGAGGTCTTCATGCAGTTGCTGAATGCGCGGCTCGTGCTGCACCGCCGGGTAAGGGAAGTCACTACTGCGCGGCCCGTCGGTCGGATCTTCCTTTGCCGCGCCGTGCACGAAGTACAACTGTTCGGCTTCGCCATACCACGGTTCCAAGTCTTGGTAGCTGAGCGGCCAGGCCGGTGACACGCCGCCGTGATGCTGGAGCTCGCCGAAGTCCTCCGGGCGAAGCCGAAACAGTGCGGCGCCGTAGAACTTGGTGTTGCCGCCGACGTAATAGTTCTGCTCGGGAACGAAGTCGTGGCCCGATGCGTCGCGCCACTTCTCCGTCGTCAGATACTTGCCGTGCAAGAACACTTGCTCGGTATCCCAGTTGTCGCGTTCTCTCGGGAGATAGTCGCCGCGTTCGAGCAGCAGGATTCGTTTGCCCGAAGGCGCGAGCTTCCACCCGAGCGTGCCGCCACCCGCGCCGCTTCCGATGATGATGACGTCGTAGTGCTCTGCAGCCATAGCGGTCCCCTAGGCAGATTGCGGCGTGCTCGGGACCAGCGACTGCTCGCCGAGCGACAAGTTCGCCGCCGAGATGACGAATGCGAGATGTGAGAAGGCCTGCGGGAAGTTGCCCAACATGCGCTCGGCCTTCGGGTCGTATTCCTCCGAGAAGAGGCCGACGTCGTTGTGCAGGCCCCGCAGGCGCTCGAACAGCTCCCGCGCTTCGTCGTGACGGCCAATGAGCGCGAGATTGTCGACCAACCAGAACGTGGTCATCAGAAACGTCCCTTCGCCCGCCGGCAGACCGTCGACGGAGCCGCCGTCGGTCGTGGGATAGCGGATCACGAACCCGTCGACGACAAGCTCACGCTGGATCGCTTCCACCGTCCCGACGATGCGCGGATCAGTCGGCGGCAGGAAGCCCACGCGCGCGAGCATCAACAGGCTGGAATCGACCTGGTCGGCGCCGTAGTACTGCACGAAGCTGTTCTTCTTCGCATTCCAACCGCGCTCGCAGATCTGTGCGTGGACCTTGTCGCGGAGCGATTTCCAGTGCTCGAGTCGATCTTGATTCCATCCCATACGTTCCGCGATGCGGATCGCACGGTCGAACGCGGCCCATGCCATGACCTTCGATTGGGTGAAGTGCCGGCGCGGGCCCCTGATCTCCCAGATCCCTTCGTCGGGGTCTTCCCACACGCGCTCGAGTTGTTCGAGCGCGGGTACCAGCAGTTCGCCCGGCTGCGGATGCTGCTTGGGAACCTCGGCGCTGGGCCGCGCGAAGCCGGCATCGACTGCCGTCCACGCGGCATCCATCACCTCGCCGAACACGTCGAGCTGGAACTGCCCACTCGCGTCATTGCCGATCCGGACGGGCTTGGAGCCTTCATAACCCGGCAGCCAGCCGAGCTCGATCTCCGTCAGTCGGCGCTCTCCGCCGACGCCATACATGATCTGGAACTCGGCGGGGTCGCCGGCGACGGCTCGCTGCAACCACCATTGCCAGGCGCGCGCCTCCTCGTAGTAACCGCTCAGGAGAAGCGCCTGGAGTGTCAGCGACGAGTCACGGAGCCACGAGAAGCGGTAGTCCCAGTTTCGAACGCTGCCGATCTGCTCGGGAAGCGAAGTCGTCGCGGCCGCCACGATGGCACCGGTCGGTGCGTACTGGAGCGCTTTGACGGTGATCAAGGAGCGTACGACGTCGTCAGCCCAGTCGCCCTTGTATGTGCAGCGCGCAACCCAATCGTCCCAGTACTCCTGAGTGCGTCGCTGTGCAGCAGGCGCGTCGAGCGGCGGCGGTGGTTCGTCGAGGGAGGAGTAGTACGCGAGCGAGAAGCTCCGTCGCTGGCCTGCGTTGATTGTGAATTGCGCGGTCGTCACGAGGTCGCGGCGGTCGAGCGGCTCGGAGCTGTAGAAGCGGAGCGCGTCGTTGCCGGCGACCATCGTGAGACCGTCACCCGTCGACGCCGTCCAGGGAGTCACCGATCCATAGTCGAAGCCGACGCAGAGCTCGAGCTGCATCGGGACGGCACCCGACTGGCCGTCGACGACCCGAAACACCGTCGGCAGCTCCTCGCCCGGTGACATGAAGTCCGTGACCGTGACCACGCCGTCTGGCGTGTCGTACTCGGTCTCCAGGATCAGCGTGTTGCGCACGTACCGGCGCTGCGTGCTCGACACTTCGCCGGCCGGTGCGAGTAACCATCGCCCGTGCTCGGGTGTGCCGAGCAGCGCCGCAAAGCATGCGCCCGAGTCGACACGCGGGACGCACCACCAATCGATCGACCCGGCCCGGTCGACGAGCGCGACCGTGCGGAGGTCCCCAATCATCGCGTAGTCCTCGATTCGTGCAGCCATGACGTCCTCGCTCCTGTCGACGACTAGCTCCCGCCACCATCCCAATGGATCCGAGCCGCGTCCGGACGGTCGATGATCGAGCTCGCCCGGCGCTTCGTGAAGTAGTCCCAGAGCCACGAACGAATCGCTTCGCTGCGTTCGCGAAATCCCGTGAGCAGCGCTGCGTGGACACCAAGCCACGACGCGAACGCGATCGGTCCATGAAGCTCCCGCCGCTTGCTGCCGATCTCGGCAACGGCCGCGTTCTTGCCGATCATCGCCATGATCCCTTTGTCGCGGTATTTGAACGGCGTGCGTGGCTTTCCCTCGATGTCAGCGACGATGTTCTTCGCCGCCCACCGGCCCGCCTGCAGCGCGACAGAGCCGAGCTGGGGAAAGGCCTCACCGTCGGGACCCGGGGTGTTGGCGACATCGCCGAGCGCGTACACCCCAGGGAATCCCTCGACGGTGAGATCCGGATTGACGTCGATCCGACCGCCGCGCCCTTGCGTGATTCCGGTGTGCCCGGCCAGTTCTGCGCCTCGAATACCGCCGGCCCATACGACTGTGCGTGTGAGGATGTCGCGGCCGTCGGAGAGCACGACACGGTCGGGGCGAACCTCGGTGACCTTCGCGCCGAGAATGAGTTGCACACCCTTCTTCTCGAGCGCCTTGCGCGCGTACGAGTGCGCCTTGTCCGAGAAGGGCGCGAGCACAACGTCGGCCGGATCGACGACATATATTCGTGCCGAGTCGGTCGCGAGATCTGGAATCGCTTTGGGCACCACCTCATTAACCGAATCGGCGAGCGCGCCGGCCGTCTCGACACCGGTCGCTCCCGCGCCGACGATGACGAAGTTGAGCGCGCCCTGATCGAGCAGCTTCGGGTTGCGGTCGGCGTCTTCGAAAACAGCCAGAATTCGTGACCGCAGCCGCTGGGCGTCAGCGACTGCGTACAGCGGAAAGCTCTCCGCCTCGGCCCCCGGCGTGCCGAAGAAGTTCGGCGCCGATCCCATCGCGAGCACCACGTAATCGGCGGCGAACGTCGTGCCATCGGCGCACGTCGCGAGCTTCGCCCTCGGGTCGACCTCCGTGACTTCCGCCATCTTGACGTCGACGGTGCGGCTCTTGAAGAGCACGCCACGCAACGGTCGGGCGACACCCAACGTCGCGATCTGACCGGTTGCGAGCTGATACAGCATCGGCTGGAACTGTGTGTAGTTGTGGCGGTCGACGACTGTGACCCGCACGCCGTGCTTCGCCAACGCCTTCGCGCACGCGACACCGGCGAAACCCCCACCGATGACGAGCACGGTCGTCTCCGAGAGGTGACTGCGGCTCATGGCTATAAGCCAGGACTGCTGTGCATGAGGCCGCCGTCGACGAAGATCGTCGTTGCGGTCACGTAGGTGGCGATGTCGCTGGCGAGGAAGGCAACGACGGTGCCGACCTCCTCGGGCTGCGCCATGCGGCCGAGCGGAATTGCGGTATCGAGCGTCTTCATCTTCTCGGGATCGTTCATCGTCGAGAGGTTGATCGGAGTCGCGACAGCACCCGGGCCAACGCCGACGACGAGGATGTTGTGCGGCGCGAGTTCGACACCCGACGTGCGGGTCAGCATCCGAACACCGCCCTTCGACAGGCAGTACGGCGTGTTGCCGGGCAT
>JBKPCL010000189.1:0-8683 GCA_046727335.1 Actinomycetota bacterium
CTGGGAGCGGCCGGGTGGAACCACCTTCCACTTCGTCAACGACGGCATCGAGCCCGCGCTCGACCAGGCCCGCGAGGCCGCCCGCGACCGGGACGTCCGCATCGCGGGCGGCGGCGCGACGATCCTGGAGTACGTGAACGCGGGCCTGATCGACGAGTTCTCGATCGCGCTGTCACCCGTGCTGTTCGGCTCCGGAATCCGCCTGTTCGAGGGCGTGGACGCGGGCCGCGTGGCCCTGGAGCCGGTCCGCGCGGAGCCCTCCCCAAGGGTGACACACCTGACCTACACCGTCCGGGAGCGGTAGCTGTCCCGAACTCAGCGCTCTCCCGCCGAGGTCAGCTGCCCGCGGACGGCCCGGCCCGCCCTGGCGGCGACGACGGATGGCGATACGGCGACGAAGCAGCGTTCGTGGCTCGCTACGAGGCGGCGATCGAGCTGGCCAACCTGGTGCAGACCGGGCTGGTGATCGACGCCACCGAGAATGACGGCTGGTCACTTTACGCACGGCGCCGACCAGTGTCCTCAAACGCCGGTTCTGGGGTCGGACTAACGCAACACTTGCAAATCCTTGCAATCAAGGTGCTCCCGGCGACTACGACCTACGCCGGTGTCCGTTACTTCGAGTTGGCCGCCGAGCGCGCCGACATACTGTCCGAGGACATCGAGCGTGACGTTGCGCGATCGCTCGATTGCTGCGACCCGAGGTTGCGACACACCAATCCGATCAGCGAGCGCTCGCGCGCCGTAGTGGAAAAGGTTTAGCTCTCGGCGAGAACGTCGCAGAACACGAAACCGTCACGCTCCACAATCTCGCCGAGTTCGATGTCGATCGGGAAGCTGAAGCCAGGCCCGTCCCACACAAAGGTGTGGAACTCACCCTTCTCCCCGCAGGGGTCTACGCCATCTGGAAGCTCGGCGAGCAGTGTCTCGTCGAAGCTGCGTCCGACGAACTCGCCCGGTAGTGCGTCCGGGTCGACACAGGTGAGCACGGCACGCAGCCCGGCGGCAAGCATGTCGCGGGCCAGAAGATCGGTTCGTCGACCCCAGAGCGGGAACACCGGGGTGATCCGGGTCCCCGCGAGGTTGCGTTCCCGATACGCGCGAACGTCCTCGAGGAAAAGATCACCGAAGATCATCTTCTCGATGCCGGCGTCCTGTGCAACCGACATCGCAGCCGCCATGCGCTCCTCGTAGACATCGTTGGGACACGGCGAGGGGATCTCGACGATATGGAGCGGCAGCCGCAGACGCTCGGCTTGCGCCTGCAGCAAGGTCCGTCGCACCGCGTGCATGGCGACTCGGTTCGCCTCACCGTTGACGGTCACGAGCAAGGCCTGAACATCGACAGCGCGCTCGGCGCGCGTGACATGGAGCGCGAAGGCGCTGTCTTTGCCGCTGCTCCAGCTCATCCAGCCGCGTGTCGTCATCGCTTGGTCTTCGCCGTCAATCGACGTAGGGACAATGACGACAGCGGGAATCGCAGCACTTACCCCTGGCTGCAAGGTACGAAGCCGTGAAAACGAACAAGCCAGTCCGGGGATCCGCGTAGCCGTCCTCACCTGCCGCCACGGCTTGGGCATGAGCGGCGAGGATCTCGTCCCAATGTGGATCGCGGTGATCCAAGCGCGACGGATGAGGATCCTCGAGGGACCGCGACGCCAGCTTGTCGGTCATCGTCATGAAGCTACGGCACCCGAACGCCGCTTGGGAGAGTGGACTTACGCAACCTTGCAACGCGCAGTCATGAAGAGCACGGAATGCCGGCCGCCGCGCACTCGTCTCGCGTCTCGGAGGCAGTCACACGGAGGCGACGAGGTCGGACAGGTGCTGCAGCGAGTTGTCGAGGTGGTCCTGCCCGAACGGCGGGAACTGGATGTACTCGCGCACCTGGGGCGCGACCGCCGACCAGTCGTACGTCAGCGTCACCGTCGTCCGCGACGGGCCGATCGCCTCGAGGTCGTAGCGCCAGATCCAGCCGCCGAAGCTGAGTTCCCCGGTCTCGAGCGATTCCGTCCCGGGCTTCCACGCGATGGCCCGCGGCTCGTCGAACACCTCGACCCGGTTGGCCATCTTGTAGTCCTTGTCCGGGTGGTTCGGGTGGTACATCGCCATCCGGAACACCTGGCCGGCGGCGGTAATGCGATCGCCGTCCAGGGACTCGCGCACCCAGCCGGTGCCGTCGATGTCGGCGTGAGCCGACGGGTCGGCCAGCACCGCGAACACCGCCTCCGGGGCGGCCTCGATCGTCGTGGACGCGGTCACGCGCTCGGTTTCCATACCAGTGAGACGGCTCGCCGGGCCCGAACTCATCGCCGCACGGGACGCGGTCGACGATCACGAGTGACGGAGTCTCGGCGAGAGCGTTTCAGCTCAGCTGCTCGGCCAACGCGACGATGATGCCGTCGGGACCGCGGACGTAGCAGAGCCGGTAGATGTCCTCGTACTGCTCCACGTCGCCGACCAGTTCGGCGCCGTGTGTGCGCAGCCGCGCAACCACGTCGTCGATGTCGTCCACGGCAAACATGATCCGGCGGAGGCCCAGCGTGTTCGCCGGCGCGTTCGGCTCGGCGGTGGTCGCCGGCGGCCTGTGAAACTTTGTCAGCTCCAGCCGGCCGTGGCCGTCCGGGGTCCGCACCATCGCGATATCGACTCGCACGTTGTCGAGCCCGACGACGCGGTCCACCCAGCGTCCCTCGACCGCCATCTTGTTCTCCAGCTCCAGACCGAGCTCGAGGAAGAACGCAGTCGCAGCATCGAGGTCGTCGACGACGACGCCGACGTGATCCATTCGTTGGACAGCCATGGACCGCACGGTAGTTGTCCACCGATCGGGCGCAGATGCCCCAAACATGGACCAGTGTCCGACGCCGAGACGCGTCCCCGAACGCCGGCTGGTGGGGGCCGTTGCCGAGCGGCACCTCCGGCCGCGCGGTCAGCGACGCCGGGCGCGAAGGACGACGTCGGCGATGTGCGGAGTGTCGGGTGGCGGGTCGATGCGCGGCTCGACCGCGTGCAACTCGACCGTGAAGTCGTCGCCGAGCAGCCGCTCGAGGTCGTCGACTCCGATGTAGTCCGTCGGGTCGATGCCCCGTGATCTCATGTGCTCTCGGTGCTCGTCGTCGAGGTCGTGGTAGACGGCGAGCAGCAGCCCGCCCGGGCGCACCGTGTCGAGCAACAGTTGCACGGCGGGCTCGCCGGCAGCCTTGGGTAGCGCCGGGTACTGGAGCGACAGGAGGTCGAAGGACCGAGCCGGGAACGGTGTTTGCAGGGCGTCCCCGCAGACCCACTCGACCGCCGCGCCGGCCAGGTCCGCAGCCTCCCGCGCTCGGGATACAGCGACCTCGGAGACGTCGATCGCGGTGACCGTCCAGCCGCGCCGAGCGAGCCAGATCGCATCGGCGCCTTCACCACAACCGACGTCGAGCGCCCGGCCCGGGGTGTGGTCGGCGAGATCGACGACGAGCCGCCCGTTTGGCTGCCCGCTCCACATCGCCCCGTCGCGCTCGCTATACCTCGCGTTCCACTCGGCGGCTTCCGTCGCCGCACCGAACCGCTGCTCGCCGTGTTCGCGCATGCTCCTCACTATGACGCCGGTGAGCCACGGGTGTCCCCGACCGCCGGTTCTGGGATTGGACTTACGTGAGAATTGCATTGCACATCGTTCTTGAGTGTCACCAAACCGCACCGCTCGGGAGGCATCCATGTCCCAAGTCCGTGTCCACAACTTCTCGATCTCCCTGGACGGGTTCGGGACCGGCGATGGCATCACGTTCGACGCCCCGTTCGGTCACGCCGGGGAACGCCTGCACGAGTGGATGTTCGCCACCCGCTTTTGGCGCTCGATGGTCGGCGATACCGGTGGCAGCGTGGGTGTCGACCACTCCTTCGCCGAGCGCCATGGCCTGGGCTTCGGTGCCGAGATCATGGGCCGGGGCAAGTTCGGCCCGCAGACCGGCCCGTGGACCGATGTCGGCACCGACGACGAGTGGCGGGGCTGGTGGGGACCGGACCCGCCATTCCACACGCCGGTCTTCGTGCTCACGCACCACCCGCGCCCGTCGATCGAGATGGACGGCGGCACCGTGTTCCACTTCGTCGACGCCAACCCGCAGGAAGCGCTCGACCTCGCCCGGAAGGCAGCCGGCGACCTCGACGTGCGCATCGGCGGTGGCCCAACCGTCGTCCGCGACTTCCTCGCCGCCGGCCTCATCGACACGCTCCACGTCGTGCAAGTGCCGATCCTGCTCGGCCGCGGCGTTCGCCTGTGGGACGGGGTCGAGGGCATCGAGGAGCGCTACGACATCGAGGCGGTCTCCTCACCGAGCGGTGTCATCCACCTGACCTTCACACGTCGATAACCGATCCTGCGTCGTGCAGCGAGGTTGTTCGCCACCGGCGTGCCACAGGCCAACATCGAAGGACCCCCCAACCTTCTGATCGGTAGTCAGATGATCGGGCGTCCATCGCGTCTTGGGCCGTCCACGACGCACGTCGCGGGTAGCCCTTGCGCGATCCGAAACAGGCTCGACACGGCCGGGAGGCTTTCAGCGCCACTCCCGCGCAGCGCCCGCCGCGTCCCGGAGAAATCGCCGGTCCGGACGATGTCGGGAGTCGACACAGGAGCGATCCCGGGACCTTGCAGCACGGGTATTCCTCGTTCACCATCCTGATCGTTTGATTAGGATCTTGCCAATACTCTGATCATATGATTAGGTACGGGCATGGTGATCGACGGTGCTCCGGCCCGGTTGTCCCGGCCTTCGGCCGACCCGACGCGTGAACGAATCCTCGCCGCCGCGCTCGACCTGTTCTCCGAGCGCTCGTTCGAAGGCGCGACTACTCGAGAGATCGCAGCGCGCGCCGGCGTGACGCAACCGTTGCTCCACTATCACTTCCGGTCGAAGGACGCGCTCTGGCGCGCGGCGGTCGACACGTTGTTCGACACGCTGTCCGACGCGCTCTCCACGCGCGCGGAAGGGCTGCGAGGCGTCGACGAACTGACAGTGACGCGCCTGATCGTGCGCGAGTTCATCTTCTTCTCCGCGCGTCACCCGCAGCTGCACCGCATCATCACGCAGGAGTGCAAGGTGGACGGCCCGCGGATGGACTGGCTCGTGGAACGGCATATTCGTCCGTTGTACGACTCGACGGTCGAACGGTTCGCGCATTTGGTCGAACGAGGCGACCTGCCTGACATCTCGGCGCCGCATCTCTATTACATCGTCACCGGCGCCGGTCCGACCATGTTCGTGCTCGGTCCCGAATGCCGTCGTCTCAGCGGCCTCGACCCGAATGATCCGGATGTGATCGAAGCGCACGCGGACGCCGTCTGCCTGCTGCTCTTCGGACGCTGAACACAAAGGACAACAGCATGCAACCTGAGGTCGAACTCGCATACGTCGGCATCGAGGTGCCCGACCCCACAACACTCACGCCATTCTTCGGCGAGATCATCGGGCTCGTTTCCGGAGAAGCAACCGACGACGGCGCGCTGACATGGCGCAACGACGACAAAGCCCACCGGGTCATCGTCCGGCCCGGCCCCGCCAACGACGCGGTGTTCCTCGGCTTCGAAGCAGTAGACGACGACGCGTTCGACACCGTGGCGGCACGGCTCGCGCACACCGGGCACGATGTCACTGAAGGGTCCGCCGACGACCTGCGGGCTCGGCGCGTGAAGCGTTTGGTGCGCGCATCCACTCCTTGGGGCATCCCCGTCGAGGTCGTGCTGGCGCTCGAAGAGGCATCGCCTGCGTTCGCATCGCCGCGCATGCCGGGCGGGTTCTTCACCGAAGGCGTCGGGTGCGGGCACGCGGTATTCGCGACGACTGCGTTCGACGCGTCGCATGCCTTCCTGGTCGACGGCCTCGGCCTTGCGCAGTCGGATTGGCTCGAGACGGAGATCGCGGCGGGCATCGAGCTCGAAGTGCGGTTCTATCACTGCAACTCGCGACACCACAGCATCGCGCTCGCGAAGGCACCGTTCGACATGCCGCAGAAGCTGCATCACATCATGTTCGAGACGAACGAGCGCGACGACGTCGGCGCCGCATTCGACCGGGTGTGGCCGACGGATCTCGCGATCGCGAACGGGCTCGGCCGCCACGACAATGACGGGATGTTCAGCTTCTACGTGGTGAGCCCGGCGGGATTCCAAGTCGAGATCGGTTACGGCGCGCGCGTCATTTCCGATCCGTGGACCGATAACCGTCGCTACGACCGCATCAGCCGGTGGGGTCATCAGCCAGTGGCGCGGGGATGACGGCTCACGCCGACGCCGACGTTGCGATCGTCGGGTACGGGCCGGTCGGCGCGACGCTCGCAATCCTGCTCGGCCAGCTCGGACGATCCGTCGTGGTGCTGGAGCGGTGGCCCGAGCCCTATCCGCTACCGCGTGCCGTGCACTTCGACGACGAGGTCGGGCGCATCTTCCAGTCGTGTGGCGTCGGCGGGGAGCTGCGTCGCATCACTGAGCCCGCCGAGATCTACGAGTGGCGCAACGCGGCGGGCACCACACTGCTTCGCTTCGGGCGCGTGAGCGAACAACCCTTGGGATGGCCGCTCTCGTCGATGTTCAACCAGCCCGCGCTCGAGGCGCTCCTCGACCGGCGGGCGCGGGCGCTGCCGACAGTCGAGGTTCGTCGCGGGGTCGAAGTGTGCGACCTGGCGCAGGACGAACACGGCGTCACGTTGCGCATGACCAACGGCGACGACTTCCGGGCGCGTTACGTCGTCGGATGCGACGGCGCGAACAGCACCGTCCGTGACCTGGCGGCGCTCCCGGTACACGACCTCGGGTATTTCTACGACTGGCTCGTCGTCGACGTCATCCTCGACCACGCACGCGTCTTCGATCCCCTGAACGTCCAGATCTGTGATCCGGCGCGCCCGACCACGGTTGTTTCCGGCGGACCGGGCCGACGCCGGTGGGAATTCATGCGGCTCCCGCACGAGTCGCTCGACGAGCTCAACGACGAACCGCGCGCATGGGAACTGCTCGCATCCTGGGACGTCCACCCGCGCAATGCACGTCTCGAACGGCACGCGGTCTACACGTTCCGTGCCCGATACGCCGAGCATTGGCGCGCGGCCCGCGTCCTCCTCGCCGGCGACGCGGCGCATCTCATGCCGCCGTTCGCGGGGCAGGGCATGTGCGCCGGCGTCCGTGACGCCGCGAACCTCGCGTGGAAGCTCGACCTCGTTCTGACCGATCGAGCGCGAGAAGCGCTGCTCGACAGCTACGAACAGGAGCGGTTGCCGTCGGCGCGTGCCGCGATCGAGTTCTCCATGGAGCTCGGCAAGGTGATCTGCGTTCCCGACGAGGCCGAAGCGGCGGCGCGCGACGAGGCGATGGCTGCCGCGGTGGGCCCGGAGCCGATGGACGCGCCGGCGCTGCCGGGCCTCGCTGCCGGGCTCATCCACGCGATCTCGCCGAACGCGGGTCAGGTGTGGATCCAACCCACAGTCCAGAGCGGTTACTTCGACGACGTCCACGGCGCGGGTTGGCGCCTCGTCACCGTCGACACCGAGATAGACGCGCTCGATGAACAGGCATCGCAGTGGTTCGACTCGATTGGAGGGCGCGTCATTCGGCTGCACCCACCCGATCCGCTCGCGTGCCGCTGGCTCGCCGAGCACGACGCGATGTACGTGTTACAACGCCCCGATTTCCATGTGTACGGAACCGCGACAACGACAGCGGGAGCGTCCGCGCTCGTCGCCGACCTGCGCGCGCGACTCAGCGCAACCCACTCCTCGCTGAAAGGAAAGTCTTCATGAAGATCGCAAACGTGCAGGGACGTGCGGCGCTGGTGTTCGACGACGCGATCGCCGACATCGCGAAAGCGTCCGGTGGCCGCTTCGGTCCCGACCCGATGCACGTCTTCGACAACTGGACTGCGTTCCTCGACTTCGCACACGGCGTCAACGCGGCCGACGCGCCACTCGTCGAGACGCAACTCCAATGCCCCATCCCCAACCCACGACAGGTCTTCGCGATCGGCATCAACTACCGCAGCCACGCCGAAGAGTCAGGCATGGCCGTTCCGGAGGTTCCGGCGACATTCACGAAGTTCCCGGCGTGTCTTTCCGGCCCCTTCGACGATGTCGAAATCGTCGGCGACACCGTCGACTGGGAAGTGGAGCTCGTCGCGGTCATCGGCACGCGTGCCGATCGCGTCGCCGAAGCCGACGCCTGGCAGCACGTAGCGGGTTTGACCGTCGGTCAGGACCTCAGCGACCGGCACCTGCAATTCGCGGCGGGCGCGCAGTTCTCGCTCGGCAAGTCGCGTAGAGGGTTCGGCCCCATGGGACCGTGGGTGGTGACACTCGACGAAATCGCGCATCCCGATGATCTCGCGCTCGGCTGTTCCGTCGACGGCGAGAAGGTGCAGGACGCGCGCACCTCCGACCTGATCTTCAGCGTGCCGCGGCTCATAGCCGAACTGTCGTCGGTGCTCCCCCTGCTGCCCGGCGACATCATCTTCACCGGGACGCCCGCGGGTGTCGGCGTCGCGCGCCAACCGGCACGGTTCCTCGGGAAAGGTCAGACCCTGGAGTCGTGGATCGAGGGCATCGGGACGATCCGGAACCGGTGCGTCTGATGACACACCTGTTGCCGCTCGTGCCAGAACCCTTCACTCCGCCGACGGACCGCGACATGCTGCCGTCCGAACGCCGGGAG
>JBKPCL010000190.1:0-14084 GCA_046727335.1 Actinomycetota bacterium
CGCGCCGACTCGAAGCGTTCGACGAACGAGCGGAGGTTCTGTTGCAGCATGTTGTCGCCGAGATACATCACGAAGTCGTCGCTGCCGAGGAAGTCGCGACTGATGAGGACGCAGTGCGCCAAACCGAGCGGCGCCTCCTGCGGGATGTAAGTGATCTCGACTCCGAATCGTGAACCGTTCCCGACCGTTTCCCGGATCTCCGAGGCGGCGCCGTCGACGCCCACGACGATTCCGATCTCCTTGATGCCGGCGTCGGCCATGTGCTCAATGCCGTAGAAGATGATGGGCTTGTTCGCGATGGGCAGGAGCTGTTTGGCGCTGGTATGCGTGATCGGACGCAACCGCGTGCCGGCGCCTCCGGCGAGGATCAGCCCCTTCATGGGCTGCCTGTTCTAGCACTTGCGGGACGAAGCCGAGCGACCACGTGCTCTATCGTCCTCGCCATGGCCGAGGGGTTCGAACGGGCCAACGGGTGCGATCTCTGCGAAGCAGCACGCATCACACCATGGTTCCACGAAGACGACGTGTGCTGGATCGCGGAGTGCGAGATCTGCGCGGTCCCGATGGTCGTCTGGCGCGGCCACGGCGCGAGCCCACCGCCGGCTCACCTGTCGCACATGCACGAACAGCTGGCGACCGTCGTCGAACGCTTCTTCGAGTTCGAGCACTACGTCGACGACAACATGCGCAACATTCCCGATCACTATCACGCGCACGCGCGGCCCAAGGGCGGCTTCTTCGGGCACGGCCTCCGCCGTAAGGACGTCGGCTGACGTGACCGACGTGCGCCTGCCGGCCGCGCCGATGCGCGAGTGGGGCTTGCCGCGCCATGGTGAGCTCGACCGTCTCATCGTCGTGTCGCCGCATCTCGACGACGCAGTGCTCGGTTGCGCGCGCCTCCTTGCGGTGCATCCGGGCGCGACGGTCGTCACCGTGTTCGCGGGGAACCCTGCGCGTTATCCCGATTCCATGCGGCCATGGGACGTGCAGTCGGGCTTCGGCCCCGGAGACGACGTCATGGCCGTTCGCCGGGACGAGGACCGCGCCGCGCTTGCAGTCCTCGACGCCACGCCCCTGCACCTCGACTTCGTCGAGTACACATACAACGAGGGGGATCGTCCGGTCGCGCCCGACGTCATCGCGTCGAAGCTCATTCCCGCGGTCCAAGCGCTCGACCCCACACTGGTGCTCGCGCCGTTCGGGCTCGCGAACCCGGACCATGACGTCACCCACCAGGCGTGCATGCTCGCGCGCGAGCAGCTGGCGCCGTCGGTGGCGTGGTGGTGTTACGAGGACAACGGCTACAAGCACATTCCAGGGTTGCTGGCGTGGCGCGTGTCGTCGCTCTTCCGTCGCAAGGTCTGGCCGACACCGGTGTGCCCGCGCGTCGACCCCACCGAGGCGCGCAAGCAACGCGCGGTGGAGTGCTATCCGACCCAACTGCGCGCGCTCGAAGAGGATTGGCAGATCGGCGTCAAGCTCGCCGCCCCTGCCCCCGAGCAGTACTGGCGACTCGCGTCGCCGCCCGACGGCTGGGACCGGCTGGCAGACGTCTGACGGGTTCGACCTTTACGGGATGCCCGCGCCGGGCACGTCGACCGTGACGGCTTCGATGCGGCCTTGATGCGCAGCGAGCGTGTGTTCCGGCTCGTGCGTGGGCGCGGTGCAGAGGTACAGCGTCCGGCGGTCGGCGCCGCCGAGCACACACGCGAACGTTCCCGGATGCGTGCCCTTCACTTCGTCGAGCACCTCGCCGCCTTCGGCGATCCGCAGGCAGCGACCAGTGAACGGGCAGGCGGTCCAGACCGCGCCCTCGGCGTCGAGACACATGCCGTCGACCGTCGCCCCGTCGACCTTCGCGAACAGCCGGCGGTTGGTCAGCGATCCGTCGTCGGTGATGTCGAACGCAGTGACGCGAGCGCCCATGCTCTCGCCGACCAACAATGTGCGACCGTCAGGCGTGATCACGGTGCCGTTCGGGAAGCGAATGTCATCCGCGACCACGCGCGCGCGGCCGTCAGGCTCGACGGCGATGAGGCACGTGTTGCGCGGCGTCGCGCCGCCGTACATGTCGAACCCGAAGTTGCCGACGTAGGCCCGGCCGACGGTGTCGACGGCCATGTCGTTCGTGCATGCGGGCGCGAGCGACGAGAGGTCGGCGTGCTCGACGAGAGAGTCGTCGGGCTCCAATCGGAGCACTCGGCGGTCGAGCATCGAGACGATCAGCATGCGACCGTCAGGAAGCCAGCCCAACCCCGAAGGTTGCTGCGGAACCTCCGTGACTGTGCTCGACGTGCCGTCGGGTGTCATCGCCACGACTCTGCGATCGTGCTGATCGGAGAAGTAGAGCTGCCCGTCGCGCCAGCGCGGACCTTCGGGAAACGCGAGGCCGTTAAGGATGACTTCGGTCGTGCGTGCCGTCACGGCTCCGGACCGTACTCGGCACGCGGCGCCCCGTCAGTCGGGCTGAC
This sequence comes from Actinomycetota bacterium, assembly GCA_046727335.1. GTDB lineage: Bacteria > Actinomycetota > Acidimicrobiia > IMCC26256 > PALSA-610 > JBKPCL01. Next base: position 2,472 of record JBKPCL010000190.1, read on the forward strand.
GTCATCGAGCAGACGCGCCGCCGACTCCGGGAGTTGGGGCACGACGAGTACCGCGGCGAGGAACGCGCCGATTCCTGTGAGCGCGATCGCGCGGCCAAGTCCGCCCAGTGGATCGGACAGCGCGCCGGCAAGGAGCAGCCCGGTCGCCGAGCCGAGCACGCTCACGACGATGAGGAGCGCGTTCGACGTGCTCCGCACCTCCGTGGGGAACAGCTCGGCGTCGAGCGTGCCGAGCGCGATGCCACCTGCGCCCGACGCGAGTACGGACGTCGCCGACATGAGCCAGAGGAGCGAGCCCCCCGCCAGGAAGAAGACCATCTGCGTCGCGGTGGCGATGGCCACGAAGATCGCCGCGACCGGCCGCCGTCCCCGTGCTTCCGCGAGGCGGCCTCCGACGAGCAGCCCGACGAGCCCGGGGACGGCCGTGGTCACCGTTCGGAAGATCGCGATCCCGGTGCCCGAGAAGCCGCGGTCGTCCTCGAGGTACTTGTTCATGAACTGTGACGACGGCGCGCTGAAGACGCTCGTGAGGAACCCGATGATCGCGAGGAGCACGAACCGGCGCCCGTAGCCGCGTTCGACGATGTGGCGCAGCCGGCCGCGCGCGATGTCGGCACGGGCGGCCAGCGCCTGATACCGCGTCGTTTCCGCGAGGCGTCGAGCGATTTTCGGGGCGAACAAGATGGAGCCCGCGCCGATCGCGAACGGGAGACGCCAGCCGGCACTTCCGAGATCGCCCAGGGGCAAGAACAACACCGAGAACGAGAAACCGAAGCCGCCGGCGAGCGCGAGCATCGACGCCGCGTACGCACGGGCGCCCTCGGGCGCTTCCTCGATCACCGCGATGCCGGCGACGGTCGCAGTCGTGATGACGAAACCGCGCTGGAACACCTGGGCGGTGGTCAGCACGGACAGATTGGGCGCCGCGGCCGACACCGCACACGCGATCGACGAGCCGATGACTCCGGCGAGAATGGAACGACGACGGCCGCGACGATCCGCGATCGCCGTCGCGAACAATGCGAACAGAGCACCGACGCGAGTGATGGCCAGCGCGACGCCGAGACGGGCGTCCGACGCGTGGAAGGCGTCGCCGATTGGCCCCGCGAACTGGCCGAAGAGCGCGCTCGAGAACGTGACGACCGCGACCGCGGCCGACGCGGTGGCGAGCAGTGCCACTTGCTCGGGTTGGAACGCGACGGGCGGGAGTCCCCATACGCCCTTCGGGGGAGCTGGTTCGGGGGCACCTTCGACCGCGGCGCGGAGCACGGCGATCGCATGCTCGATCGTGCGACGCCGCTCGACGGCGAACAACGGTCGGAAGAAAAACGCAAAGAAGGGGATATGCGGGCCACCGTCGTTCGTCGCCTCGACCGTCGTCGCCGCTCCTTCGGACCGCAGGTGCAGTTTCAGGCTCGACGATTGGCCGTTGCCCCCGGCGACCTGCAGCTCTTGCTCGCCCGTCGCCTGAGCGCCCAAACGCTCGACGGCAGCCGCGCGTACGGCATCAATGGAGGCCGCGAGGCGGACAGGCGAGGATTGCGCCACGCGCGGCATGCTACGAGCGCGTCACACGATCAATCGGAGGGCACATGGCGACTCTCGCGGTCGGCAGCAAGGCTCCGGCCTTCGCATTGAAGGATCAGGACGGCAAGACCGTCCGCCTGTCGCAGTTCAAGGGCAAGCGGCTCGTTGTGTACTTCTACCCGAAGGCCAACACACCGGGATGCACACAGCAGTCGTGCAACCTGCGCGATGCCTTTCCGCAATTGAAGAAACTCAACGCGGCGGTCGTGGGAATCAGCCCCGATCCCGTCGAGAAACAGAAGAAGTTCGACGACAAGCACGGCCTTGGCTTCCCGCTACTCGCCGACACGGAGCATGGCGTGGCGGACGCGTGGGGAGTCTGGGGGGAGCGCTCCCTCTACGGCCGGAAGTTCATGGGCATCAACCGCTCAGCCTTCGTCGTCGACGAGAAGGGCAAGCTGGCCGCCGTCTTCTACAAGGTCAGCCCGAAAGACACCGTCCCGAAGGTCGAGGAGGCGCTCGGCCGGAAGTGACTCGCGGCGGCACTCAGGCGGGCGGTGGACAGTCCAGTAGCCCAGAACCCCGAGAGTATCTACTACTGCGGCCGCGCCCGGACAACGACATGCCAACCGGCGTGGCTCGCAACCCTGTGAGGGCTGTCAGTCACGCCAGTTCGAGTCGGTGCGCGGCTCCCCGGCGAACCGGCGTGGCTCGCAACCCTGTGAGGGCTGTCAGTCACGCCAGTTCGAGTCGGTGCGGCCTCGCGGACGCGTCAGATTGCTGAAGGGCACGGTTTACGGTTCGGTCACACAGCAGAGACCGGGCTGAAAGAAAGCCGTAGTCGTCTCTCGGGCGGGACAACCCAGTGGCAGCGAGCTGTCAGTGGCATGAGCAATCTGGCAGGCAGTCGGTTGCGCCTTCGCGCGCCGGCATGTTCGGGAGGCAGCGTGTCACGAGGGCAGAAATTTGTTGCGCTGAGCGTCCTGACGTTCATCGCCATCGTGATCGTCGGTGCGATGTGGGGGCACCATGGCGGTGACACGACCGGCGCGTCGACGACGGGACTCAGCAACTACCAGAACATCTTCGGAACGACGAAGGTGCCGGTCTCACAGGCCGGCTTGAACCAGTTGGCGAGTCAGACCGGCCACGTGGCCGTGTCGGTCAACTTTACGTGGACGCTCATCACGGGCTTCCTCGTGCTGTTCATGCAGGTCGGTTTCGCGTTTCTCGTCACCGGTTTGACCCGTGCGAAGAACGCCGCCCACATGATGATGATGAACATCGCTGCCTTCGCGGTGGCGTTGCTCGCGTATTACGCGGTCGGATTCGCGTTCCAGTTCGGCGGCGTCGCACCCATCTTCAATCTGGGAGGCGTCTCGCCACTGTCAGGCATCTTCGGTCACGGCAGCGCTGGAATCATCGGCTTGCACGGCTTCTTGCTGCAGAGTGGTGGTTCCTACGACGTCGGCGTGATGGTGCTGTTCCTGTTCGAAGTCGTCTTCATGGAGACCGCGGGCTACATCATCATCGGTGCCATCGCCGAGCGGATCTCGTTCGCCGGCTTCCTTGCCGCCGAGATCGCGATGGGGGCGATCGTCTACCCGATCTACGGCATGTGGTTGTGGGGCGGCGGTTGGATGGCCCACCTCGGCACGAGCCTGCACCTCGGCCACGGGGCCGTGGACTTCGCAGGCTCCGGAGTGGTGCATGCGACTGGGGGGTGGTCGGCCCTTGCGCTGGCGATGATCCTGGGACCGCGCATCGGCAAGTTCAACAAGGATGGATCGCCGAACGCGATACCCGGTCACAACCTCGGCTACGTCGTCATCGGGACGATGGTGCTGTTGTTCGGGTGGATGGGCTTCAATCCCGGCTCCACGCTTGGGGCGACCGATCTTCGGATCGGATTAGTCGCGGTGAATACATTGCTCTCGTCGTGCGTCGGATTCGTCGTTGCGATGGGCATCACCAATGCGAAGTACGGCAAGCCGGATATCTCGATGTCATGCAACGGCATGCTCGCCGGGCTCGTCGCGATCACCGCACCGTGCGCGTTCGTGGCGCCGTGGGCGGCGATCATCATCGGCGCGATCGCCGGAACACTGGTCGTCTACAGCGTCGCGTTCTTCGACCGACGAGGGGTCGACGACCCGTGCGGGGCGATCTCGGTGCACGGTACGTGTGGCGCGTGGGGTGTTCTCGCGCTCGGGCTGTTCGCAGACGGCACGTATGGCGCGGGGTGGAACGGCGTCTCGGGCAACGTCACCGGCCTGTTCTATGGCGACGGTGGCCAGCTCGTCGCGCAGCTGTTCCACGTGTTCATCGGATTCATCTGGGCGTGGGGCGTGATGTGGCTCATCTTCAAGGGCGTCTCTCAGTTCATCCAAGTTCGGGTCTCGCCCGAGGCCGAGATCGCCGGTCTCGACGTACCGGAATTCGGGGCTCTGTGCTACCCGGACTTCGTCTTGCACCAGGCGGCACCCGGCCACGTCACCCAGGGTGCGGTCGACGTCCCCGTCACCGGCAATGCCGACATCGAGCTGGAGTCGACGACGTGAAGCTCGTGGTCGCGGTCGTCAAACCGTTCAAGCTCGACGACGTCAAGGAAGCGGTCCAGGCCATCGGCGTCCAGGGCATGACGATCACCGAAGTGCAGGGCTTCGGACGTCAACGCGGCCACACCGAGGTGTACCGCGGTGCCGAGTACCAGATCGACTTCGTGCCGAAGATCAAGCTCGAGATCCTCGTCGACGACTCTCTAGCGCTCGATGTGGTCGACGAGCTCGTGCAGGCCGCGCGCACGGAGAAGATCGGCGACGGCAAGGTCTGGGTCCTGCCCGTCGAGCACCTTGTTCGCATTCGGACCGCGGAGTTCGGCGTCGAGGCGCTCTGAGCCGCGCACCGGGGAGGGCGGGTCGCCGACAGGCGTCGGCCCTCCCCGGCCTATTCATTGGTCGCCTCCGGCTCCGCCTCCCCTCCGGTCGGCTACGCCTGCGTCTCCTGCGACGGCCGCAAAGAAGGCGTTAAGACGCTTGACGGAGACGGCTCAGCGCACGGATGCTCCGTGGAACCGGGGTCGCATCGCGCCAGTGGTGATCATCGTGGTGTGCCTCGTACGCGACGATCCCCGCGGTGCTGCCGTTGTCCCAACAACTCGTGCCGCCACCGCGGGGAACGTCGTGATTCACGCTACCGAAGCATCGAGACTGGTCACGCTCCGATCGCGTGGAAGCCGCCGTCGACGTGGAGCATCTCACCCGTCGTCGCGGGAAAGAGATCTGACAGCAGCGCGACACATGCGCTCGCGACCGGAGCCGGGTCCTTGACGTTCCAGCCCAGCGGCGCGCGTTCGTCCCACACTTCTTCGAAGCGCTCGAAGCCCGGGATGCTCTTCGCTGCGATGGTGCGTATCGGACCGGCGGCGACGAGATTGACGCGGATGCCCACCGGCCCGAAGTCGCGCGCGAGGTAGCGCGCCGTCGCCTCGAACGCCGCCTTCGCCACGCCCATCCAGTCGTAGACGGGCCAGGCCGTCCGGCTGTTGTCGAAGTCGAGGCCGACGATGCTGCCGCCGCGTTGCATCAGCGGCCGGCACGCGACCGCGAGTGCTTTCAGCGAATACGCCGACACCTGCAGCGCGGCCGCGACGTCCTCCCACGGCGCCGTGAGGAACCCGCCACCGAGGCACGATTCCGGCGCAAAGCCGATCGCGTGCAGCACGCCATCGAGGGAGCCGCCGACCCGCTCGGCGAGCGAGTCCAGCTGCGACGCATCGGTCACGTCGAGCTCCACGATCGACGGCTCGCGCGGCAGGCGCCGCGCCGCGCGCCGAGTCAGGCTCATCACGCGACCGAACGACGTGAGCACGACTTCGGCCCCTTCCTCCTGGGCGCGCGCGGCGACGCTGAACGCGATCGACGCGTCGTTGAGGACGCCAGTCACGAGGATGCGTTTGTCAGCGAGGAGCATGCAGGAGTCCTTACAGCGGCGTGTTCGAGTGCTTCCGTGACGGCTGAGCATCGCGCTTCGTCGCGAGCATCTCCAACGTCGCGCACAACATACGGCGCGTGTCGCTCGGCTCGACGACCGCGTCGACGAGCCCGCGCTCGGCGGCTCGATATGGGTTGTCGAACGCGGCCGCGAACTCGTCGACCAACGTCGACTCGACGTCAGCGCGCTCCTCTGCCTCAGAAACTGCCCGCAACCGGCGGCCGTGGATCACTTGCACGGCGGCGGACGCGCCCATCACGGCGATCTCGGCCGTCGGCCACGCGAGGCACAAGTCGTTGCCGATGCCGCGAGAGTCCATGACGATGTACGCGCCGCCGTAGGCCTTGCGGAGGACGACGCACAGGCGAGGAACCGTGGCCGCTGCATACGCATGGACGAGCTCGGCACCATGACGGATCATCCCCCGCCACTCGAGGTCGCGGCCCGGTTCGAAGCCGGGCGTATCAACGAACGTGACGATCGGCAGATTGAACCGATCACACCACGCGACGAACCGGGCCGCTTTGCGCGATGCCTCGATGTCGATCGTGCCGGCCCGATGCTGAGGTTGGTTCGCAACGATGCCGACAGGACGGCCGTCGAGGTGACCGAGCCCGACGATGAGGTTCGGCGCGTAGTGCGGCCGGAGCTCGAAGAACGAGCCGGCGTCGAGGACGTCCTGCGCCACGACGCGGACGTCGTACGACGCGGTCGGGCGCGAGGGAACGGTGGATGCTGCGATCTCACACCGACGACGGCTGCTGTCCTCACACGACGCGCGCGGTGGATCGGCGAGATGGTGGTCGGGCAGATACGACAGGATTGTCAACAAGGCATCTCGCGCCGCGAGCTCGTCGTCGACGAGAAGCGAGGCGACGCCGCTCCGCTGGGCGTGGACCGCCGCGCCACCGAGCGCTTCGCGTGAGAGCTGGACTCCGGTGAACTCCGCGACCGATTCCGGTCCGCTGACGTAGGCGAACGCATCCGCCGTCATGACCACCTGGTCGAACAGGCCGAGTGCCAGGGCCGGACCCGACACGCATGCGCCCGTGACGGACAGCAGCGTGGGCACGACGCCCGACACACGTACCACCTCGGCCGCGAGGCGTCCCCACGCGTGCAGCGCCGCGACTCCTTCGCGGAGCTCGGCGCCGGAAGTGTCGAGCTCACCGATGAGGGGCAGTCGCAGTTCACCTGCAAGCCGCACCGCGGCGCCGACCGTGTTGCTGCCGGCCGCCCCGATCGCGCCGTGGTGCTTGCCACCCGCGATCCGGAACCACACGACGCGTCGACCATCGACCTCGCGGACCTCGGCCGACGACGCGAGATCCGAATGCGCCTGGATCGGCGTTTCGGTCACGACGTCGAGACAGGCGCGAGGATCAGCGTGGCGTTGTGGCCTCCGAAGCCGAACGAGTTGGAAAGGGCCGGAGCCGGCGCAAGGCTGCGTGCCTCACCGGCGACGACATCGAGCTGGATGTCGTCACCGAGGTGCTCGAGATTCGCGGTGGGCGGCAGCGCGCCGTGCTGAAGGGCGAGCAGGCACGCGACCGCTTCCGTGGCGCCGGCCGCGCCGATGAGATGACCAGTGACACCCTTCGTTGACGTCACTGGCGGACCGCCTTCACCGAACACCTTGCGGATCGCCTCAGCTTCGGCCGCGTCGTTCAGTGGCGTCGACGTGCCGTGCGCGTTGATGTGGCCGACGTCCTCAGGCGACAGGCCGGCATCCTCGAGCGCCAGCTGCATGCATGCCGCCGCCCCTTCACCACCCGGTGATGGCGCGGTGATGTGGTACGCGTCGGCGTTGCGGCCGTAGCCCGAAACCTCTCCGTAGATGCGTGCGCCGCGCGCCACTGCGCGGTCCCAACGCTCGAGCACCAGGCCCGCGGCGCCCTCGCCCATCACGAAGCCGTCGCGCTCGCTGTCGAACGGACGGGACGCGTGTTCGGGATCGTCGTTGCGCGTGCTGAGCGCGGTCATGCGTGCAAACGCGGAGACCGCGACCGGCGTGATGCATGACTCGGTACCACCCGTGATGACGACATCGGCCGTCTGGTCGCGGATGAGCCGCGCCGCTTCGCCGATTGCATGGGCGCTCGCCGCGCACGCGGTGGCGATGCAGAGGTTCGGGCCGGTCCAGCCCAGTTGCATGGCGATCGTGCCGGCCGTCGCGTTCGCCATCATCATCGGAACGAAGAACGGGCTGACCCGTCCGGCGCCCTTCTCCATGTACTGCGCGACCTGCTCTTCGAGCGTGATGAGGCCGCCGATGCCGGTCCCGATGATCACCGCGCAGCGCGCCGGATCTGCTCCGGGGTCGCCGGCGTCGGCGAGCGCGTCTGCGGCCGCGGCGAAGCCCAGCTGCGTCACCCGATCGACCCGGCGTGCCTCCTTCGGGCCGAGGTAGGGCGCGGCGTCGAAGTCGCGCACCTCGCAGCCGAAGCGCACGGGCAGCGCCGACGGATCGAACCGTGCGATCGTCGCCGCGGTCGACCGGCCCGAGGCGAGCGTCGACCAGAACGTGTCGAGTTCGTTGCCCGCGGGGGACTTCACTCCGAGCCCGGTCACCGCGACTCGAATGCGATCCTGCGACTGGCTGTCAGTCATCGCGCTGTTTGCCCTTCGTCAGACGCTGACCTTGGCGAGCACGAGGTCGACGGCCTGACCGACCGTCGTCACGCCTTCGAGGTCCTCCTCGGGGACCTCGATGTCGAACCGCTCTTCGAGCCCCATGACGAGCTCGACGAGGTCGAGACTGTCGGCGTCGAGATCCTCCTTGAACCGCGCGGTCTCCTTCACCTGGTCGGGCTCGACGCTGAGCACTTCCGCCGCGACCTCTTGGATCGTGGCCAGTGCGTCGGAGCGTTCCATTGAATACTTCCTCCTTGTGAACGGGATCAGTGACCCATGCCCAAGCCGCCGTCGACCGGCACGAGCGCGCCAGTGACATACCCCGCGGCGTCGGAGCACAGAAACGTGATGACGGCGGCGCACTCTTCTGGCGTGCCGAAGCGACCCAACGGCACCGTCGTCTCGGCCTGGACGCGCCAGTCGGACGGCATGTCGTCGGTCATCGAGGTCACGATAGGGCCAGGAGAGACGGCGTTACAGGTGATACCGCGACGCGCGAGCTCCCGAGCGACGCTGCGGGTGAGGCCGACGAGCCCGGCCTTCGCGGCCGCGTAGTTGGCCTGCCCGGCCTGCCCGATCTGGCCGGCGACCGAAGACACGTTGACGATGCGGCCGTAACGAGCCTTCATCATCGCCGGCGTCGCGCGCCGGATCGTGTTGAACGCGCCGGTCAAGTTGGTGTCGATCACCGACCGCCACTGCTCGTCGCTCATCCGGACGAGGAGTCCATCGTGTGCGATTCCCGCGTTGTTCACGAGGACCGTGACGGGACCGAACGCCGCCTCGACTTCCTTGAACGCGACGTCCACTGCCTCGGGATCGGAGACATCGGCGCGAGTTGCGACGCATTTGCCGCCGACCGCGTCGACGGCGGATTGCGTTGCGCGCGCGCCTTCTTCGTCCCGGCCGTAGCAGAAGCCGACGGAATGGCCGGCCTCGGCGAGCGCGACGACAGTGGCGCGCCCGATGCCACGCGAGCCGCCCGTGACGAACGCGGCTCGTTCTGTCATTGCCCTCCCCACCGCAGCAGCGCGCTGGCCCACGTCATGCCGGCACCGAAGCCGGTGCACAGGATGAGGTCGCCCGGCTGCACGCGTCCGTCGTCGACCGCCTCGAACAGCGCGAGCGGGATCGATGCCGACGATGTGTTGCCGTAGCGGTCGATGTTGACGAGCGCGCGGTCGGCGCCGAAGCCGAGTCGTTCAGCGGCGGCGTCGATGATGCGGGCGTTCGCTTGATGGGGCACGAACCAGTTGACGTCGCTCGCCGCGACGTCGGCACGCTCGAGCGTTGTCGTCGCGGAGTCGACCACGACGCGAACCGCACGGCGGAAGACTTCACGCCCGGCCATTTTCAGGTAGTGGCCGCGCTCGGCGACCGTGTCGGCGGTCGCGGGCCGCCGGCTCCCGCCGGCTGGGACCTCGAGCAAGGATGCTGCGGAACCGTCGCATCCGAGATCCCAGGCGAGCAGCCCGGGCGCGCCGGTCGCCGGTCCGAGCACTGCCGCACCGGCGCCGTCACCGAACAACACGATCGTGGCGCGGTCTTCCGGATCGATGATCCGGCTCAGCGTCTCCGCGCCCACGATGAGCACGTGTTCGTATCCGGTGCGCTGCATCGCGGCGCCGACGACGAGTTCGTAGACGAAGCCCGCGCAGGCGGCGCCGAGGTCGAACGATCCGCATCGCAACCCCAGCGCGTCGCCGACGAACGCGCCGGTGTGGGGGAGCGGCTGTTCCGGCGTCGCGGTCGCAAAGATCATGAGGTCGATGTCGGTGGGCGCGAGGCCTGCACGCTTGATGGCTTGCGCGGCAGCCGCCGTGCCGAGCGTCGCGGTCGTCTCGTCCGCGGCTGCGATGCGCCGTTCGCGGATGCCGGTTCGCTCGACGATCCACGCGTCGTTCGTGTCGAGCCGAGCTTCGAGATCCCGATTCGTGACGCGCGCGTCGGGCACCGCGGTGCCCCAGCCGACGATCGACACGTCGACGTTGGACTGCTCGTTCACGCGACTCGCAACCATGCGACTGGTTGCCCTTCCCGCAATCGCTCTCCGGGATGCGCCAGCATTCCCATCAGGGTGCCACGGAACGGGCTCCGTACGACGCAGGACGTGCCCGGACCTTCGACGATGCCGATCTCGTCGCCTTCGTCGACGGTGTCCCCCTCGTCGACGACATGGGGCCGGAACACGCCGACGGCGGGGGCGACGATCAGACGTTCGGGCACGGCGAGCCGTTCGCCGTGCAGGTGGACGATGGGGGCGGTCACGATACCTCCGAGAGTTGGGTTAGGTCGTCGGGGCTGGCACACGAGATGACGGGCACCTCAGGAACAGTTCGCTTGGCGACGCCGGCGATCATCGATCCGTGCCCGACTTCCACGAAGGCTTGGGCACCGAGCGTTGCGAGCGTCTCCATCGAGGTGCGCCATCGCACGGGCACGGTGACGTGGCGCGCCGAGCGATCGCGCCAGCCGTCAGCATCGTCGTAGGCGCAAGCATCCTCGTTGGAGACGACCGGTGCGGACGGCTCGTGCACTGGCATCGCTTGGAGCGCCTCGGCGAGACCGTCGCGCGCGCTCGTCATGAGCGGCGTATGAAACGCACCACCGACATTGAGTTGCGTAGCGCGGCGGACGCCGATCTCCTTCGCGTGTGCGAGCGCGAGCTCGACGCCCTCGGGTGTTCCGGCAATCACGACCTGACCGGGTGCGTTGTCGTTTGCGATCCAGCACGCGTCCGGTGCGGCGGCACACGTCTCTTCTGCTTGTTCGAGCGTCGCGCCCAGGAGCGCGGCCATGCGTCCCGGGTGAGAATCAGCAGCCGCCTGCGTCAGGTCGGCGCGGCGGGCCGCAAACCGCACGCCGTGGTCGAGGTCGAGCGCACCCGACGCGATGAGTGCAGTCACCTGCCCAAGTGAGTGTCCGGCGAAGGCGACGGCGTCGTCGACGTGCATGCGCGCGGCTTCCCAGGCGACGAGCGAGGTGCACAGCACCGCGAGTTGCGCGTCACGGGTGCGCGCCAGCTCTTCGGCACTCGCCTCCGTGATGAGGCGCGTCAAAGGCTGGCCCGCGGCGGCTTCCGCTTGCTCGACGACCTTCCACGCGGGATGGTCGCGCCACGCCAAGGCCATGCCGGGTGCTTGTGTTCCCTGACCGGGAAACACGACGGCAACGCGCACGCGCGTGCACCTCCGAAGCAGAGAGGCGGGCTGAGGGCGGGAGGAATTCGGACCTGGTCGTGCACCGAAGGGTTACATCGACGCGTGTCCGAGACATTCATGGTGCATGAACGCGCCGTTACCTACGGCACGGTAACCACCCTTTTTTCGCTGTACCGACGAGTAACGTCCGCGAAATGTCCGGCTCCGACCCGCCCGACCTCGTCGCACTGCTGCCGCACCGGCCACCGTTTCGCTTCGTCGACGCCGTCGACACGCACGAGCCGGGCGTTCGCATACG
>JBKPCL010000191.1:0-9586 GCA_046727335.1 Actinomycetota bacterium
TGGTCGCGACGAGTGTCATCCGAGTGCTCGCCGGGCGAACGCGGTGACCGGCTTGCGGAGCAGGAGGAACAGCCCGACACCGAGCAGGAACGTCGCGACGCGATCGGTGGTCGGAGCCGATCCCGGCGGCAACATTGGGAGATGACTCGCGGTGAGCAAGGCATTGGCCGTGCCCCCGCCGCTCCTTCCGCTCCCGTTTGCGCCTGACGCACTGGTGCCGGAGCTTGTCGCACCGTCAGCGCTCGTCCCGACGTTGCCGGCTGCCGCCCCTGAGGTCTCTCCGTTCGCGAATCCCGAGCTCCCGGAACCGCCGTCGGCTGCCTCGAAACCGCCCGTGGAGTTGCCGAAGCTGGAAGCGCCGCCAGGCCCGCCACCAGCCGGCGACGTCGGTGTCGTGGTCGAGGAGGGCGGCGGCGCGGTTGCGATGCAATGCAGCATCGTTGGAAGGTGCTGACTCGCCAGGACGGCGGGTGCCATCGGCCCAGGATCAGAGTTCGAAACGATCGCCTCACCGGGCTGCGTGCAGTTCGAGGCGACGAGATGGTCAGCTGCCGCGAGCGCTTGCTGCACGAGCGAGTCGGGGAGTCGCCCTTCACCAACTGGTGCAGCCGCGTTCTGTCCGGCGGTCGCGAGATAGCGGATGGTCGTCGCCAGGGCTTCGGTCTTGGCCTGGGACAAGCCGTGGGCGGGCGCGTACAAGTGATCGACCCAGGCGAGTGGGTACGCGCCCGGGACTTTGTTGTTCATCGCGAACAGGGGCGTGTCCCCGCCCGCGGCGACGGCCTTGGTGATCGAGTCCGGCGTTGGCGTCACCCAGTCGCCGTTAGCGTTCTGCACGTTGATGAACTGGATTTGCACGTTCGGCGCGAACGTCCGCATGTACCCGAACGTCGACGCCGGCAAGGGTCCGAGCACGCCCGCGGTGAGCTGGTTGATTGTTCCCGTAATCGGGTCGCTGCCGCCCCCGAGCGTCATCTGATTGGCCTGTTCGTGGGCGCCGTCGCGAGTGGCGGTGCCGTTCAACCGCGCCATCCGCTCGGTGATCGGCTCGAACTTGACCGTGGAGTGGTCGGCCTTCATGCTGTCCCACACGTCGGGGGCGGTCGCGTGGATGTAGTCGAGGACGTATTTCGTGACCTCGTCGGCGTCGGATCGCAGCACCGGTGCGGGTCCGGCGTTGCCGGTCGTCAAGTTCGCCGGCGGAGCCACCCCGAGTGACGCCAAGACGTCGGCGTTGTTCCAGCTGTTGAGCGGGTGCGACGCGTCGTGTCCCTGATAGGCAAGCAGCATTGCCGCGAGGTTCCGCGCCGGGATACGCCACGGCGCCGTGAGCGGGTTCCTGACCAGACACTGGTCTGGGCTCGTAAAGCCCGGTGGCCAAGTCGTCGGATCGTCGGGATCACATATCTGCTTGAAAAGGACGAACCCATCGGGCAGCGGCCGCGTCTCGATGAGGCCAAGTGACGCGACTGCGACGGGGGCGTCGATGATGTCACTGAGCTTCTTTCTCGCTTGCGCCAGCTCCTCGCTTTGGAACGGCACGCCGGACAGCACGAAGTCGCTGCTGCCGGCGAGGAAGTCCTCACGGCCGAGCACCGTTCCGTGGGGGGCATAGCCGAGCGTGATCGGCGACTTCGAGGACGACAGATCGTTCTGCCAGGTGACGATTTCGCCGAACGACGGCGCCCAGGCGCCGCTACCGAAGAGTCGCGTCGGCTCGGCGGACGCACCCAGTGGAGACGCCGTCCATCCTGCAGGCGCGATGACCAGCATGGTCAATCCCGAGATCGCGGCGCCCGCGAGCAGTCGTAGCACGCGGCCGCGCATCACAGCGCTTGCCCCCGCCGCGAGACGGCGATTGAAGCTGCCCAGGCCACGGCAATGCCGAGTGCGAGCAGCCACGCCGACGACGAACTGGGCGAGCCGGAGTTGTGAGCGCGGCTGGCGTCCGCCAGCTTGGCGTCGATTCCCTCGCCCTGCGACGCGCCGTCGTTCAGGCCCGAGAGACACGGTTGCGTCGTCGTTGTGGAGGACGATCTCGCGGTGGTTGCGCAGCCACTCGCACCGTTGGCGCCGGCCCGGTTGCCGGTGCCGCTCGTCGCTGCCGTTCCTTGACCCGGAGTCGTCGGGCCCGTGCGGTTCGAGTTCGCGGCCGCCTGACCACCTTGATTCGCAGTCGGTCCGCCGCTCGGCGTTGCCGACGGCGGGATCTGACCAGGCGCGACGTTCGGCGGCGGAGGCGGTGGTGGTGCCGTCGCCAGATAGCAGTGACCGGCGTCGGGGGCACCGGGAATCAGTTTGATGGCGTTGATCGCGATCTGCACGAGCGGCGCCGACAAGCGCGCGTACTTCAGCGAGGGCGCGACCACCTGTCCTTGGCTGATCGCGTAACAGAGGAACTGCCCGAGCGTCGAGCCTTTCGACGGGTCGAAGCCAGTCGTCTGCGCGAGCACGTAGGAGTAGGTCGACGGGAAGTACGCGCGCGGGTCGGCGCCGGTGAAGTTGAGAGCGAACGTGCCGTTGCTGCGCCCGGTCGCGTAACCCAGCGCGACGGTCACGTTGTTCTCGTCCGGCTGGGTGAACACTCCGGCGGCGTTCTGCAGAGACGCGACCGGGAAGTTCCGCACCTTCGCGTACCCGGCGGCGACGTACGTGATTGCATTGGCGCCCGTGTCGGGCGACGCGACGGCGTTCGCGACATTGTCGGCGTAGTTCAACGCGGTCGACCGCCCCCAACCCTGAGGCCAGTTCGATACTGGCTGGCCCGCCCTGAAGTCGACGGCGACGTTGGCCGGATCGTGCTGCTCGCGCTCGGCGATGAAGGCGTGCCATACATCGGGCGCGACGGCGATGCAGAACTGCGAGAACACGTAGCTCTCGCCGGCGCCGTCCTGGCGTATCACCGGAACGATGTCGCGGTTGAACGACCCGAGCTGGGGGTTCGTTGCGACGATCTCCGGATCGTTCCAGCGTGTGATCGCGCCCGTGAAGATCTTGCACACCGCTCGGCGAGTGAATCGAAGGTTGTTGAGCCGGTTTCCCGACGAGTCAGTGAGGTTGTACATGAACGCGACGCCGCCCGCGCTGACGGGAACGTAGACGAAACAACTGCCGTTCGGCGGCCGCCCCTGGCAGCGCTGCCGCTGCAAGTCCGGCAGCTCGTACGACAGGTATTCGATGTCCGAGGCGCCGAAGTCGAGATTGCCGGAGGAGAACTGCGCACGACCAAAGCTCGAGCCCTGAGAGACGTAGTTGACGTTCAGGTTGAACGGATGGACCGCCGTGTCCGCGTGCCACTGATCCATCTCCAGTGCGGCGAACGACGAGCCGCCTCCGTTGATGGCTGCGCTTGCCGACGCCGGCACGGCGGCAATCCCGAGCGTCGCGCCCGCGAGCGCGAACGCGGCCAGGGCTCGCACGGCGACGGCAAGAAGCCGCGGCCTCATCCGAAGCGGCCCATCACGTAGTCGAGCGTGCGCGGATCGTCCGGAGCTTCGAACATCTTTTTCGTCTCACCGGCTTCGACGATGCGGCCGGGCTGACCCAGCTCCTCGACGAGGAAGAAGGCGCAATGCTGGGAGACGCGCTGGGCCTGCTGCATGTTGTGCGTGACGATGACGATCGTGATGTCGGGCGCAAGCTCGGCGATCGTCTCCTCGATGACACGAGTCGAGATCGGGTCGAGGGCGGAGCACGGCTCGTCCATGAGCATGACCTGTGGCCTGACCGCGAGCGTCCGCGCGATGCACAAGCGCTGCTGCTGACCTCCGGAGAGCGTCATGCCGCCCTCGTTCAAGCGGTCCTTCACTTCGTCCCAGAGGCCGGCGCGCATGAGGCACTCCTCGACCAGCTCGACCCGGTTGTTCGTATGGGTCCGCGTGAGCTTCAGACCGGCGAGCACGTTGTCGGCGATCGACATGGCCGGGAACGGGTTCGGCTTTTGGAAGACCATTCCGATGCGCGTCCGCACCTGTGTCGCGCTGAACGCATTGCCGTAGATGTCGACGCCGTCGAGCTCGACGCCTCCGGCAATCTGGGCGTCGGGAATGACCTCGTGCATGCGGTTGAGAATGCGAATGAACGTCGACTTGCCGCAGCCCGACGGACCGATGAGCGCGGTGACTCGCTTCGCGTCCATTTGCAGCGAGCAGCGCTCGAGTACCTTGCGCTTGCCGAACCACGCGCTCACGTTGTTTGCAACGAGTGACGCGGGATTGCTCGCTCCTCTGAGAACGCTCCCCGAAGCCGACGAAACCGTGGGATCGACAACAGTGTTGGTCGAGGTCAACGCGCCCTCCCGAGCCTCCGTTGGCTCATGCTCGTGATGAGCCGAGCGGTCACGAACAGCACCAGCACGAGGACGACCAGCACGAGCAAGCCGGTCCACGCGCGATTGATCTGCGTTTGGTTCGGTTCTCGGATCAACTTCCAGACGAACAGCGGCAGGTCGGACTGCGGTCCCTTCGTCGGATTCGTGTTGGTCGAGTCGGTCCCGAAGGCAGTGAGCAGCATCGGAGCGGTCTCACCGATCGCGCGCGCAACACCGAGGATGACCGCGGTGACCAGCCCGGCAAGTGCGGTCGGCACCACGACGCGCCGAATCATCTGCCATTGCGGCGAGCCGAGCGCCAGCGCGCCTTCACGCAACGAGTCTGGGATCGTGCGCAGCATCTCCTCCGAGGTGCGCGTCACCGTCGGAAGCATGAGGACCACGAGCGCAGCCGCGCCCGCGACGCCCGAGAAACCGCGACCGTCGACCCAGATCGTGAAGATGAGCAACCCGGCGACGATGCTCGGGAGACCGGCCATGGCGTCGACGATGAAGCGAATCGGAACGGCGAGCCGGCCCTTCACTTCGTGCAGGTAGATCGCCGTCAGTATCGAGATCGGGACGACGACGATCGTTGCGATTCCCACCTGCTCGAAGCTGCCGATGATCGCGTGCTTCGCGCCGCCGCCCGGGTTCAAGGGGCCGACCTTGCTGAGGTCCGTCGTGAAGAAGCCCCACGAAAGTTCTTGCGTCCCCTTGATGACGAGGAATACGAGCATCCACAGAAGCGCGCCGGCGACGACGGCGCCGACCGTCCACACAACGACCGTGACGACTCGGTCGAGCGCGGCTTCGGGGTCGGAGCGGTCGCGCACGAGCACAGCGAAGATCGCGAGGAACGCGACATACCACCAGAGCGCGGTGCCGACGAGGCTGCGCTGGTGGTACACGACACGAACGACTTCGGTGAACGCGGCCGCCGTGAGCGCCGCGATCCCCGACGCGATCAGATCATCAGGATCGAAGCGCCGGCGCTTGCGCGGCCGGTCATCACGGGGATCCTCGGCCAGTTGCAACGTGGGGCGGGGAGGAGCGGGTGGGACGTACTGGTCGAGGACCTTCGGCGACTGCTCCGCCATGGTGAGGTCGAGCGCGGGGCCTTCGGCGCCACGATTCGCGCGGGCGAGTGTGAACTCCGATGCCGCCAGAACCGCGACGAAGACGCCGTACGCACACGCGGCGATGGCCAGCGGCGCGCGCCACCCGAGCGGGACGACGAGGACGATGGCGACGCCGACCGCGGCGAGCGCGGCACCGATGATCTGCGGTGCATGACTCTGGTGTCGTGCAGGCCTCCGGCGCACCCGACGCGGCGGCGGCGGCGGAACCGGCGTCGCAGTCCCGTCGACGCGCGCGACCTCTTCGGTGACGTCGTTCACTGCGACACCGTCCGCCGGACGATGAGGCGGGCGCAGATGTTGACGGCGAACGTGAGCAGGAAGAGCGCGAGGCCCGCGGCCACAAGCGCGCTTCGTTCGAGCGAGCTCGCCTCACCGAAATGGCCCGCGATATGTGCGGCGACCGATCCTCCGCCGCGTTCGAGGATGTGGGTGTTGACCTGCACCTGTGGTGCGATGATCAGCGCGATCGCGATGGTCTCGCCGAGCGCGCGTCCGAAGCCGAGCAGCCCGGCGCCGACGATGCCGCTTCGCGCGAAGGGGAGGATGACGGAGCGGATCATTCCCCACCGCGTGCCGCCCAGCGCCAGCGCGCCCTCGCACTGCTCGCGAGGCGCTTGTGCCATCACGTCGCGCGAGATCGACGCCACGATCGGCAGGATCATGATGCTCACGACGACGCCCGCGACGAAGCTCGACTGCACCAACGCTGCACCCGAACTGACCTTCAAGAAGGGCACGACCGAGAAATGGTCGGTGAGGAATTTCGCGGTCCCTTTGAGATGCGCCTGGAACGCGGCGAGCCCCCACAATCCGAAGAGGAGGCTCGGCAGGGCAGCGAGCAGGTCGATGATCGCGGTGAGTCCGCGCCGGATGCGGGCGGGCGCGTACTCGTTGATGAACAGCGCCATCGCCACTCCGAGCGGCACGCCGACGCACATCGCGATTGCGGCGATGATCAGCGTGCCTTCGAGGAGGCCGAGCACGCCGAAACGCCCCACCGTCGGGTTCCACACGCTCGTCGTGAAGAAATTCGTGATTCCTGCGGCCGCGAGCGCCGGGCGCGACTTGTCGATCAGGAAGATCAGGGTGAGCCCGACGATCAGAAGGCTCATCGACGCCGCGACCGTCGACAGGCTGACGAACGCGCGGTCGCCCGTCGTTCGACGCTGGGTCGGGCGGTAGGGGATGTCCGCAGCGCTCGGCTCGACGACGATCGCGAGCGTCGGCTCTTCGATGCTCATCGCTTCCTTGGTAGGTCATCGCGCCGCGTGCGAGTCAGAGACTAAGGAGCGAAGGTGAACGGCAGATTGCCACGGGGGAACGCGTTCGGGTCCCGTTCCGTACACGTCGGGTAAGCCGAGGATTAGCGGCGCAGGAAATATGCTCGCTCGCTGCGCCAATTAGCGCAGCCACTAAGCTCACGGGTTCCGCAGAAATGGGTGAGGAGTTCCGCGCCATGTCGATCGAGACCGAAGAGCTCGAGGAGATCCCGCCTCAGGGCCACGTGAAGATCGTCTACACAGGTCCGGTCGCGCCCCACTGGGAGATCCACCGCGTGTTCGGGGACCAGCGCGCCATCGACGAGTTCCGCCAGCGCGCGATGGCGCGGCTCCAGCTCCTTCCGGTGTACGACCCGCAGTTCCGCCGCAACCGCGAACGCGTGGCGCGCGACGCCGAACGCGAACATCTCATTCTCGAGTGGGACTTGGGCGAGGAGCCCGAGGACTAGTCGTCCGCGGGCGCAGGTGCCACGCCGAGGCTCGTAAGCAGCGCCCGCACTCGATCGCCGATCTCGTCCCGAATCGCCCGGACCATCTCGATGTCCTGCCCGGCCGGATCGGCGACGGGCCAGTCCTCGTAACGCGTGCCGGGGTAGTAGGGGCACTCGTCGCCGCAGCCCATCGTGACGACGACGTCGGCGTCCCGCAGCACCGCGTCGGTCCAGCGCTCGGGCGACTCCTCGCTGATGTCGATGCCGACCTCGCGCATCGCCTGCACCGCGACGGGGTTGACTTCGCTCGCCGGCTCCGAGCCACCTGACCACACCGTCGCACGACTGCCGGCGAGCTCTCGAAACCAACCGAGCGCCATCTGGCTGCGCCCCGCGTTGTGCACGCAGAGGAAGAGGACGTTGGGGCTGTGCGTCACGCCATCGACGCGCTTGTCGACAGCGATTCGTCGCGCTCGGGCACGACGAGGTCCGCGTCCCGCACGTCCGGGTACCAGAAGCGAGCACACACGATCGCCAGAGCCCCTCCAAGGAACTGGGCGACCACGAAGCCGGGAACACTCGACGGGGCGATGCCGGCGAACGTGTTCGTGAACATTCTTCCGACCGTGACCGCCGGATTCGCGAAGCTCGTCGACGACGTGAACCAGTACGCCGCCGCGATGTAGCCGCCTACCGCAAACGCCGCGACCGGCGAGCGACGGGAGCGCACGACACCGAGGATGACGATCAACAAGCCGAACGTCGCGACGATCTCGCCGAGCCAGAGCGCGCCTGACGACCGCGAGTGCGTCGAGAGCGTGACGGCCGGCAGACTGAACATGAGATTCGCGACGACCGCTCCGAGGCACGCGCCGAGGGTCTGCGCGATGACATACGCCGCCGCGTCGGTGTTTGTCGTACCGCCCAGCACCCGATCGGCCAGCGTCACGACGGGGTTGAAGTGGGCTCCGGACACCGTGCCGAAGGCGAGGATCAACGCGACGAGGCCCGCGCCTGTCGCGGTCGAGTTTTCCAGGAGTTGCAAGCCGACGTTGCCGGGCGACAGCCGCTGGGCCGCGATGCCCGAGCCCACAACGATCGCGACGAGCAGCGCGGTACCGGCTGCTTCGGCGCTCGCCCGCCGGAGGAGATCGCGCGACACGATTGCTCAGCAGCAGCGCGCCGCGGACTCGGGCGCCGTCGCGCAGCACGCGGTGTCGGCGGCCGGCGCTGCCGATCGCAACTCGCCGGCTGGCATCTCGACGTCGTCCAACACCGTGTAGATCTCCCACGGTTCGCCGTCCGGACCGTCGACCCAGACCTTGTCCTGAAGTGCGTAACAGCAGGACACGTTCTCTTCGGTCGCGGTTGCCAGCCCCTCGCCGGCGAGCCGGGATTGCGCCGCGGCGACGTCATTCGTCGACTCCACCTCGACGCCGAGGTGGTTGAGTGATCCCGGCGCGCCGTGGTTCTCGATGAGGACGAGCTTCAGGGGCGGCTCGGCGACCGCGAAGTTCGCATAGCCGGTACGGCGCTTCGCCGGTTCGCTGCCGAACAGCTTGGAGTAGAAGGCGATCGCGGCATCGAGGTCCGAGACGTTGAGGGCGAGTTGCACTCGGGACATCAGCGGCTCCTTCGGTTCGGGCTAGATTGACGAGCGTCGATGTATCGATGATCGCCGATGTATCGACGGTTGTCAATATGATTCGGAGGTTCCGATGGCAGCCAAGCGAGTCGCCGTGATCGACGAAGCGGTCTGTTGCCCCTCGGTGTTGACCTCACCGCTGAGCGAACAGGAGGCCGAGGACCTCGCACGCGTCTTCGCCGCGCTGGCGGATCCGGCGCGGCTCCGGCTCTTGAGTCTGGTCGCCGAAGCCGTCGAGGTGTGCTCGTGCGATCTCCTCGAACCGCTCGGGAAGGCGCAACCGACGGTCTCACACCACACCAAGATCCTTGCTGATGCGGGGCTGATCGTCGGCGAGCGACAGGGCCGCTGGACGTGGTGGAAGATCGTCCCCGAGCGCATCGCGGCCGTGCGAAGCGCGTTGCAGGCGTGACGCGTCAGTTGCGCGCGAGTGCGAATCGTGACGACACGATGCGCGCGATCACCGTGGCGAGGAACACGATCACGATCAGCGTGAGGGCCGCGCCCCACGCGCGGTCGTGCGCGGCCGGGAAGGGCGTTTGCGCGTTGTCCCAGATCTGTACCGGCAACGCGGTGTTCTCACCGTGGAGCGGATGGATGTTGACCGCGCGCGACGCTCCACCGATGGTGAAGAGCAACGGTGCGGTTTCGCCCGCGGCGCGGGCGATCGCGAGCATCGCACCGCTGACGATGCCGCCGAGCGCCGCGGGAAGCACGACGCGCACGACCGTTCTCGAGCGCCGCGCTCCGAGCGCGTCGCTCGCTTGTCTCAGGTCGTC
>JBKPCL010000192.1:0-6444 GCA_046727335.1 Actinomycetota bacterium
GGCGTCGTGCTCACCACTTCCGTTCCGGGATGGCCGGGCGGGACCTTCATCGCGTACCGGCTGACGGACGGGCCGGCCCGCGGACTCGTGGTCTACGCAGCCGAAGACATCGCGCCCTCGGTCCGAGCCGGCGACACCGTGACGGCCGACACCGTCCTCGGCCAGATGTACGTGGGGCCCGACGGCATCGAAACCGGCTGGGGCGACAGCACTGCCGTCGGCGACACGATGGCTCGAACCTACGGCCAGTACAACGGTGGAAACTCAACTGCCTTCGGCGCCAACTTCTCCGAGCTCCTCGCGTCGCTCGGCGCGCCGCCCGGCATTCTGCAGAACAACCCGCCGACCGGCGGGCTGCCGGCAGGCTGGCCGCGCTGGTAGCGCGGCCACGCGTCACTGCCTCGGACGCGGGTCCGAATGCTGCAGCGCGGCGATGATCGAGTCGCCGATAGGGAGCGGCGCGCATCCGTGGTTCTTCCCGCAGACGAGGTCGAACTGCGACTGCGCCGCCTCGTGACATGACGCGCAGTTCCCGCCGAAGCGGTTGACGACGTTGGTCGTGCCGTGCGTCAAGATCTTCGTGCCCTGCGCGGAGACATCGAGCGAAAAGAACTCCCAATCGTGCGTCGCCGCGTTGAAGCCGGCCCGCCGCTTGACCATCGCTTCGAACGGTACGAGCTGGATGATCGTGCCGACGGGGTACCGCCCCGTGCCCGCGCGCGCGACGGCGAGCGTCGCACCGAGATGGCCGAGCAGGTTGCCGACGAAATGATCACCTACGCGTGTCAGCGTGTTGATGTTGTGGAAGCTGCTCGCTTGCACCACGACGTCTTCGGGCACGGTGCTCGTCGTCGGCTTCGCGGCCGACGAATGTCCCGAACCGCCGCATGCCACGAACAACAAGACCGCGACGAGCGCCGTGCTGCACACCACCCAGATCTGTCGCGCCACTGTTCCCCCAGACGTCCTTCTGAATACGAAGGCGGCACCCCCGGCGGTTCACGAGCACGCCCTGAGCGCGTATGACGCCGGACGCGGCGTCCCACTAGCCTCGCCGCCCGAAGTTGGTCCGTCGAGCCGGAGGACGCCGAGCGTGGCACTCGTGGAGTTGAAGGGTCGGCCGCTGGGAACGCAGCGCGTGCTGATCGAGCGTGGACCGGTTCGGGTCTTCGCGCAGGCGCTCATGGACGACGATCCGGTCTACGCGAACGACGGCGCCCCCGTGCCTCCGACATTCCCTTTCGTCATGCCGTACTGGGGCTCGATGGGCCAAGGCGGCGCCGCCGGTCTCCCGATCGAGAACTTGCGCGGCAAGGGCCGGGCGATCCTGCACGGCGAGCAGGAGTTCGAATTCCACGCCGGCGCGTGGCCGCACGTCGGCGATGTCCTCGTTGGCGAAGGAGCGATCTCCGACGTCTACGAAAAGCCCAAGTCGGACGGCGGGAAGCTCGAGTTCTACGTCACCGAGACGACGTGGTCGGACGAGCGAACCGGCAAGCCAGTCGTCACCACCCGCTTCACGTTGGCGATCAACTGCAAGCCCGGCGCCGACGAGCCGAAGCCTCTCTCATAGCTCGCGCCGTCGCTCTTCGCCGTGGGCTACTCCGCCGACCAGCTCAGTGATCTCGCCGAGATCCGCGACGTCCTCGTGCGCTATGGCTGGGCCATCGACACGAAGGACTGGGCGCTCCTCGATACGTGCTTCACGGCCGATGCGACCGTCGACTACTCGTCGAACCCGGGCGGCAAGGCCGGGCCGTATGTGCAGATCCGGAGCTGGCTCGAGAAGATGATGTCGGCGTTCCCCGTCACCCAGCATCTGATGTCGAACATCGACATCAACCTCGACGGAGATCGCGCGACAGCACGGACGATGGTCACGAATCCGCAAGGCGCGGCGACGCGTGACGGACCGTTGCACTTCTTCTTCGTCGGCGCGCGCTACGACGACCAGCTCGTCCGCACCGACGACGGATGGAAGATCAAGAACCGGGTCGAAACCACGTTGTGGTTCCAGGGCTCGCTCCCACCGGAGCTGTTGCGCACGATCTGAGCGCGCGGAGCGTCAGGAAACGTCGAGCAGCATCGAGATGTTGCCGCCGAACAATCCGGGCGCGTCGTCGGGTCGCACCGGCCGCGCGCTCCCCTCGTAGTCGGCAAGTGGTGTCGCGGTCCCTTCGGAGTGCGGATAGTCGGAGCAGCACATGTACAGATCGCCGGTTTGGCCGATGAGGCGGCTCGGCAGCTCGTACGAGAACGACGACACACGCACCTGGCGGCGGAAGTAGTCGCTCGGCCGCATCGTCAGGTCGGCGAGCGGGCGGCCGTTCAATCGGGTCGTGAAGTCATAGCCACCGTCGAGCATCATCAAGAACATCGGCACCCAGATCGCGCTGAGCTCGACGACGCCGATGCGGAGATCCGGGAAGCGCTCGAGCGTGCCGTTCAGGATGAGATCGGTGCAGGCGAGGGCGGCCGGAGTCCAGAGGAAGATTGACTCCAGCGGAGGCACGAACGCATCTGGCCCTTCGGTGTACCAGGCATCGTCGAACACGCGCCGCTGGTCCGCGACATGGAACACGGGCGTGACGTGGTGCTCGACAAATGCCTGCCACAGCGGGTCGTGATCGGGATGTGAGAGCGGACGGCCGTCGACGATCGCGGGCGCGACCATCGCGAGATGTACGCCTTCGCGGTCGAGCCGCTCGAGTTCCGTACGCAACCACTCGGGATCGCGCATCGTCACATGCGCGACCGGATGCACCTGGCCGCGGCCGTCGACGACCACTGACGCACACCATCGGTTCCATGCGGTCATGTTGGCCGTGAGCGCGCCGAGGTCGGCGTCGAGCGTCCGTTCCCAAAGCAGTCCGAAGTTCGGGAACACGACCGCGGCGTCGAGGCCCATCTCGGCGATCGCGTCGGCGCGCGCCGCGGCGTCCCAGTAGTTGCGGGGCAGCTCGTCGTCGTAGCGCGCTTCGCGGGGTAGGCCGGCGCGCAAACGTTCACGCAGTTGGCCGAGCTCGGAGGTGTGGCCGGGCACTTGCACGTCGACGGGCTGCAGCCGGCGGTCGCGCCAGGTCAGCCACGGATAGCCGAGCGCGTCGTCGGTGATCGTGAGCGCCTCGTCGCGCATCGACGGGTCGACGTGGTCGAGCCAGGTCGTGCGCGTTTCGTAGAGGTGCTGGTCGGAATCGATGATCAGTTGCGCAACCACGCCGCGATTGTTCCCTAACCTGCGGTTCGTGTCACCCTCACATCGCCGTCGTCGCCGTCGCCGCCAGCCGAGCCCAGGAGTCCGATGAAGTTCGATCTCGAAGCGGATGCCTATCGGCGTCGGATTCGCGTGACCACGGTCGAGCCGGGACTCGTCGTCTCCGCGCTCGAGGACGACTTCCACGTCTTCATCGTGACCTTGCGACACGACGGGACACAGGTGGTCGAGGTGGAGTGCGAGTCGCGCCGGTGGCCGTGGTCGACATGTCCGGCCGCGGCGGAGTCGTTGAAGGCGCTCGCAGGTATGCCGCTGTCGCGCCGGTTCACGGCCGCCGGAGAGTGGACCGACCCGAAGGTGAACTGCACACACCAGTTCGACGCCGCGTGCATCGCCGTGACGCATGCCGCGTGGGGTCGTGAGCAGCGGCAGTACGACGTCGAGGTACCGAAGCGCGACATGGCGACCGGCGCGTCACATGTGCGGCTCTGGGTCGACGGCGAGCGGCGACTCGACTGGAACGTCACGTGGAGCGGCATCGTCGATGCGCAACCGCCGTTCGACGACGCGCCATGGAAGGGCGGCTTCATGCGCTGGGCCGACGCAAACCTGCCGGCCGAGGACGCGGAATGCGCGATCGTCTTGCGGCGCGCAACCGACATCGGGATGGGGCGCGGGATGGATCTCGACGCGATTCCGGTGGCGACCCAGTTGCCGAAATCGATGGCCGGCATCTGTTACACGATGCAGCCCGGCGTCGCCGAGGTCGCGTTCCGCCACGTGGGCTCGATTCGCGATTTCGCGCGCACGCCGGAGGAGATGCTCGCGGACTGATCAGCCGTTGGGAGCCGGCGGCGGCGGCTCGGCGCCGGTGGTCCACTGGTTGTCCGGCCCGCGGATCCATCCGCCCGCGGCGAGGTTGCCGCCGTCGACGTGGATCGTCGTGCCGGTGATGAAGCGCGCCCAGTCGGACGCGAGGTAGATCGCGGCGGCGGCAATGTCGTCGACGTGTCCGGCGTAGGGCAACGGCGTGTGAACGGGCACGTCGCCGATGCCCGGGGTCGGGATGACATCGGGCGCGATGCAGTTCACACGTATCGCTCTCTCGCCGAGTTCGAGCGCGAGCGTCTTCGTGAGGTTGACGAGGGCCGCCTTCATCGCGCTGTAGACAGCGAAGCCCGGCGCGGCGCGGTGTGCCTCGATCGACGTGACGTTGACGATGGCGGCGCGGCCGTCGTTGGGCATCTTGGGCACGCACGCGCGGATGAGATGCGTGACGCTGGTGAAGTTCTCACGGATCAGCGCGTCCTGCCCTTTGTCGTTCACGTCGAGGAAGTCGGCGTGGAAGCCACCGCCCGCGTTGTTGACGAGCGTGTCGACGCGTTCGAGCGTCGCGATCCAGTCGCGGACGGCCTCGCTGTCACGAACGTCGAGGACCGCCGCGTGCGCCGTGCGTCCGGCTGCCTCGATCTCCTTGCTGGTACCAGCGAGACCGTCGGCGTCGCGGTCGCAGATGGCGACCTCGGCGCCGAAGCGCGCAAACGCAGTGGCGATCGCCTCGCCGATGCCGCGTGCCGCGCCGCTGACGACCGCGAGCCGGTCGGTCAGGCGTATCGAGTCGGGCGTGATCGGCATGGCCGGCGGAGGCTACCGTCCGCCCGTGAGCTACGACCTGAGCGGCAAGAAGGTGCTCGTGACCGGCGCGTCGGCCGGCATCGGCGCGGCGTTGGCGGAAGGGTTTGCGAAGCGAGGCGCGACCGTCGGGATCTGCGCCCGGCGTGCCGACCGTCTCGACGAGGTGTTGGAACGGTGCCGCGCCCACGCGCCGGAGTCGAAGGCGTGGACGATCGACCTGGCGGACCTCGACCGCCTCGCGGGGTTCGCGGCCGACGTCGAGCGCGAGCTCGGCGGTGTCGACGTGCTCGTCAACAATGCCGGCATCCCAAAGCGCAAGCCGGTGTTCGCGCTCAGCCCGGACGTCGTCGAGTCGGTGATGCGGATCAACTACTTCTCACCGGTGCGATTGACGCTGGCGTTGCTCGACGGCATGGCCGCGCGGCAGGGCCGGATCGTCTTCATCTCGTCGGTGGCGGCTCGGCTGTCGCCACCAGCCGAGGCCGCATACGCGGCGACGAAGGCCGCGATCTCGGCGTGGGCGGAGTCGATGCAGGTCGATCTCCGCGACACCGGCGTCAAGGTGCACGTCGTCTACCCCGGCATCATCGACACCGAGCTTTTCCAGTTGCCGGACAATGACCCGCTGCCGCCGACACCCATCGAGGCACTACCGGTCGAAGCGATCGTCGAACCAGTCCTCGGCGCGATCGAACAAGACCGCTTCGAGGTCGCCGTCCCCGAGTTCTTCGGCGAGATCTTCGCCGGCAAGTACCAAGACGTCGGGGCGTTCCTCGAAGGCACCATCGCCTTCGTCCGCTCGCAACCGTCCTAGCCCCCAACGAACTGGCGTGAGCAGCACCCCTCACAGGGCCGTCAGTCACGCCAGTTCGAGATCGGTTGGCTAGCCGGGCAGGCCGATCGTCTTGGTCTCCAGGTATTCCTCGAAGCCCTGGACGCCGTGCTCGCGGCCCTGGCCGCTCTCCTTGTAACCGCCGAACGGCGAGTCGGGACCGAACCACTGACCCCCGTTCACGGCAACCGTTCCAGTGCGCAGCCGGCGCGCCATCGACAGGGCGCGCTCCAGCGACCGGCCCGACACTGCGCCCGACAGCCCGTAGCGCGTGCTGTTCGCGATCCGTACAGCATCGTCGTCGTCCTCGTACGGGATCACGACGAGCACGGGTCCGAAGATCTCCTCTTGCGCGATCGTCGAGGCGGGATCGACGTCGACGAATAGCGTCGGCTGCACGAAGTACCCGCGCTCGAACTGCGTCGCCGGGCCGCCGCCGACGAGACACTTCGCCCCCTGCTCCTTGCCCTTCTCGATGTAGCCGAGCACGCGCTCGCGCTGCCGGGCGTTGATCAATGGTCCGGCCATATTGTTGAAATCGGTCGGGTCGCCGTACGGGAAGTTCTCGAACGCTTGCCGCACGATCTCGACGCCTTCGTCGTAGCGCGACCGCGGCAGCAGCATCCGGGTCGTGATCGCGCACCCCTGCCCGGAGTGCATGCACACCATCGCCGCGGACGGCAACACTGCGGAAAGGTCGGCGTCGTCGAGCACGATGTTCGCCGACTTGCCGCCCAGCTCGAGGAACACGCGCTTCAACGTG
>JBKPCL010000193.1:0-6636 GCA_046727335.1 Actinomycetota bacterium
ATCGAGCGCGCCGCGATGTCTTGCGCGTCCATCCACGCGACGACCCGACTCAGCCTGAACGAGGCGTGTTCAGCACACGGTCAGCCGACCGTCCCAACCCGATCGGATTGCACCAGGTCGAGGTCGTGGCCGTCGACGGCATGCGCATGAAGGTGCGCAACCTCGAAGCGCTCGACGGCACGCCGATCGTCGACGTGAAGCCCGTGCTCAACCGCGAACGCGCGACACCGCGACCATAGAACTACCGGCTAGGGGCGTGAGGAGAGTGTCGCGACGCCGTCGCCCGAGAGATCGCCGAGTACCTGCTTGCGGCCCGTCATCGCCATCACCAGAGACAAGATGGGACCCGAAACCTCTGGGCCGCTGCCGTGCGACCAGCCCGTGTCCGTCGCGCGCAACTGCAAACCGGCGATCCGTTTCTTGGCGCCGATGATGAGGTTTGATCCTTTGTAGAAGTCGGCGGCGCGCACGACCGCGTCGGTCGGGTACTCGTACTGGATTCCGAGCGGGCGGCGGATGTCCTGCGAGTGGACGATCGTCTCACCCAACCAGGTATCCAACGGGCCCGGCGGATGCTTCGTCGAACTCATCTCGGCCTCGAATCGTTCCAGAGTCTCGGCGGGTGTCGTGCCCCGCTCCACCGCAATGTCCTTCTCCTGGACCTTGGTCAGGCTGAAGCCAGAGGTGATCATCCTCCCGAAGAACGCCGGCGCGTTGAGCTTCGCCGTCGCTGTCATGTGCGCCAGCACATCGCGCACAGTCCATCCGTCGCACAGTGAGCCTGTGGTCCACTGTGCGTCGGTGAGCGACTCGAGGTCTTTCGCCAGTGCCTCTCGCTCGGAATGGATCGTCGGCCAGATCGCTGAACTCGCCATGACGCCCTCCTCGAGACGTCGCATTCTCGCAGCGGAGCCGTACCCGCGTCTTCGTTGCACCGATTCCCCCGGATTCCGACGGAATCCCTTCAATGATCGGCGAGGCCGCAACCCCAGCGGCGCCGAACACCTGTTCGCTATGCTCGGCGCAACCGCCGACGCGAGGATCACGCCCATGGCGACGACCGTCACCTCCCCGCCGCGCCAGCTGGTGCTCGGCGTCCCTACCGCCGTCGACGGATTCCATCCGGCGGTCGGCACGTGGTTCCAGCGGCAGTTTCCGGACGGGCCGACCGCGCCGCAGCGCGACGCGTGGCCGCACATCGCCGCCGGCGCCGACACGCTCGTCGCGGCGCCGACCGGGTCGGGCAAGACGCTCGCCGGGTTCCTCGTCTGTATCAATCGCCTCTATCTCGCGCACGACGCTGGTGAACCGATCGACGGCATCGCGCGCGTTGTCTACGTGTCACCGTTGAAGGCGCTCGCCGTCGACATCGCCGAGAACCTGCAACGTCCGCTGCGAGAGATCGCGGAGATCGCGGACGAGCTCGGCCTCGACGCGCCCGACATCCGCGTCGCGGTGCGCACCGGTGACACGCCGAACGCCGAACGATCGCGCATGACGCGCAAGCCGCCCAGCTTCGTCGTGACGACGCCCGAGTCGCTGTATCTGCTCGTCACGAGCGCGAGCGGCCGACGGGCATTGCGGACGGTCGACACCGTCATCGTCGACGAGATTCACGCCGTCGCGCGCGACAAGCGCGGCTCGCACCTTGCGCTGACGTTGGAACGGCTCGAGGCGTTGTGCGAGACGCGTCCGGCTCGGATCGGGCTGTCGGCGACCCAGCGTCCGATCGAGACGGTGGCGCGGCTGCTCGTCGGGGACCGGCCGTTGCCCCAGATCGTCGACGCCGGCCATCAACGCAACCTCGATCTCGCGATCGAGCTGCCAGATGGCGAGCTCGAGGCCGTCGCGAGCGCGGAGCAGATGGCGGACGTCCTCGACCAGATCGCGGCCCATGTTCGCGAACACCGCACGACACTCGTCTTCGTCAACACGCGCAGCCTCGCGGAGCGGATCGCACACCAACTCGGCGAGCGGCTCGGAGACGATGTCGTCGCCGCCCACCACGGCAGCCTCTCCAAGGACCGCCGGCATCGCGTCGAGACGCGCCTTCGCGCCGGCGATCTCTCCGCGCTCGTCGCGACCGCGTCGCTCGAGCTCGGGATCGACATCGGCCCGGTCGAGTTGGTGTGCCAGATCGGTTCACCGCGCAGCATCGCGACGTTCCTGCAACGGGTCGGTCGGTCGAACCATTCACGGGCCGGTGTGCCGAAGGGCCGGCTCTATCCGCTCACCCGCGACGAGCTCGTGGAGTGCACGGCCCTGCTCGGCGCGGTGCGCGACGGCCAACTCGACGCCATTGAATCGCCCGTGCTGCCGCTCGACATCCTCGCCCAGCAGGTCGTCGCGGAGATCGGCGCGCGCGAGTGGCGCACCGACGAACTGTACGAGCTGGTACGTCGGGCGGCGCCGTACACGAACTTGTCCCGGCAGAGCTTCGACGAGGTGATCGACCTCGTCGCCAACGGCGTGCAGACCGGACGCGGCCCGCGCGGCCGCTACGTGTTCCACGACGCGATCAATGGAGAGGTGCGCGGACGTCCCGGCGCGAGTCTCGCGGCGCTGACGTCGGGGGGCGCGATCCCCGAGATCGGCGACTACCGCGTGCTGGCCGAGCCCGACGACACGTTCATCGGCACGGTGAACGAGGACTGGGCCGTCGAGTCGATGGCAGGCGACATCTTCTTGCTCGGGACGCACTCGTGGCAGATCCGACGGGTCGCCGCGGGTGTCGTGCGCGTGCGCGACGCCGGCAACGCGCCGCCGACCGTTCCCTTCTGGACGGGTGAAGCACCGGCCCGCACCGCCGAACTTTCCGAGACCGTGTCGATGTTGCGGGCCCGGGTCGACGCCTTCATCACGAGCGGCGAACCCGACCGCGCGCGCGACTGGATCATGGAATGGTCCGGCGTCGAATCCGAAGCCGCGACCATGCTGGTCGACTACATCGCAGTGGGACGGGCCGTGCTCGGCATCACGCCGACGCTGCAGACGATCGTGCTCGAGCGCTTCTTCGACGAGACCGGCGGGATGCAGTTGGTGATCCATTCACCGTACGGGGGCCGCATCAATCGCGCCTTCGGCCTCGCGCTGCGCAAGAAGTTCTGCCGGACGTTCAACTTCGAGCTGCAGGCGGCTGCGACCGACGACGCCATCGTGTTGTCACTCGGACCGCATCACAGCTTCCCGCTCGACGAAGTGCCGCGCTACGTCCACAGTGACTCCGTCGAGACGACACTCGAACAGGCCATCCTCGACGCGCCGATGTTCATCTCGCGATGGCGCTGGAACCTCAACCGGGCGCTGCTCGTCTTGCGTTTCCGAGGCGGTCGGCGCAACCCGCCGCCCATCCAGCGCATGGAGGCCGACGATCTCATGGCCGCGGTGTTCCCACAAGCCGCCGCCTGCCAGGAGAACGTCACGGGACCGATCCAGATCCCCGACCATCTCATCGTCCGCCAGACCGTGCATGACACGCTCCACGAAGCGCTCGACGTCGACGGCCTGCGCGCGCTGCTGCGCGCTATCGAAGGCGGTGCGGTCACGGTGCATGCGGTGGACACCACCGAGCCGTCGGTGCTCGCCCACGAGATCCTCACCGCGCGGCCGTATGCATTCCTCGACGACGAGGAGTTGCAGAACCGCCGCACCAACGCGGTCGCGCTCCGGCGCGGACTCGAGGTCGACCTCACGTCGATCGGGCAGCTTGATCCCAGTGCAATCGTGCGCGTCCACGAGGAGATCACGCCGCGGCCGGAAACCGCGGACGACCTGCACGACCTGCTGTGCTCGCTGGTCGTGACGACACCGCGTTCCGAGTGGCAAGGCTTGTGGGGCGAGCTGCACGAACGCGGCCGGACGCAGCTGATCGAGCACGACGGCGTCGCGCTGTGGTGCGCGACCGAGATGCTCGACGACGCCGCGCGCGTGCACCACGACGACGATGCCGCCGTGGTCGCGACCGTGCGCGGGCATCTCGAGCTCGCCGGCATCACGACCGTCGACGACTTGGCGTCATCGTGTGGTCTCGCGGTCGGGCGCGTTGAGTATGCGCTGGCGGTGCTCCAGCAGGAGGGGCTCGCCCTGCAGGGCTCGTACACGGACCACGACGGCACCCAATGGGTTGCCCGTCGCTTGCTCGCGCGCATGCATGCGTACTCACGCCGCACGCGCCGGCGCGGCGCCGAGCCGGCGACCGCGCAGGACTTCATGCGCTTTCTCCTGCGCTGGCACCACCTCGCACCCGGCACGCAACTGGCCGGCGACGGACTCGCCACGATCATCGCCCAGCTCCAAGGCTGGGAAGCGGCGGCCGCGGCTTGGGAGTCGGAGCTGTTCGCGCGCCGGCTCCGCAAGCACGACACGGCGACGCTCGACCGCCTCTGCCACGACGGTGAGGTCGCGTGGCTGCGCCTGACTCCGCGCGTCTACGACAGCGACACCGCCGCGGGCGCGCCGAACAAGGCCACACCCATCGCCGTGCTGTATCGCGACGATCTGCCCTGGCTCCTGGCCGCGGCGCGCATCGGCGTCGATCCGGTGGAGCCCGCGGTCGGTGCCACCGCAGAGATCGTCGAGGCGCTCCGGAGCCGCGGGGCATGCTTCGCCTCCGAACTGTGCGACGCGACGAATCGGCTGCCAACCGACATCGAGCGCGCGTTGTGGAGTGGGGTTACGCGCGGACTGCTGAGCTCCGACGGCTTCGGCGCCATACGCGAGCGCGTCGTCGGGCGAACCTCTCGGGGAGTCGAAACGACGCGGCTCTCCAGGCTGATGCGCGGTGCCCGAAGCCGTGGCGCTGCAGCCGGCCGTTGGTCGCTCGTACCCGCCGCCGGAGGCGACTTCGATCGCGAGGACCTCGCCGAGGCCGTCGCCGAGCTCCTACTCCGACGGTGGGGTGTCGTCTTTCGCGACCTGGCGCGTCACGAGTCACTCCGCTTTCCGTGGCGTGACGTGCAACGGGCGCTCCGCCGGCTCGAGGACCGCGGGCTGGTGCGCGGCGGCCGCTTCGTCCACGGCTTCGCCGGAGAGCAGTTCGCGCTTCCCGAAGCCGTCGAGCAGCTCACGCACACCCGCAAGCTTCCTCGCACCGGGGAGCGCGTCGTCGTCAACGCAACCGATCCTTGCAACCTCGTGGGCACGATCGTTCCCGGCGCGCCCATCCCGTCGATCCGCACGCGCCACGTCGTCTACGTCGATGGAGTGGCGGAGGAGGAGGCGGCCGTACCGGCCTGAACCGCACCACCGTCGAGCACGGCAAGGGCGAGCACGCGGTGAGTTCGGCGGCGCGGATCGGTCCTTTCCCATGTGCAGTCGGGTCCTGGGAGGCCGATCGTGATCGTTCTGCACGGTCGGATCGCGCCGGCCGCGGTCCCCGTCCTGTGCGAATTGGTTCACGACCTGATCGTCAAGAGCCACGACCCGGCGTGCGTCACCTGCGATGTGAGCGCGCTCAACAAGCCTGACGAGGTTGCGCTGGACGCGCTCGTGCGGCTCCAGCTCACGGCGCGCCGGCTGGGGACGAGCCTTCAGTTGCGCAATGCGCGCGGCGACCTCGTCGATCTGCTCTCGGTCGCGGGACTCTCCGATGTCCTGCCGGTGATGGCCGGGCTAGGACTCGAGACGAACGGGCAGGCCGAAGAGCGGGAAGAGACGCGCGTCGACGAAAAAGTTGATCGAGGCGATACCGACGTCTGACAGCTCGAGGGCGTGGATTGCCCACGCTTCGTACCCGCCGTCAGGACTCATCCGCCATTGTGCGAACGCCGGGGAACCGTTGGCATCGATACGTTCATACCGCGAGCCGCGGCACGCGCTGCCGGGACCGAGCAGCCAGGTCCGCATCGCGTTCGGGCCACGGAGCCAGAGCGGATACGGAGGCATCGACATCGTCGCGTCCTCGTGCAGCAACGTCACGAGCGAATCGATGTCGAAGCGTTCGAACGCGTCGATGTAGCGAGCCAGCAGCGCCTGTTGCTCGTCGTCGATCGGCTCCGTCGTGGTGCCCGTCTCGACGTGCTTGTCGGCGAGTGTCGCGCGTGCCCGTTGCAACGCGCTGTTCACCGACACGACGGAGGTGTCGAGCAGCTCTGCGACCTCACTCGCCTTCCACTTGAGCACCTCGCGCAGGATCAGCACGGCGCGCTGGCGCGGCGGAAGATGCTGCAAGGCGGCAATGAAGGCGAGCCGCACCGATTCCCGCGTGACGGCCTCCTCCGCGGGATCGTCGGTCGCCATGACGCGAGCATCGGGAATCGGCCCGATCCATGTGCGCTCCGGCAGCGGCGGGTCGACCGGGCCGTCGGCTTTGCCGATCCCCATGAGATCCATCGGCAGCGCGCGGCGCTGGCGACCCTTCAACATGTCGAAACAGACGTTGCTGGCAATGCGGTAGAGCCACGACCGCACCGACGAACGGCCTTCGAAGCCGTCGAAGCCCCTCCACGCGCGCACCAACGTCTCTTGGACGGCGTCCTCGGCTTCGAACGCCGAGCCCAGCATGCGATAGCAGTACGCGGTCAGCTCGGCTCGGTGCTGTTCGAAGTCGAGCTCGAGGGCGGTCGTGTCGAGCTTCGTGCCGGTCATGCGCCGCTGCTCCTTCCATCCCGCGTGCCGCGAGGTCGACCACCCACCGTA
>JBKPCL010000194.1:0-11054 GCA_046727335.1 Actinomycetota bacterium
TCACCCAGTCGGTGGCGCCGAGGTCGGTGCCGACGGCGTCGACCAAGGCTTCAGGGTTCGGGAACACGGTCGTCATCGAGAGAGATGTAGCAAATCCGGTGATGGTGGCGCCATCGGGCCCTGACCGCGATAAGGCGGACCTGGCGGCCTGCCGATGACCCGTTCGTGGCGACTGTGCCGGACGTCTTCGCGCCCGCTGGGGGCGACGTGGCACCGCTCGACGTCCGCGATCCCGAGGTCCTCATGGCGCTCGTCGACACCGTCGCGATCTTGGACGCGGACCTGCGCCCGCGTTTCATGTTCCCCGATCATGGCCTCCGCGCCGGCTTCCGGCGGGCGGGCGATACGAGCACTCGCCTGGGCGATTGGGTGCATCCCGACGATTACGGACCGATCGTGGCGGCGTTCGAAACCTGCAGGCGGTCGCCGAACACGGACGTCACCGTCGGTGCGCGTGCCAAGCATGACGAAGACGGTTGGCACGTGATGACCCTCGCGTTCCGCAACCTGCTCGACCACCCGGACGTGCAAGGCGTCCTCGTGCGCGCGATCGACCACACGGTGTTCGAGCGCGAGGCGCGACTGCGCATGCTCGTCGCCGAGAGCCCGGTTGGCATCTACCAGCTCGCCATCGACGGCCGCTGCACGTTCGTGAACCCGCAGTGGTGTCGGCTGGCCGGCTGCCGCAGCGAAGTCGCGCTCGGGTTCGGTTGGCGCGAGTTCCTGCACCCGGATGACCTGCTGGTGTTCGACGATCAACTGCAGCGCGCGGTGTCGGACGGGGCCAGCTTCGTCGGTGAGTTCCGGTTTCGGCACGCCGACGGCCTCGACGTGTGGGTGAGTGCGCACGCGACGCCGCTCGTCGATCATCACGGCACGGTCACCGGCTATCTCGGCACGGTGGAGGACGTCACGAGCCGCCGGCTCATGGCCGACCTCGTCGCCGCGAACGATGAACGCGTGCGCCGGCTGCTGGAGAGCTCGAACGACATCGTCGTCGTCATCGACGAGCACGGGCTCCTGACGTACTGCAGCCCTGCTGCGGAACGGGTGCTCGGTCGCCGTCCCGAAGATCATGTCGGACGCCCTGTGTACGAGCTGCTCCATCCCGATGACGTGAGGTGGGTCAGCGAGCTCATCGGACTCGCGGTGCAATACCCCGGTCCGTTCCCGCCCGAGCAACTGCGCGTCAAGCACGCCGACGGGAGCTGGCGCGAGGTCGAGATCACCACGACCAACCTCATGTCCGACTCCGCCGTCGGGGGACTGCTCGTCAACGTGCGCGACCTCACCGAACGACGGCGGGCGGCCGCCCGGCTGCACGAGGCCGAGGCGCGCTTCGAGCAGGTCTTCGAGCACGCGACCGTCGGCATCCACGTCCTCGACTGCGAATCTCGCTTCCTGCGCGTCAACCGCGCGACGTGCCTGATGCTCGGGTCCGCCGAGCAGTACCTGCTCGAATCGACGTTGTTCAGCTTCGTCCATCCCGACGACCTCGAGAGCGTGACCGAGGCACACCGGACGCTCCTCGCCGGCGAGAGGTCGTCGTACAGCTTGACGCTGCGCCTTCGTCGCTTCGACGGCGAGTGGATCTGGGGTCGCGCGAGCGCGTCGGTGGTTCGAGACGACGGCGGACTGCCGTTGCACCTCGTCAGCCAGATCGAGGACGTGACCGAACAGCACCACCTCGCCGAGCGCCTCGCCTATGACGCGACGCACGATCGACTCACGGGTCTCGCAAGCCGGCCGGTGCTGTTCGACCATCTCGATCGCGGGCTGGCTCGCGTCCGGCGCGGCGGCACCGAGGTCGCAGTGCTCTTCATCGACCTCGACGGCTTCAAGCGCGTGAACGACACGCTCGGTCACGCCGTCGGTGACGATCTCCTCATACAAGTCGCCCAGCGTTTGCGCGGCTGTGTGCGCGGATCCGACGTGGTGGTACGGCTCGGGGGCGACGAGTTCGTCATCTACTGCGCCGAACTCCAGTCGGCGCACGTCGCGAACGAGCTCGCGGAGCGTGTCCTCGAGGTGATCGCGCAACCGTTCGTCGTCGACGGCCACGAGCTCTCGATCAGCGGGAGCATCGGTATCGCAACAGCCCGCGGCGACGAGCCCATCAGCGGTGAGCAGTTGCTGTCGAACGCCGACGTGGCGTCGTACCGCGCGAAGCGGCGCGGCCGCGGCCGGGCAGACACATTCGACGACGACCTG
Source organism: Actinomycetota bacterium (assembly GCA_046727335.1). GTDB lineage: Bacteria > Actinomycetota > Acidimicrobiia > IMCC26256 > PALSA-610 > JBKPCL01. Next base: position 2,212 of record JBKPCL010000194.1, read on the forward strand.
CGCAAGGAGCTCTCCGAACGGCGACGAGTCGTCCGCACCGTGTCCCGGCTGCTCGAGGACGATCGGCTTCCTCTCCTGCTGTCTCCCATCGTGCGGCTCGCCGACCGCCGCGTGGTCGGGTTCGACTGCGAGCTCGATTGGGTGCGCGCCGGCCTCCACGACGCGCACGCGGCGACGCGTGTCTTCGCCGAGACGGGGATGGCGCGGGCGATGGACCTCGCGCTGATCCAGACGACGCTCGAGCTCCTCGCTCGTTGGGAGATCGAGCGCGACGCCGATGCCGTGCCCGGGTTGTCGATCGCGCTGACGCCGAGCACCGTGCTCGCACCGGACTTCCCGAACCAGGTGCGTGAGCTGCTCGGGCAATACGAGGCGAGGCGCGATCGGTGCTGGCTCGGCGTTCCCGAGGCCGCGCTGGCGCAGGATCTCGACGGCGCCAGTCGTGCCGTGCACGCGTTCTGCGATCTGGGAGTCGGCGTCGCGCTGCGCGACTTCGGCGCAGGTGTGTCGTCGCTCGAACAGCTGCGGCGGCTCCCGGCCAAGACCGTCACGTTTGCCGGCCGGCTCGTCGACGCGCTCGCGGGAGAGGACGACGTCGGCACCGCGCTCGTCACAAGCGTGCTTCGGTTCGCGCGCGCGCTCGGTCGCATGACGCTCGCGACCGGTGTGGTCGCGCCTTCGGACGCGGAGCGACTGGCGCAGCTCGGCTGCGACTACGGATCGGGAGCCGCGTTCGGTCCGGCGCGACGGCCCGACGACGCAGCCTTGTCCTGACCGCCGAACCGCGAATTCGTCACACCCGTCCCCTACCGTGGGGTTATGGCTCGTGCGACCGCGGCGCAGGCGGCTCCCAAGCGAGGACGTGGATCGGGTGACTACTCAGCCGCGCACATCCAGGTGCTCGAAGGACTTGACCCCGTGCGCAAGCGGCCGGGCATGTACGTCGGGTCGACGGGTCCGACGGGTCTGCACCACCTGGTCTGGGAGGTCGTCGACAACGCCGTCGACGAAGCGATGGCAGGGCATTGCACGCGCATCGACGTGACGCTGCTCGCCGACGGTGGTGTGCGGGTCGCCGACAACGGTCGCGGGATCCCCGTCGAGGAGCATCCGCAATACAAGGGCCGGTCGGCGGCCGAGATCGTCATGACCACGTTGCACGCCGGCGGCAAGTTCGGGGGAGGCGGCTACAAGGTCTCCGGCGGCCTGCACGGCGTCGGCGTATCCGTCGTGAACGCCCTGTCGCGCCGAGTCGTGCTCGAGATCGACCGCGACGGCCGCACCTGGCGCCAGGAATACGCCGTCGAGCGAGCGCGGGGCGGTGCCGTGCGACCCGGCGTGCCGACAGGACCGTTGAAGAACGTCGGGCCGTCGAAGCGGGGTCACACCGGGACCACGGTCATGTTCTGGCCCGATCCCGACGTCTTCGAGGAAACCGAATTCCGCGCCTCGACCATCACCGAGCGGCTGCAGGTCATGGCATTTCTCAATCGCGGCCTCACGATCGCGTTCCACGACGAGCGGCCCGGGCACAAGCAGTCACAGACATTCTGCAATGACGCCGGGATCATCGACTTCGTCCGTCACCTCCACCTGTCGAAGGAGCCGTTGTTCAAGGACGTCGGGTACTTCGCGGACGAAGGTCCCGAGGGCGAGGTCGAGGTCGCGTGGCAGTGGAATACCGGCTACCACGAAGGTCTGCATTCGTTCGCGAACGGCATCTCGACGACCGAGGGCGGGATGCACGCGGAAGGCTTCAAACGCGCGCTCACCCAGGCGATCAACAGGTATGCGCGGGCGCGCAATCTCGTGAAGGGCAGCAACGGCGCGTTCCAGGGCGATGACGTGCGCGAGGGCCTGACCGCGATCGTGTCGGTGCGCCTCGCGGTTCCCCAGTTCGAAGGCCAGACCAAAGCGAAGCTCGGCAACACCGAGATGCGGTCGCTCGTCGAGCGCACGACCAACGAGCACTTCGGGCGCTGGCTCGAGGAGCATCCCAACCCGGCGAAGGCGATCGTGCAGAAGGCGTCGAACGCGGCTCGGGCGCGCTCTGCGGCAAAGCAGGCTCGTGAGTTGACCCGTCGCAAGACCGCTCTCGACGGCGTCGGCATGCCGGACAAGCTCGCCGACTGCGCCACGCGCGGCCGCGACAATACGGAGCTGTTCATCGTCGAGGGCGACTCGGCGGGCGGCTCGGCGCGCGACGCCCGTGACCCGCGATCGCAGGCGATCCTTCCGCTGCGGGGCAAGATCCTCAATGTCGAACGGGCGTCGATGGACAAGGTGGTCGCCAACACCGAGATCCAGTCGCTCATCGCGGCGATCGGCGGAGGCCTGGGCGCCGACTTCGACCTCGCCAAAGTGCGGTACGGCAAGGTGATCGTGCTCGCCGACGCTGACGTCGACGGCGGTCACATCCGCACGTTGTTGATCACGTTCTTCTACCGGCACATGTCCGCGTTGGTGGAGGCCGCCCGCCTGTACGTCGCCCAGCCACCGTTATATTCCCTCGAGCTCAACGGCCAGAAGGTGTACGTGCCCGACGACAGCGCGCGCCTGCGGTTGATGGAGCAGCATCCGAATCGCCAGCTCGCGTTCGCGCGCTTCAAGGGTCTCGGCGAGATGGATCCGCACGAGCTGCGCGAGACGTGCATGGATCCGGCGACGCGCCACCTCGTGCAGATCGACGTCGACCAGGCGGCGATCGTCGACGAAGTGCTCTCGGTCCTCATGGGCGACGATGTCGACGCCCGGCGATTGTGGATCCAGCAGAACGCCAAGGACGCCCGATTCCTCGACGTATAGGGACGATGCAATGGCCCGACGGAAGACGCCGACTGCCCAACTGACGCTCGACGCCGCCGACATCGAGACGCGGACGCTCGCCGAAGAGGTCGAAGCCGCATTCCTCGAGTACTCGATGAGCGTCATCGTGTCGCGCGCGCTGCCCGACGTGCGCGACGGCCTCAAGCCCGTGCACCGGCGAATCTTGTGGGCGATGCACGACGCGAACCTGCGTCCGGACCGCGCGTTCGTGAAGTGCGCGCGCGTCGTGGGTGACGTGATGGCGAACTACCATCCGCACGGCGACGCCGCGATCTACGACGCGCTCGTGCGGATGGGTCAGTCGTTCTCGCTGACGGCCCCATTGATCGACAAGCACGGGAATTTCGGCTCGCCGTCGGATCCTCCGGCGGCGTCGCGGTACACGGAGTGCCGGCTCTCGAACGTCGCCATGCAGATGTTGGCGGGGATCGACGAAGGCACCGTCGATTTCGAGCCGAACTACGACGCGTCCGGTCGCGAGCCCGTCGTGCTCCCGGCCCGGTTCCCGAACCTGCTCGTGAATGGTGCACAGGGCATCGCCGTCGGGATGGCGACGAACATTCCGCCGCACAACCTGGCCGAGGTGTGCAACGCCGCGCTCAAGGTCATCGACAAGCCCGACGCGACGCTCAGCGAGCTCATGCGCATCGTCAAGGGTCCCGACTTCCCGACCGGCGGCTTCATCATGGGCCGTGACGGCATCGCCGATGCGTATCGCACAGGCCGCGGCACCTTGCGCGTGCGTGCCGCCCACGAAATCGAGCAGGTGCGCCGCGGCGGCGAAGCCATCGTGCTCACGGATGTCCCGTTCCAAACGAGCGTCGACGGCATCGCCGGCAAGCTTGCCGAGCTCGTCGAGGCGGGCAAGATCGACGGCATCCGCGACATTCGCAACGAATCCGGCCAGGGCAAGACGCGGCTGGTGATCGAGCTGCGCGCGGATGTCAACCCCCAGATCGTGCTCAACAACCTGTTCAAGCACACGCCCGCCCAGACCACCTTCCCGGTGAACATGGTCGCGTTGGTCGACGGCGTGCCGCGCACGATCAACCTGCAGGAGGCACTGCACGCATGGATCGACCACCAAGTTGTGGTCGTCACGCGGCGGACGCAATACCGGCTCGAGAAGGCCGAGGCCCGACTGCACATCGTCGAAGGGCTGCTCAAGGCCGTCGACATGATCGACGCCATCGTGAAGACGATCCGCGGATCCAAAGATCGGGCCGCGGCGCGGGCCGCGCTCATGCGCGGCCGCTTCGGCTTCAGCGAGATCCAGGCGAACCACATCCTCGACATGCCGCTCGGACGGCTGACCCAGCTCGGCCGTCAGGAGCTCGCCGACGAGAAGCAGGAGCTCGAGCGCACGGTCCGCGAGCTGCGCCGAATCCTTGCCCGCCGCGACGTGCTCATGGGCGTCATCCGCGACGAGCTGACGGCCATCCGGGACACGCACAAGGGACTCCGCCGGACGCAGATCATCGACGACGACACGGGCGCCATCGACGTCGGCGCGCTTGTCGAAGATGAGCCGTACGTCGTGACCATGACGGCGCGCGGCTACGTCAAGGCCGTTCCGGAACGGGCGCGAGCAGCAAAGGTCGCACAGCCCGGCGAGCGCGACGCGGTCGCGCAAGTGATCGAAACATCGGCGCTGTCGGGTGTCCTGTTCTTCACCGACCGCGGACGCGCCTACCGGGCCGCTGTGCACGAGCTCCCGAAGGATCGCCTCACCGCCGCGCAGAACCTCTTCCAGTTCGGCGATGGCGAACAGGTGGTCGCCGTGCTCGACGCCCGGCTCCACACCGAACACCCGAATCTCGTGTTCGTGAGCCGATCGGGCGGGGTGAAGCGCACCTCGCTCGCCGAGTTCGCCGAGGTGTCGGATCGCCAGAGTGGTGTCGTGGCAATGAAGCTCGCCGGCGACGATCGGGTCGTCAACGTCTTCCCCGGCTGGGACGACTACGAGCTGCTGCTCGTGACGGCGAACGGCCACGGCATCCGGTTTGCCGAAGGCGACGTCCGCCCGGTCGGGCGGAGCGCGGGCGGGATCCGCGGCATCAGGCTGAAGGCCGGCGACCAGGTCGTCGGTGCGTGCGCGGTCGCGCCCGAGGAGGTCGTCGTGATCGCGACGGCCGAGGGCTACGCGAAGCGCACGCCGATCGACGACTTCCCGGTGCAGGCGCGCGGCGGCGCCGGTGTGAAGGCCGCCAAGGTCGACAAAGCACGCGGGCCGCTCGTCGCGCTCGCGCCTGCGGCGGACGAGCTCACGTTCGTGACCGCCGATTCGGCGGTCGTGATGCCGTCAGCGGCGGTGCGCGGCGCGGCGCGCGACGGCGGCGGCTCGAAGATCTCGGGCGTCGCCGGGCGGCTGCTCCGAGTCGTGCCCGTTGCCTCGGGGCTACCGTCCGGAGCGTGACCGAACCTGTAATCGCACAACTCGAGACCGTGTGGGCCGACGTCGCCGCGCTCGGCGACGGTTTGACGGCAGCGGAGTGGAACCGACCGACCGACTGCCCGGGCTGGTCAGTGAAAGACCACGTCGCGCACATGATCGGCACCGAGAACATGCTGCGCGGCGTCCAACCACCGACCGTCGAGGTCGGCAACGCGCCGCACGTGCAGAACGACTTCGGCAAGTTCAACGAACAGTGGGTCGTTGCGTATCGCAATCAGCCCGGCGCCGAAGTGCTCGCCGACTTCCGCAACGTCACCAACGCTCGTCTCGACGCGTTGCGTGCGCTGTCTGCCGAGGAATGGGAGAAAGAAGGCTTCACACCCGAAGGACGCGGGCCTTACCGGCAGTTCATGGAGATCCGCGTGTTCGACTGCTGGTATCACGACCAGGACATGCGCGAGGCGCTCGACCGTCCCGGCTTCGTCGACGGACCCGTGGCGGACCTCTCGCTGCGCAAGATCGTGGCCAAGGGTCTGCCCTACGTCGTCGGCAAGAAGGCTGCCGCGCCTCCGGAAGCGACGGTCGTCTTCGAGGTCATGGGCGAGGCGCCCATCGTTGCGGCCGTGGGCGTCCCACCCGAAGGTCGCGCCACCCTGCTCGACCACGTGCCGGCGTCGCCGACCGTGCGCATCGACCTCGACCGCCGCACCTTCGCGCGCCTCGCAGGCGGGAGATGGAGCGGCGGTCGGGCGCGCGCCGACGGATGGGTGAAGGTCGACGGCGATGCCGCGCTCGGCAAGCGAATCATCGACCGCATGGCGTTCACGATCTGAGGCGCCGATACACGCGCCAAGAGCGGGCATCTAGATTCCCGTCCGTGAAAGCGCTGCTGTACGGCGTCCGGCCGGATCCCACTCCCATACCCGAGACCGAGAACCATCTGGTGCGCGGGCTCGCACAGACGCCGATGCGGCTCGTCGAGCTCGACGATCCCGGCTTCCTGTTACCGGACTGGGTCGTCACGCGGCCGCGCCTGACCGGCATCTGCGGATCCGACGCCAAGCAGGTGTTCATGGACTGGGGCGAAGTCGCGAGCCCTGACAATCCGATGAAGGCGTTCTTCTCGTTGCCGCAGGTGTTGGGTCATGAAGTCGTTGCCGACGTGGTCGCGCTCGGCCCGGAGGCGGAAGGACTCGACGTCGGAGACCGGGTCGTGCTCAACCCCTGGCTGTCGTGTGGCCCGCGCGGCGTGTCGCCGGTTTGCCCGGCGTGCGAGCGAGGCGACTTCAGCCTGTGCTGGTCGTTCGCCACTGGTCCGATCGCGCCGGGCATCCATATCGGCACGTCGAGCGATGCGAGCGGCGGCTACGCCGAGCTGATGCCGGCGCACGATTCGCAACTGTTCAAAGTCCCCGAGTCGGTGCCCGACGAGCTCGCGGTCTTCGCCGACCCGTTCGCGGTCTCCCTGCATTCCGTGACGCGCCATCCGCCCACGCCGGGAGGCAGAGTGATGGTGTATGGCGCCGGTGCGCTCGGGACGTGCGCGACCGCGATTCTGCGCGCGCTGTATCCCGACGTCGAGGTGCTCGTCGTCGCGCGGTTCGAAGCGCAGGCCGAGCTCGCGCGCAAGCTGGATGCGACGGTGATCGGCCACGAGCCGGCTTCCGGCGTCATCGAACAGGCGGCGGCATGGTCCGGCGGTGTGCTCCGTCAGAGCGACGGGCTGCCGATGGCGTACCCGGGTGGGATCGACGTCGTGTACGACACGATCGGCAAGAAGGAGACGTTCGAGGTCGGGACGCGCGTCCTGAAGGCACGCGGCACCCTCGTGAAGGCCGGGGTGCACGGTCCGACCTATTGGGAGGACACGCCCCTGTACTTCAAGGAGATCTCGATGGTCGGGTCGAACGCCTTCGGCTTCGAGGAGGTCGAAGGCGCACGCCGGCACGGGATCGAGCACTACCTGCAGCTCGTCGCCGACGGCCGGGTCGATCTCGGGAGCATGCTGACCCACACGTTCCGGCTCGACGACTGGCGCGACGCATTCACCGCGCTCGCGACCCAGGACCAGTCGGGCGCGATCAAAGTCGCCTTCGACTTCCGGAGCGCCGATGTCGCGTGATGTCGTGCTCTGCGAGGTCGTCGACCGGGTCGCGACCATCACGCTGAACCGGCCGGAGGCGCGCAACGCGTTGAACCGGGAAGTCCGCCGCCGGCTGCCCCAGGTCGTCTCCGAATGCGATGCGAACGATGCCGTCGATGTGATGATCCTCACGGGCACCGATCCGGCATTCTGCGCCGGCGTCGACCTGAAGGAGTTCGGTGCAGGTCAGGTGCAGCAGGGCGAAAGCTTCGCCGACGTCGGGGAGCGCACGGCCGACGGCCGGCTGCCGTTCCGTGGCGCATTGCCGCCTCGCACGAAGCCACTGATCGGCGCGATCAACGGCGTCGCGGTGACCGGCGGGTTCGAAGTGGCGTTGAACTGCGACTTCCTCATCGCCTCGGATCGCGCCCGCTTCTCCGATACTCACGCACGCGTCGGTGTGATGCCGGGATGGGGCTTGACGGTTCTGCTGCCCCAGCGCATCGGCGTCGCGCGGGCGCGCGAGATGAGCATCACGGGCAACTACGTCGACGCGGAGACCGCGCTCGTGTGGGGACTCGTGAATCACGTCGTCCCGCACGACGAGCTCTTGCCCTTCTGCCGGAAGCTGGCGGCCGACGTCGTGTCGAACGATCAAGCGGGCGTGCGCCGCATGCTGCAGACCTACAACGAGGTGAGCGCGACGACGATCGACGAGGCGTGGGAGATCGAAGCGCGCGTGAGCCGCGACTGGGAAGGGCCGGGGTTCGATCCGGCATCGATCGAGGCGCGTCGCGAACAAGTCGTTGCCCGAGGTCGCGAACAGATCGGTCGCTGAGAGGCTGCGCCCCTGTCCTCGGCTTAGCCAGTAAGAAGCTCTGGCGGACCGTCGGCGACCAGCAGGACGTCTTGGCGCAGCCGCGTTCCGTGCTGCAACTCCAGGGCAATGACCATGCCGGGTTGGAGCGCGACGTCGTCCTCCCAGGGCTCGACGCCGCCGCCGACCCCGCACGCGATCGCACCCTCGGCGCGCAGTTCGCCGATCGTCACGCCGCTCGTGCAGCGCGCTCTCATGTCGTCCCAACCTGCGGGATCGTCCACTTCACGGGACGGCTCGCCGACCACGTACGAGCGTGCGACCGAAGCTTCCCAGCCTTCCCGGAGCGCTCCGGCCCGCAGCACCACGGGCTCGCCCTCGCCGAAGAACCGCTCCGGTGGGAGCCACGTGGAGCCACCGCCCTCGAGGGGCGCCGCCACCGCCTCGAACGCCGGAGTGGTGACGCCGCGCTCCGCGAATGTCGCCGCGCACGCGCCCCGCAGTATCCGCGCTCGCGTTCCCGGGCGGAGCGCCTGGGCCATTGCATCGAGGCCGGCCCGGGCGACGGCTGCGGCCGCGCGCACCCCTTCCACGCGTTCGGCGGATGGTTCCAACCAAAGTTGTGCGATCAAGGGTCCGGCGTCGACGAATGACGCATCCGCCATCACGCTCGAGAGCATCTGGAACATGAGCGGCGTCATGCCGTCCGTCGCGACGCGCCG